>NZ_JAQGEI010000001.1 GCF_029017505.1 Sedimenticola hydrogenitrophicus
GTTACCCCCCATTATTTTTCCGTTTGTAAGTACCGCGAAAGGTGTACAGGGAGGCATTAGGCCTGCAGTTCCCCGTGGATTCCTTGACTTTGGTCAAGAGAATATTATGGATCGCTAACGTTTTGAATTTGCTCTGGATTGATTGAAATCAAGGTGCCGGGGGGCGGGTCTTTCGATACTCTACCGCTGCGGAATATTTTAAACTGACAATGTGAGAATACGAGTAATGACAACGATCACCGAAACCATGGCACGCAATCACCGGCATTGCGATGAACTTTTTGCTGAAGCGGAGGAGTTGATTTCACAGGGAGACTGGGTGCAGGGACGTGACAAGTTTGAGGCCTTTCGTGATACCACCGAAAACCATTTCACGATGGAGGAGGGGGTGCTTTTTCCCGGTTTTGAACAGCGTACCGGCCAGACAATGGGGCCGACCCAGATGATGCGCATGGAGCACGCGCAGATGCGCCAGCTGATGGCGGACATGGAAGCGGCGGTGGCGCATGAGGATGATGAACGTTATCTGGGACTCTCCGAAACCATGATGATGGTGATGCAGCAGCACAATATGAAAGAGGAGCAGATGCTTTATCCGATGACGGATCAGGCATTCGCCGGCGATGCGGAAGCCACCCTGCAAGAGATGAAAATGCTCTAATGGAAGTGCGGATCGATGTGAGCATGCTGGAGCCCTGTGAGCCGTTGGAACGAACCCTGGAGACGATACAGCAGTTGCATCCGGGTGATTATCTGCGCGTACTACATCGGCGTGAACCTCACCTGCTCTATCCCCTGTTGGAGAAAAGCGGTTTTTCCTGGCAGTGCCGGGGCGACGAGTCGGCGGGCTATGAGGTATTCATCTGGAAGACGGATGATCTTGCCGCGGCCCTAGCTGTGGAGTCTGTCAGCGAGTAGCTAGAACCTTTATTTATCACAACGTTCTCCTCGGATATAGATATATAGTATCGTTTGGTAACTACTCGCCCGGTCAGTAAGTGATTGGCCTGCCTTGTTGGCCGATCTTGATGGCGCCTCGAATCCGGCCCCTTTTTCAGATTAACGCCTGCCCTTGTTTGAGCGAAGCGAGTTTGGGCAGGCGCTGAAAATGGGGCCGTATTCGAGGAAACAAGCCATCATGTGAGGCCGGCGAGGCAGGCCAATCAACCCCTGAGTATTTACATCGTTTGATACTTTATCGTTCGATACTCTATTGTTTGGTTATGAACTGACGGCTTGGTTAACAGATGCTCAACACCGCGACGCTCTCCCTGGATCAGGCTCCGCCGATTTCGATTCCCTTCAGGTACTTTCTGACGGCGCCGCTGTTTGGTCTGGCCGCGGCACTGATGTTGCTGATCAACGGTCCCGATCTGTTCCTCACCCGCTGGTCGCCCCTGACCCTGGGCCTGACCCATATGATCACGCTCGGCATGCTGGCAATGGTAATGTGCGGTGCGCTGTTGCAGATGCTGCCCGTGATCGCGGGTTCACCTGTACCCGGGGTGGTTGCGGTCGGCACGTTGTGTCATATCCTGATCACCCTGGGAACCGGCCTGCTGATTTTTGCCTTTCTATCGGGGAGTGTTGTCGGTGAGGCGGTGGCGCTGGGCATGATGGGCGTAGGCGTCATCGTGTTTTTTGTGGCCGTTATGATCGCCTTGTGGCGGGTGAAGCACGTCAGCGCCACGATTGTCGCGATACGCCTTGCCGTTGTCGCCTTACTGATTACGCTGTTGTTCGGCGTGCTGCTGGGGAGCGGCATTCTCGGCTCCCTGGGGTTCGGGGATATCGCCGCGCTGGTGGATGTCCATCTTGGCTGGGGCATATTGGGCTGGATCGGGCTGTTGCTGATCGGTATCTCTTATCAGGTGGTCCCCATGTTTCAGGTGACGCCGGAATACCCGCCCCGCCTGCGTCGACTGCTGGCGCCCGGGCTGTTTGTCGGCTTGCTGATCTGGACGCTGCTGATGCTGGGGGCGATCTCCGGTGTGGTGAACGGTTGGGTAGCGGAGGTTGCAATGTTCATTCTGATCTGCGGCTTCGCGCTCTATGCGGGGGTGACTCTCCGGCTGCAGTCGCAGCGAAAACGCCGGGTCCCGGATATCACCCTGCTGTTCTGGCGTACCGGCATGCTGTTCATTCCGTTCTGTGCACTGATCTGGATAGCCGGGAGCGTTTCACCCGCTATCGGCAATGACCCCCATTACAGTCTACTCCTCGGCGTGGGCCTGCTGTTGGGGGTGGGTGTGGCCGTAATCAACGGCATGCTGTACAAGATCGTCCCCTTCCTCTCCTGGTTCCACCTGCAGAACCGGCAGATGAGACTGATGTGCATGACCGTGAAGGTGCCGAACATGAAGGAGTTTATCCCTGACAAGGCCGCGCGCCTGCAATTGTATCTGTTTCAGGCGGCAATGCTGTTGACCCTGGCGGCCACCCTGTTCCCTGCTTGGTTTACCCACTTGGCGGGACTCTTGTTCCTCGCTTCGAATGCCCTGCTGATGAAAAACCTGTTGCTCTCCATGCAGCGGTATCGTCAGACCAACGAAGCCCTGTCGGCCTACGCGGAAACCACCGGCGCGTCCAGCGCCGGCGCGGGTTGAGCGCCGTAAAACCCGGAATTCGGCCGCTCCGCCGCGGGATTGCGGAGGAGCGGTCCTGGCTTTTGCCACTACTGCATTGGCCTCTTATCTAGGTCCATGTGATTTCCATCAGTTGTTTTCTGCGCTAAAATACCCATTCCTCAAATATTAACTTACTGAAAGTTAAGCAATTGTTATTATTGATGGTGTGATTATGCCGACCGAACTGAGTGAGGCCTTCCTTTTTTCCCAGCTTGATGAGGGTCAATTGGAGCGCGTTCGCAAGATGAGCAGCGAGATCCGCTTGCAGGATAATGAGGCCCTGTTTGAGGTGGGTGATGAGGCGAGGCGCTTCTTTCTGGTCCAGGAGGGGCAGATAAAACTCTCCCGGCTCTCCATGAACGGCAACGAGAAGGTGATTGAAGTGGTAACGGCGGGTTATACATTCGCCGAGGCCCTGATGTTCTCGGATAAACCGTCATATCCGGTACGTGCCACATCCATCGGTAAATCGCGACTCATCGCGGTGGACAGCCGGGGCTTCCTGGATCTGCTCAGGGAGTCGACCGATACCTGTTTCCGGGTCATGGGCGATATGAGCATGCGGCTGCGCCGCATGATCAAGGAGATCGATGACCTGACCCTGCAGAGTGCCACCGGCCGGGTGGCCGGTTATCTGTGCGGTAAATCCATGTTGAAGGGCCAGACGCGGGTCGCCTTTGAACTGGCGACCCCGAAAGGGGTGCTGGCCTCACGACTGTCGGTGAAGCCGGAGACCTTCTCAAGAATTCTGCACAACTTTACCGACCAGGGGCTGGTCAAGGTGAGGGGCGGTCATATCGAAATCCTCGACGTGGAAGGGCTGCGCAAGCATGCCGAGTCATCGGGCGTCTGCGGCCAGCAGATCGGCCCGGAGAGTTGACGTCGGGATTGCGGACCCCAGGTTAAACGAGAGAGGGCGCTTCAGGACGCCCTCTCTCGTTTAGTCATGATCGATCACCAACCGGATGAGCGGGTCAGCTTCCCTGACTATTTCTGCCTGCTCCGGGCGAAATCCAGCATCCGCTGTATCGGTTTCACCGCCAGCTCCCTGACGTCCGGATCGATCAGGATTTCGTTATTTTCCTGTTCCAGCACCTGCAGCAGATTCTGCAGCGCGTTCATGCCCATCCAGGGGCAGTGGGCACAGCTCTCGCAGGTGGCGCCTTCACCGGCGGTGGGCGCCTCGATCAATTTCTTGTGTGGTGCCAGCTGCTTCATCTTGTGGAAGATACCGCCATCGGTGGCGACGATGAATTCACTGTTGTCCATCTCCACCACCGCCTTGATCAGGGCGGTGGTGGAGCCCACCACATCGGCCTGCTCGATGACCGCCTCGGGGGATTCGGGATGGACCAGCACGGCGGCGTCCGGGTGCAGTCGCCGGACCCTTTCCAGGGCCACCGATTTGAACTCTTCGTGCACCACGCAGGCGCCGTTCCAGAACAGCATGTCGGCACCGGTCAGCTTCTGCACGTAGTGACCGAGGTGTTTGTCCGGAGCCCAGATGATCTTTTCACCGCGGGCGGCCAGATGCTCGACGATCGGCAGGGCGATGCCGGAGGTCACGACCCAGTCGGCGCGCGCCTTCACCTTGGCGCTGGTATTGGCATACACCACCACCGTGTGATCGGGATACTGATCACAGTAGGCGCTGAATTCATCGGCCGGACAGCCTTCGTCCAGGGAGCAGGTGGCGTCCAGGTCGGGCATCAGAATCCGCTTTTCCGGATTGAGGATCTTCGCGGTTTCGCCCATGAAGCGGACGCCGCAGACCACCAGGGTGGTGGCCTCCTGCTGGGCGCCGAAACGGGCCATTTCCAGGGAGTCGGAGACACAGCCGCCGGTCTCCTCCGCCAGCTCCTGCAGGTCGCCATCGGTGTAGTAGTGGGCCACCAGCACGGCATTGCGTGCCTTCAGCAGCGCCTTGATGCGCGCCTTGATCGCCTGTTTCTCATCCGCACTGAGGATCGGCCATTGCGGATGGGGAGGGACGATGACCGGGTGCGGTCGGATTTCTGCAGGAGCGATTGTCTGCGTCATGGTGTTCTCTCTGTGGTTGGTCGGCTCAGCGTATGATATCGACCCGATCCGGGGCGGTTAGTCGGTAGATTTTAGCCGGGCGGTGATTGCCGTTGCGGCGCTTTCCGCCGATCTCTTCCAGGCGGTTGAGGGACAGGGCCCATTTGCGGAAATTCCGTTTATCGAGCTTTTCGTTGCGCAGGATCTCGTACACCGATTGCAGTTCGCTCAGGGTGAATGTCTCCGCCATGAGCTGGAACGCAATAGTGGAGTAATGGGTCTTGGCGGCGAGCCGTTCGCGTGCCAGGTGAATGATCTCCGCATGGTCAAAGGCCAGTTCCGGGAGCCGGCGCAGTGGAAACCAGGCGGCCTCGGCGGCATCGCTGCCGGGCGACAGGCTGAGCTTGTCGGCCGACACCAGGGCATAATAGGTGACGCTGATGACCCGCTCCCGTGGATCCCGGTCGGGACGCCCGAAGGTATAGAGCTGTTCCATGTAGAGATCGGCGACCCCGGTCTCCTCCTCCAGCTCCCGTTTGGCACAGCTGTCCAGATCCTCGTCGATTTCGAGAAAGCCTCCGGGTAACGCCCAACGGCCCTTGTACGGCTCCTGTGCCCGGCGTATCAGCAGCAGTTGCAGCTGCTGGTCGCGCAGGGCGAAGACCGCCACGTCGGTGGTGACGGCAGGGTGGGGGTATTGGTACTGAAAAGGCACGGCTATCCGATTACTAAGTGTTAAAAATACACTATATCTTGGTCGTTGCGCTGCAACATGTCAAGCGGTCTGTTTATCCGGTTATTCGGTTAGATGCCATAGCCACTAAAGAAAACCAGCCAACCCCCGCTAACATGGATACGAAAATAACCGGGAACACTATTGCTATGGACGCTGAACAAGAGCGCGCGGTGCGGGAACTGCTCAAGGTCAAGCAGCTGCCGCCACTCTCGACCACCGCCGCCCAGCTGCTGGAGGCCGTTTCGAACGACGAAATCGACTTGAAGGCACTGGCGGCGATAATCAATCAAGATCCGGGGCTGGCCGCGCGCATCGTGGGGCTGGCCAACTCGGCCTATTTCGCCCAGCCCGCGCCGGTCTACAGCGTGGAGGAGGCCATCATCCGGGTACTCGGGCTGAATATGGTCAAGAGCCTCGCCCTGGGCATCAGCGTCGCCAGGGTGTTCGACCTGGAAAAGTGTCCTGTTTTCGATCTGCCGGGATACTGGTATAAAGCCTTGGCGGCCGGCCAACTGGCGCGGTCACTCGCCCTGTTGCTGCCGGCGGTGCGGCGGCCGGATGCGGCAGCGCTCTATCTGGGCGGGCTGTTCCATAATCTGGGAGCCCTGCTGCTGGTGCATGTGATGGGCGAGGCCTACGCCGGCGTCCTGCAGCTGGCGGCACAGGAGCCGGCGGGAAAACTGCTGGATATCGAACGGGAGCGGCTCGGGCTGGACCATCGGCAAGCGGGGGCCTGGCTGGCCGAGCGCTGGCACCTGCCACCCGTCATTGTGACCATGCTGGGATCTCTCGGCGACGGCAGCTATTCCGGTGCGCATCAGACGGCGGTCAATCTGTTGAATTGCGCGGTTGACTGGGTGGGCGCCATTCGTACCGGCGAGGCGTATGCGCTGGTAGACTGCCGCTGGTTGAATAACATCGACGGGCTGGATCGGGAGCGGACCCCCCAGATCGAAGAGACCTTGCGCCACCAGTTGGATGATCTGGAACGGGTTGCGGGACAGCTGGCATGAACGTAACTACTCACGGGGTGATTGACCTGCCTTGCCGGCCTCACACGATGACTCCCCCAAGATCGGCCAACAAGGCAGGCCAATCACTTACAGACCGGGTGAGTAGTTACGCATGAACAAGAATACCAACCAAAGAGATCCAATGTGATATTTGGCCATCAGGACCATTTTTTTTCACTTGTCGATTCACTCTCGGCCATCCGCCTGCTCTCCCGGATACCGTTGGAGGGTGTCTCGGAAGGGCGGTTGTTGGAGCGGGCACTGGAGGCGCTGATCGAGTACCAGGACCTGGAGCAGTGTTCGATTTTTCTGCTCGAGGGTGAGGTGCTGCGTTGCGCGGTGGGGGGTGGCCTGGATACCTTCGGCCGGCGCGTTCCGGAGCAACCCGCAACGGGCGGCGCAGGCATGCTGTTCAGCGTCGGGGAAGGGATCATGGGGCTGGCTCTGGAGAGCGGCCAGATTCAGTATTGCCGCAACTGCAAGACCGATCCGCGTTTCAAGCCCTTCGCCAACACCACCCTGTTCTATGGCGATGGTTCGCTGATCTCCGCCCCCATCGTCTCCGATGACGAGGTGTTGGGCGTGCTCAATGTGTCCCATCATCTGCCGGAGTTTTTCCAGACCTGGCAGCAGCATTTTCTCATGTTGTTCGCCAATTTTCTCGGCCGGCTGCTGCATCTGCACCGTCTGGTCAACCGGCTTGAGGAGCGGATCAGCTCACGCACCCAGGCGTTGGCCCAGTCGCTGGAGGAGTCTGAGCGGTTGCGTGCCCGCTACCAGGAACGCTCGATCATGGATGAGCTGACCGGGCTGTGCAATCGGCGCTATTTCTTCGCCGAAGGTGAACCGATGCTCGCCCGGGCGGTGCGTTACGGTCACCCGCTGGGGCTGATGCTGATCGATGTGGATCAGCTGCGAGGGCTCAATGACAAATGGGGGCACCTGGCGGGGGATCAGGCGATCTGTCGGATAGCGGAGACCCTGCAAAAGGAGGCGCGCACGGGTGATCTGCTGGCCCGGCTGGGAGACAGCGAATTTGCGCTGCTGCTGCCCCATACCCTGCCGGATGGACTGGAGAGTATGGCCGGACGCATCCAGGCGGCGGTTGCCGAGCTGGAATTGCGGCCGCAGGATGAACCGGTGAATCTCTCCGTGAGTATCGGCATGACCACGTTGTGCCGGCAGCCGGACATCAGGCTTGTTGATCAGCTTGAGTTGCTCTATAGCCAGGCTGGTTACGCGCTTGCCCAATGTAAGCAGGCGGGGCGCAACCGGCGGCTGTTCTATGCGGCGGAGCTGGAGCCGGCCCTCGGACCGTTGCCGGATGAGTGATCGGCTGCCGCCGCGCCTGGCTCACAACGCCCTTAGGGCTTTCGGGTGAAAGGATTCCAAGATCGTTGGCGGCAGGAGGAGTGGTACAGGGATGTACCGTTTACGGAGCCGAGGATGCCATGCCGCCATCGAGCCCCCAGGGATGGGTTTACGGCGTTGTCTTGGAATCCTTTCACCCGGAAGCTATCCGCACTGCACCAGAATCCGACAAAGTAGAATTAGCCCTGTTCGTCCACAGCCCAGAGCCAGGCGGCGCCGCGCACCCCGCTGGCGTCGCCGTGCTGCGGTGGCAGCAGGCGGGTACGCACCACATCAGAGAAGATATAGTCCGTCCAGATCCGCGGTACCTGTTGATACAGTCGCGCGACGTTGGATAAGCCGCCGCCGAGGATAATCGCTTCGGGATCCAGGAGGTTGATGACCGCGGCGAGACTGCGTGCCAGCCGATCCTCGTAACGCGCCATGACCCGTTGCGCCGCTTGCTCCTGTTGTGCCAGTCGTTCGGACAACGCCGCGCCACTGATCGATACTCCCGTCTCCCGGTGGTAATCGGCGGCCAGGCCGGCCCCCGACAGGAAGGTCTCGATACAGCCCCTTTTTCCGCAATAGCATGCCGCCCCGGGCAGCTCCGCCGCGCCAGGCCAGGGGAGTGGGTTGTGTCCCCATTCACCGGCGATGCGGTTGGCGCCGGGGATCAGGCTGCCATTGATAACGATCCCGCCCCCGACACCGGTGCCGATGATGACACCGAAAACCGAAGCATAGCCCTGACCGGCGCCGTCGATGGACTCCGAGAGGGCAAAGCAGTCGGCATCATTGGCCAGGCGCACGGGACGCTCCAGCAGCCGTTCGAGATCCTGTTGCAGGGGGTTGCTATTCAGGCAGGTGGAGTTGGCGTTTCTGATCAGTCCGCTGGCGGGAGAGAGCGATCCGGGCGAGCCGACGCCGACCGTTCCGCGCCGGCCGGTCTCCTGTTCGATGCGCTTTATCAGCCCCGCCACCGCAAGGAGGGTGGCCTGGTAGTCACCCGCGGGTGTCGGGATACGCCGCCGGGTCAGGTGCTGGCCCCGCTCATCCAGGGCTAGCGCCTCTATCTTGGTACCCCCGAGATCAACCCCGATACGCATGGCAGGGACCGTTGCGGGAAAATCAGGAGGGACCGCTGGAAGCCGGACTCAATGCCGCCTCCGCATCCGGCTCGATCTGCGCGGCGGCGAGCAGGGGTTGGTTCTCCAGGTGTACCGAGGCGTCCCCCGACGGATTGGTGAAGCGGTCATTGAGGGTCTGCACGTAGTTGTCGGCATCCTCCTTGACCTGGGCCAGGCGTTTCCTGGCGCCACGTCCCCAGCCGGCCGGGACGCTGCTGAAGATGCTGCGCCAGGGCTTGGTGTTACGCAGGAAGGCGTTGCTCAGGTTACCGCGGACCGCCAGCTTGTCCGTCTGCCGTTTCAGCTGCCCCAACAGACTGCGGGCCGCCAGCGAGCGGATCAGGAAATGCAGCCCCAGCACCACGGCCAGGCTGGCGATCGTCGCGCCGATCTGCAGGGGCGGACTGGCCAGGAGGGCGTCCAGCCAGGGCGGGGCAAAACTGAATCCCTGCCAATAACCCTGGTTCAGGGTGATGGCGACCAGGGCGATCAACAGCAGCCCGAAGGCCAGCGCATCGCCCCAGAGCACGCGTCTTTTCCAGCGCGCCATCGCCTCCCGCACGGCGGGGATGGCCCGTTCCTCGATGTCCCGCGCGGTTCGTTCCAGTACCCCGACAATACGGTAGGCGCGTTCGATCTCCACCTCGTGCATGCGGTTGTGGATCTCTTCCAGATCCGCATCCCGTTTGCGTTCGAAGCGCTGGCGGAGATTGTCGTCATCGATCGGTACCGCGGCGTCCGGGTTATAGATGGTGTAGAAGCGGCCGGCGGTCAGGCCCCTTTCTCCCAGGGCTCGCTGCCAGGCGGCCACCACCTCTTCCGGATTGTCCTCCCGCGCGGCGGAATCGATCTGGTTGAGGATATAGAGGAACTTGCCCGCATCATTGCGGCTGATGGTATTGCTCACCAGATGGCTCAGGGTATCCTGCATGGCGCCCGGTTCCGGATGGCGGGCGTCGAAGAACACCAGGACCAGGTCGGAGAGGTCGATGATGTGATCGGTAATGCGCAGGGTGGAGGTGCGCTGGGCATCGGCGTCGAATCCCGGGGAGTCGATCAGGATCTTGCCGCGCAGCCGTTCGCTGGGGCAGGTCTTCAACTGCAGGTAGGAGTCGATGCGCTCCCCCTCGCCCTTGGCAACCCGCTCGATATCCCCGCTCATCTGGTAGAAGGGGAAGCGTGGATCCGCGTCCAGTGCCACCCCCGGCAGGGCGTGTGCCGTTTTCTCCCGGCTGTAGCAGGTGACGGTGAACTTGTCGTCCACGGCCTGATTTCCGGTGCGCTGGAGTTTGTAGTCGAGGTAGTGATTGATAAAGGTGGATTTGCCGGATGAGAAGGTGCCGAGCACGGCGATCAGCGGCCACCAGGGTATCTGGGTGGCATAGGATTCATCCGTCCCGAGCAGGCCGGTGCGGTAGGCGATGCGGTCCAGCTTCTTGAAACTCTGTACTGTCCTGAGCAGTACCGGGTTCTCTTGTTCAAGGTGGGTTTCAAGATGTTTCAGGCGTCCTTCGATGAGTCTTCCTGCCGTGTTCATGAACTGCTCCTGATGTCGGGTATGGCTGTAGGGATGGGGTATTGCCCCGACTGCTGTTTAGGGCTCGTGCAAAAATAAGTTCCGGTATTCGGTCGCCACTGGACCCCGTCGGCGGCGTTACGCTTTTTGGCAAGGGAACAGCCATTGCCTGCAAAGCGTGCCTTGCCGACATGGCCCAGTGACACCCTCGGTACTGCGGAATTATTCTTGCGCGAGCCCTTATTTGCCTCAGATCACTGTTACCCCGGATTTATCTAGTGGCCATACTAACGCGCCGCAACGGTGGGTGGTAGTCTGTCGGTGGGTTTCCGGTCACTAACGGGGCGCGGTATCCCTCCTGCCGTGGCGGGGGGCGGTGGCGACACGGGAAGTGAAAAATACGTATTTGCCCAAATACTTATAGGTGCTTTTTTCAACCGCGGAGGGTGCGGGGGTATTGATCAATATCAGTATATAAGAGATACTTAATAAACTCATGTTGCCTGTTGCAGCCGCCGATGGCGGTCATCAGGCGACAGGGACTTGATCTTAATAAGTGAGGGAGCGTGACATGGCTGAACTTTTTTCTGAAGAGTGGATGCAGAGTTTTATGACCCAGTGGAACGCGGAGTCCGAACTGGTCTCCGCCCTTGAGCAGATCGGTTTTGGCAGCGTGATCGGCTACGGGTTTGAGGGCGAAGCGCAGCCGCGCGGGGTGATCAGCGTGGAAAACGGCCGGGCGGTATCCGCCGGAGCCTACACGGGGGAGCCATTGAACTGGGATATCCGTTGTAGTGAGGCGCAGTGGAAAAAGTGGATCAGTAAGCCGCCCGGCATAATGGGACTCGGGGTGGCATTTACCTCGGGCAAGATGAAATTCAAGGTGGGTGACTACGCTTCCATGCTGAAGGATCCGCGTATGGCCGCGCCGTTCATCAAGAGTTTTTCCGTCATGGGCAAGGCCTGAGCACCGGCGAGACCGGTTTTACGGCGACGGGCATCAGCTGATAGGCAGAAGGCGGGATAACACGCCTGAAAAACTAAAAGTGCCCTGGGGGCTGCCGGTCACGGCAACTTTCCCAGGATGATATATCAACAGCAGTTCTTAATCGGCGGGATAACTAAAAAGATGGAAATACAGGTCCATGCGGTCACGCTGGCGATAGCACTGAGTGTCGCCGCGGTTCTGCCCCAACAGGGTTTGGCACAGAGCGAGAATGGCGATTATTTCGTCGTCCAGCAGGCGCGCGGCACCTCAACCGTCTCGCTCGGCGGAACGGTGATGCCATACAAGGAGGTGACGCTGTCGGCCCAACTGCCCGGGCGGGTAAGGCACCTGGCCGGTATCGAGGGGGATACCTTTGAAAAGGGCACGCTGCTGGTGGCCCTGGACGACAGTGAGTTGCTGGCCACGCGCAATGCCGCCCTGGCCCAGCTGGCCAATGCCGATGCGCAACTGCGCGCCGCCGGGGTGCAGTATAACCGTGAACTCTGGTCGCCCCAGTCCCAGCAGGCGATGGGTGGCATGGGCTTGCCGAACCTGTTCGACCAGATGTTCACCCGGCCGATGGAGGGCTTCTCCGGCAACCGTAACCAGACTGTGGAACGGCGCGCCGACCTGTACAGCTCCGGGGTGCAGATCACCCAGGCACAGAATGCCATCCTCTCCGCCCAGTCCCAGATCCAGGCGATCGACGCCAAGCTGCGCGATGCCATCAGTCTCGCGCCGTTCGACGGGGTGATCCTGAAGAAGTTCGTCGAGGTGGGGGATACCATGCAGCCGGGTCAGCCGCTGCTGGTGTATGCCGATGTGGAGTATCTGCAGATCATGGTGGACGTGCCGGCCAGGCTGCGCCCCGGCCTCTATGAGCAGATGATGCTGCGGGCGGAACTGGATGTTACCGGGCAGGTGGTGCCGGTGCGGGTGGCACAGATCTTCCCGACCGCCGATTCACAGCGTCACACCGTCAAGGTGAAGTTCGACCTGCCCCAGGGGGTGTCCGCGCCCGGCATGTATGTCAAGGTCAGGGTGCCGGACCACACCGCCCCGGCGCGCAATCATCCGGTCATTCCCGCCTCCTCCATCCGCTACAACGGGAGTCTGCCGGGGGTCTATGTGGAAGGCCAAAACGGCCGCCCGGAACTGCGCCTGATTCGGGCCGGCGAAAGCCTGGACAACGGTTTTGTCAGTGTGCTCTCCGGTTTGACCGCCGGTGAGCGGATACTGCGCGATCCGGCAAGCGGTCTTGCCTCGGGCTGGACCCGTCCGGTGGATCAGCGCTGAACGGGCGTGAAACCTCCGGTACCCGTGGACGCCACCCAGGCCTGTCATAGCGCTGCAACCAAGTGTGAAAATGATGAATCAGGAAGATGCCAATAAAGATGAGCGGAACAACGCGCAACTGACCGACGAGCAATTGGGGCTTGCCGGGCGTACCGCGCGCTTCTTCATCAACTCGCCGCTCTCGCCGCTGTTTTTTATCTCCATGATGCTGATGGGACTGCTGGGTCTGATGATGACGCCGCGGCAGGAGGATCCGCAGATCTCGGTGCCGATGGTGGACATCTTCGTCCAGTACACCGGTGCCTCCGCCGACCAGGTCTCCAATCTCGCCATCGAGCCGC
Source organism: Sedimenticola hydrogenitrophicus (assembly GCF_029017505.1). Classification (GTDB taxonomy): domain Bacteria; phylum Pseudomonadota; class Gammaproteobacteria; order Chromatiales; family Chromatiaceae; genus Sedimenticola; species Sedimenticola hydrogenitrophicus_A. Next base: position 13,017 of record NZ_JAQGEI010000001.1, read on the forward strand.
TGGAGCGGATCATGAGCGAGATCGACGGCGTCAAGCACGTCTACTCCGCCTCGCAGCGCGGCATGGGCATGGTGACCATCGAATTTGATGTGGGCGAGCAGATGGGCCCCTCGCTGGTCAAGGTGAACGACAAGCTCGACTCCAACATGGACAGGATCCCGCCCGGGGTGTCGCCACCCCTGGTCAAGGCCAAGGGCATAGACGACGTACCGGTGGTCAACATCACCCTCTGGTCCAAGGATCTGGACAACAACGGCCTGCCGGACGTGGATGACGGCCAGCTGCGCATGCTGGCGCATGATGTGCTGCAGAGCATCAAGGAGATCCCGGATACCGGCAACGGTTTCGTGGTGGGCGGGCGTGCCGAGCAGGTGACCATCGAGGTCTCGCCGGAGCGGCTCTCCGGCTACGGCATCAGCCTCGACCAGGTGGCCAACCGTATCCAGACCTCCAACAGTGAACAGCAGGCGGGCGGGGTCGAATCCGGCAATACCCGCTTCACCGTCATGACCGGTGCCTTCCTCAAGACCACCGACGATATCAGTCGCCTGGTGATCGGCACCCACAACGACGTGCCGGTCTATGTGCATGACGTGGCGCGGGTGGTGCAGGGGCCGGAGGATGCCCGCCAACTGGTGGCCTACTACACGGGACCGGCCGGCGATCAGGCACAGCCGGCCAGCGGGATTCCCGCCGTGACCATCGCCGTGGCGAAGAAACCCGGGGTCAATGGCGTCACGGTGGCCAGTGCCATTATCGACCGGGTCGAACACCTGAAGGGGCTGCGCATCCCCTCCAATGTCGGCGTCAGCATCACCCGCAACTACGGCGAGACGGCCGAGGACAAGGTCAACGAGCTGATCTTCAAGCTGTTCGTCGCCACCGGTTTCGTGTTCCTGCTGGTGCTGTTTGCCTTCCGCGCCCTGCGCCCGGCCATCGTGGTGGTCCTGGTGATCCCGGTGGTGCTGTTGATGACCATCTTCTACGCCTGGGTGACCGGCTACACCATCGACCGGGTCAGCCTGTTCGCCCTGATCTTCTCCATCGGCATCCTGGTGGATGACGCCATCGTGGTGGTGGAGAACATCTACCGGCGCTGGCTGGAGAATGGCTCCACCGACGCCTATACCGCGGTGGACGCGGTGCGGGAAGTGGGCAATCCCACCATCCTGGCGACCTTCACCGTGATCGCGGCGCTGTTGCCGATGGGTTTCGTCACCGGCATGATGGGCCCCTATATGGAGCCGATCCCGGCGCTCGGTTCGGCCGCCATGCTGATCTCCCTGTTCGCCGCCTTTGTCTTCACTCCCTGGCTGGCCATCTCCCGCTGGCTGCGCCCCAGCCTGGCCTACCTTGAGGTGGCGGAAGAGCGCGAGAAGGTGGGTACGCAACGCCTGGCACGCTTTTACGAAAAGATCCTCACCCCGCTGATCCGCTCGCGCAACAAGCGCATCCTGTTCCGCGTGCTGTTGTGGGGGAGCTTCCTCTTCGCCTGTTCCATGTTCTACACCCAGTGGGTGACGGTGAAGATGCTGCCGCTGGACAACAAGCCCGAGTTCTCGGTGGTGCTGGACATGCCGGAGGGCACGGCCCTGCCGGTCACCGCAAACCTGGCGCACCGGATCGCCGAGCAGCTGCGCCAAATGCCGGAGGTGACGGCGCTGCAGGTGTATGTGGGTACCGCGCGTCCGTTCGATTTCAACGGCATGGTGCGGCACTACTATCTGCGCCAGGATCCGTGGCAGGCCGAGGTCCAGGTACAGCTACTGCACAAGAGCAAGCGGGAGCGCAGCAGTCATGAACTGGCGCTGGCGGCGCGCGAGGCGGTCAGGGAGATCACCCGTGAGTCAGGGGCCAGGTTTGCCGTCGTGGAGATGCCGCCCGGTCCGCCGGTGCTGCAGTCGGTGGTGGCCGAGGTGCATGGCCCTACCCCGGAGATCCGCCGCCAGCTGGCCGCCGATCTGACCGGTATATTCGAGCAGACGGAGAGCCTGGTGGACGTGGACAACTACCTGCGAGGCAGCTATGAATACTGGCTGTTCCGCGTGGACACCGAGAAGGCGGTGCGGCGCGGTGTCTCGGTCGACACCATCAACCGCAACCTCTCCATGGCGCTGGGCGGGATGCGCCTGGGCGACGTCAAGCAGAAGGCGGGGCACGAGCCGATCAATATCCTGATCCAGGTACCCCTGGCCGAGCGCTCCCAGATCAACCGGCTGGGCGACCTGCCGATCCAGTCCACCAGCGGGGTCACCCTGCCGCTGCGCGAGCTGGGAGCCTTCGAGGTGATGCAGGAGGAGCCGATCATCTATCACAAGGACCTGCGCCCGGTGGAGTATGTGGTGGCCGACGTGGGCGGTGCACTGGCCGCGCCGGTGTACGGCATGTTCCAGGTGCAGGATCTGCTGGCGGCCGATTACACGGCACCCGACGGGATCAAGGTGGACGCCTTCTGGTTCAAGCCGCCGGCCGACGACAACCGTTCCAGCATCGAGTGGACCGGCGAGTGGACGGTCACCTTCGAGACCTTCCGGGACATGGGGGCGGCGTTCATGGTGGCGCTGGTGCTGATCTATATCCTGGTGGTGTGGGAGTTCGGCAATTTCCGCATCCCGGCGCTGATCATGGCACCGATTCCCCTGACCCTGCTGGGCATCATCCCCACGCATGCCCTGATGGGGGCGGAGTTCACCGCCACCTCGATGATCGGCTGGATCGCCCTGGCCGGCATCATCGTGCGCAATTCGATCCTGCTGGTAGACTTCTCCATCCACGAGATCCAGCGCGGGGTATCGGTGGAGCAGGCGGTGATACGCGCCTGCACCACGCGGACCCGGCCGATCATGATTACCGCCCTGGCCCTGGTATGCGGCTCCAGCGTGATCTTTACCGATCCGATCTTCCAGGGCATGGCCATCTCGCTGGCCTCGGGTGTCATGGTCTCCACCATCCTGACCCTGATCGTGATCCCGCTCGGCTGCATGAAGGCTAGCGACGCGCTTTGTGAAGTGGCGGCCGCCGGGTATGACGGCGGCAATACCCCGCTGCCTGAACTGGCGGATGGGCCCTCCTGCCCGGCCGCTCCGCCCACCGTCCGGGGTCCCTCGCTGCTGCTGGTGCTATGGGTCAAGATCGCCAGCCTGCTGCTGATGCTGTTCTACGCCGGACGTGGAATCTTCCTGCTGCTGGGAGAGCGGCTGCGGCGTGGTAAATCCGCTGCGACGCCGGCCGCCATGGAAGCCGCTGTGGCGCCGCAACCGGTGACCCAGGGCCAGCCGTCACCGGGAGGTGAAGCCGCCCAGGCGGACGCGCCGAAAGCGGGGCGGGATCCGGGGCCGGGGGTGGGGCAGGCGATACCTGGTGAAGATAGGGGTGAGGATAGGGGCATAGCTCGGCCGGCAGCGGTTAAGCGTGCCGTCAGGAAGGCCGCGGCAAGGAAAAAACCGACGCCAGAGAAAAAACCGCTGGCCGGGGAAAAGCCAGCGGCCGGAAAAAAGCCGGCCGCCAAGAAAAAAGCCGTCAAGAAGGCGGCCGCCAAGACCCAGCCCGCGCTGCCACGCAGCGCGCCCGGTTCGGGGCCCGTGGCGGAGCCGGCGTCCACTGAAGATGATTTGCACACCATGCCGACACCGCCTGGACGCAAGGGGGGGCGGCGCGGGATTCGCCTGAAGGTGGATAATGAAAGCGGCATTGAGTAACCCGGTGGCAGGCGGGGTGGCAGGCAGGATGGTGCTGAGGCGGCTGCTCGCCCTGGGCATGCTGTGCGCCCTGGTGGTGCCGCGGCTGTTGCTTGCCGAGGGGACCGGGCCGTTGTACGGAAAATTCCGTCCCCTGAACCAAGCGGGGGGCAAGCCCCCGGCCGCGCAGCGGGCGCGGCGCTATTCCGGCGAGGCGGGGTATCACCTGAGGGGGCCGCTGGCCGATCCCCCCGCCTATGCGCCGTCAGGCGGTCCTTACCCGCAGCGACCGGCGGTGCAGGGCGGTTTTTTCATGGCCTATCCTAATGGATCGCCGGGGCGGCGATTCGGGCCCGGTCCGCGCAGCGTCAATGCGCCGGCGCAGAGGCCGTCCTTCCTGCGTCCGCCGGACAAGGGCCGCTACCTTAGACCGGCAGGGCCGCTGTCGGCGCCGCCGGAATTGGGCTACCGCTTCCGGCCACCGGGGCGAGGCCGTCAGGAGTAGCCCGGTGTTCCCGCGCGGGAAAGCGAAATAAAACAGATAACAGGCCCGTCCGGCGACCGCACCCGGACGCCATTTTGGAGGTATAGATGTCTATCCGTGGTCAATGCATGTTACTTGGCCTCTCGCTGCTGGTAGCCGGGGTGGTGCCCGGTGTGGCGTCCGCTGCGGCGCTCGGTGTCGCTCGGGGCGAGGCGGCCTCCCCTGCCGCGGTGGAGTTTTCCGCCGATACTGTTCAGACTGATCCGCAAAAGCGGCAGCGGGTCGGCCGTATCTATGTCGGCACGAGTCGCATACGCAGTGAGATGGAACAGAATGGCCAGCCGGTGGTTAATATCATCGATACCGGGCAGCGGATAACCTGGGTACTCTATCCACAGCAGCGAAGTTATATCGAATATCGGATGGAGACCGGGGAGACGACAGCGCCGGAGAGCCCCTGTGCCGGTATCCCCGGCGCCCGTTGCAAACGGTTGGGTGATGAGCCTGTCGATGGCCGTCCCGCCAGCAAATGGCAGGTGATGCTGCCGTCGCCGCGCGGAGTGGTGGAGAGCACCCAGTGGATCGGCAAACAGCGCTCATTCCTGTTGCGGCAGGAGATCCAGGGAGGGGCGGTGATGGAACAGCGCCTGCTGGCGATGGAAGTGCTCCATGGACGTCCCGTCGAGAAGTGGGAGATGGTCCTGACCCAGGGGGAGCAGCCGGCCCAGCGCTCTACCCGCTGGTTTGATCCGCAACTCAATCTGGCGATCAAGGAGGCGAATCCGGGAGGCTATGTCCGTGAGCTGCAGAACATCATGGTCGGGCCGCAGGACCCGGGGCTGTTCAAGATACCGGAACAGTTCAAGCAAATCGTACCCCAGCCGGGTCAGGAACGCTGACGTACGGGCTGCCGGGAAACCCACTGAGTGATCGGATGATCATGGAGTAATACGATGAAGATCAGATTTGGATGGATAATGGCGACGGTCGGTTTGACCCTGGCCGGGATGGCGGGGGGAGTATTTGCGACCCCGGCGGGTCTGCCCCAGCAGATGCTGCCCAGCTATGTGCCGGCAGCGCCCGGCCGGGGAGTTGCCAGTTTCCGGCCGCATTATCGCATGCAGCCGGTGCGCCAGTTGCCGTACTTCGTCCGGCCCGGCGTCAGACCGCCGGTGTACGCGCCGCTACCGCGTACCGCGGCCTGGCCGATACCAGTGAGTTATCGACCCATCGCGCCGCTGCCGCCCCCCCGGATGCCCCGCTATGGCTACCCGGGACAAGGGCCGCGCTGGGCCGCTTATCCGCTGCCGGTCCCGGTCAGGGGGTATGGAGCGCGGCCAACGCCATGGACGGGGTATCCCTATCCGCCACGCCCGCCGGTCGTAGCCTGGGGCTATCCTCGCCCGGCGCCGTATCGCCAACGCCCGGCCTATCCACCGGTGACCCCTGCCTTCCAACCGCCGCCGTTCTGGATACCGCCGGCCGGGGCGGGTGCGCCGCCGCCCCAGTTCGGGTACCCCGGTCGGCCCTGGTTCAGGCAGCCGGTGCGGCCGGCGCCACGCGCGGTTGCGGGGCCACTGGCCGGGCGTTACCAGCCCTATGCGGGCTATCCGGGCGCGCGACCGGATTATCGATTTCGCCCCCTACCCCAGGCGGTGGCATTTCAGGGCCAGCCTGTCGCAACAGCGTACCGACCCGGTCCGGCTTATCCGCGGGACTCCCGTTTCCGCCAGGATCCACGTTTTCATCCACTGGCCGGGCAGCGGATGACCACCGCTCCCTATCGGTATAGGCAGCGCCCGGCGCGTGGCGAGGCGGCCTACGGACCCGGCCGCCGGGACGCCACCCGTGTGGCACTCGGGTGGCGGCAGGGATATTGAATAACCGCTGTAGCGGTCGGCTGAATCTGAACAACAAACATAAGGGCCTGGCATGATCACTGTCGTGGGTAGTCTGAAAGGTGGCTCGGGAAAGAGCACGGTAACCTTCAACCTGGCCGTCTGGCTGGCGATGGCGGAAGCCGAGGTACTGGTTATCGATCTGGATCCCCAGGCCACGCTGCGCGACGTGGTGGACGTTCGGGATGAAGAGGGGTATCACCCGCGGATCTCCGTGAAGGGGAAAAAACAGCTGGATGGGAACAGGCTGAATGGCGTGGACGAGGTGCTGATCGATATCGGTACCGCGGATATCGAGATGATGAAACGCGCTATCCAGCTGGCCGACCGCATCCTGGTACCGGTTCCGCCCTCCCAGGCGGATATCTGGTCGACCCAGCGGTTCATCCAGTTTGTAAATTCCACCACCGCGGGGAAGAGCCCGGAGATCATCGGTTTCATCAATCGGGGCGATACCCACCATGCCGTGCGGGAAACCGATGAGGCCGCGGCGGCCCTGGTGTCGCTGCCCGGGATGAAATTCATCAAACCGCGACTGTCGCAGCGTACCATTTTTCGCCGCTCGTTCAGCGAGGGGCTGGCGGTGTTTGAGCTGAATCCGCGGGGTAAGGGAAGCCGGGAGCTGAACGCGCTCTGTGCAAAACTTTATCCCGGGATGCTGAAGTAAATAAGACGTAACTACTCACCCGGTCTGTAAGTGATTGGCCTGTCTTGCCGGCCTCACGTGATGGCTGGATCAAGATCGGCCAACAAGGCAGGCCAATCACCCCGTGAGTAGTTACAATAAGACTAAATAAGCGGCCAGGGATTCGGCAGATGAACCAGCCGGCCCGGTACACAGGGCCATTATAGGCCGGGGAGAGGTGTAATCATGCATGTCATCAGAAATCTGTTTGCCCTGATCGGCGTGGTGGCGGTGATCGCCGCCGCCGTGGCGGTGGTGAAAGCCCGGACCGTGCTGGATGGGTTCGATCCCGGCGCTGTGCAGGTCTACCGGGAACTGGCCGGGAAAATAGTCGAGACCCGCAATGCCGCCGAGGCAACCGTCTGGAAGGTACCGGTAGAGGAGGGGCTGACACCCGAGGATGTCGAACTGTCCATGAAGACGGTCGCCAATGAGCTCAACATCTCCAATGTGGGGGAGCTCCCCCTGTCCAAGGATGTGGAGGCGAAAAGCGGCGCGCAGTACCGCTTCGTCAAGATCTACATGTTCTGCAACTCCCTCACCGCCGCGCGGATGCTGGATTACAGCGACGCCTTCTCTGCCTATCTGCCGTGCCGGATTACCCTGGTTGAAGATAAACAGGGGCGACTCTGGCTGTATGCGCTGAATATGGATCTGATGATTCATGGGGGTGAGCCGCTGCCCGCCGCGCTGAAGGAGGAGGCACTGCAGGTGAAACAGGTGATTCTCGACATTATGCGGCGTGGCGCGGCTGGCGATTTTTGAGTGTATTACCGGCTGGCGGCGAATCGCCGTCGGCCGGTTCCCCCGGCTCCGGTACACCAGCCCTAAGGAAAAAACAGGGGCCAGGAGAATCCGTATGTGATAGTATTCATTAGTTTATTAAAATATAAGCAAATGATAATTTATCTTGTCCGGGCTCAGCCTGAGGGGGGCGCAGATGGTCGAAGAAAAAGAACGGCAGGATCAGGGGCGGGTTCCGGAACAGGGCCCGGCGTATTCGATGGAGCGTCTCTCGGAAGCGTTCGAGAACAGTGCCCGACGCTGGGAGCTGATTGTCTATCCCTCCCTGTTCGCCTTTATCATCCTTGCGGCCTACGGTTTTTTCCTGGTCTACAACCTGGCCAAGGACGTGCATTATCTGGCGGTCAGCGTGGATACCAATATGACGCGGTTGGCCAGCAATATGCAGTCCGTGTCGGACAATATGGGACGGATGACAGTGGATATCCGCACCATGTCCGCCCATATGTCCGATATCAACGACAAGATCAGCACCCTTGAGCCGATGCTCGAGACCATCGGATCGATGGATCGCTCGATCCAGCAGATGACCCAGTCCACCTATATGATGCAGCGGGATTTTGCCCGCTTTAATCACAATATTGCCCGCCCCATGAACTTCATGAACAACATGATGCCGTGACGGCGGCTAGGCGGAGCTGAACTCGTAGGAGATGCTTTCCGAGGGCTCCTGGAGGAAATAGCCCTGAATGTAATTGACCCCGACGGTCCAGAGGATGGCCAGGCTGTTGGCATCCTCCACCCCCATGGCGATGGTCTTGATGTTGTGTTGCCTGGCCAGCGCGTTCAGTTCATTCAGCTGATCCTGTTGGTCCTGCCTGGAGGCCAGCTCCTGCATCAGTTCAAAATCGAACTTCACAAAATCCACCTCCAGATGCTTTAACAGGGTTTCCGCCTTCGGGCTGGCGCCGAACTGATCGATGGCCAGCTGGCACTTGATCTTTTTCAGGCCCTCGATCAGTTTCTTCGCGGACTGGATATGATTGCGCAGATCCCGCTCATGTATCTGGAAGGTGATCCAGGGGCCCTTGGCCTTGTGCTTGCGCAGGCAGTCACAGATCCACAGCAGCATGCCGTCATCTTCCAGGCCGGCGCTGGAGATATTGATGAAGAAGTTGACCTTCTTGCCCTCCTTGCGCTGTTCCGCCAGTTCCTGGATCGCCCTGTTGATGACCCAACGATCCACTTTGGCCATCTGTTCCCCCTGCTTGGCATGGCGGATGAAGTAGTCGGGAAGGATCTCCTCATTATTGTTGTCCAGCAGCCGGGTCAGCACCGCGTAGTGTTCCCGGCTGTCCCCCTGCAGGCTGACGATCGGTTGATAGACCAGGCGGAAACGGTCGTTTTCCAGGGCATGCTGGATCAGCTCATTGATGCGCGCCTCATCGCCGGTATTATCTTCCCCGTAACTGGCCTGCATCTCGCCGGCGTCGTAGAGGGAGTAGCGGTTGCCGCCGGAATTGCGCGCCGCCTCGTAGGCGTGATAGGCGCGGTTGATGAAATCCTGACTGCCGCTGATCTCCTGATCCAGCAGCGTGACGCCAATACAGCAGGTGACATTGGTCTGCTGATAGACATACGCCTCGACCAATTGCCGCAACCGCTCCGCCATGGTCTCCGCGTCGACCGGGTTCTGCTTGTCGCTCAAAATGGTGAAGGTGTGATCACCGAAGCGCGAGAGCAGCTCCTCCTGGTCGATGTGGGTGGCGAGAATCCGTGCCAGCTCCTTGAGCAGCTGGTCACTGGCGGTGATGCCGATTTCAGCGCGGATCTCGCGGAAGCCATCGATCACGATGTAGAACAGGGAACAGCTGCCCCCGGTTTCACGCCGCGCCGCGAGCGTCTGTTCCATCTTGGCCATGAAATACTGCCGGTTGGACAGGCCGGTCTGGGAATCCTGGTTGCTCAGTAGTTCAATGGTCTGTTCAAGCTCCTTGCTCTGCGCCTCATTGCGGATCACCAGTTGGGTGCAGGGTTCGCCGTCGTAGGTGGCGGGCGAGAACTCCAGCTTCGCATCAAAGGTCTCGCCGGCGCTGTTCTGGCAGGCGATGCTGAGTTCGCTGTGCTCGTCACCCAGGGTTCTGAGGAACGACTTGATCCGTTTATGGTCCTTGGGCGAGACCATGTCGAGGATAGGCAACCCCTCCAGCTCACCCATGTCGACGAAACCGAACATCTGCAGGTAGGCCGGGTTGGCCTGCATGTGCATCCCTTCGTGTATATAGGCGATGGCATCCTGGGAGCTGTCGATCAAGGTATTGCAGCGCGCTTCGGCCTCTTTCAGTTTCTGCCGCGTCAGGGCCAGTTCCTGGCGCACCCGCCGATCTTCCGACTCGCGCCGGATCACCAGTTGCAGATGATCCGGGTCGCCGCTGGAGACCACGTCCCGCGCCCCGTCACGCATCGCCTGGAGAAGGATTTCCGGATCGGTTTCCGGATCCTTGTAGAGCAGGATATAAGGTGCGTCCTGATAAGCGGCCCGGAACAGCCGGGTGGTGGATGCCAGCTTGTCGCTGGTCTCCGGCAGGGAGAGCAGGATCAGTTCGGGTTGCCCGCCGTCGACGAGATCGAGCAACGTCTCCTCATCCGCGGCAAATGTGGGATGGATTACCAGACCGGCATTGCGCAATGTACTGATGTAGGTCTCGGCCTCATTGAGGGAGGGCTCGACGACCAGAAGGCTTATCGGTATGTCGGTCTCGGAGTATCCATTCATAGTAGGTGTCGGGTGTCCAGTGTATTGAATCCACAGCCCATGCATCTCTACAGCATGGGCCAGATAGTGTCGAAGTCTGTGTCGTCATCCGCCAGGTCGTCGCCGTTGCCGGTCTGCGCATCGAGGTAGCTGAAGTGAAACTGGGCGAAGGCGCCGGTCGTCTCAAGTAGCTGAGTGAGCCTGGCCTTGCGTTCGGCCCCCTCCTCATTGACGATCATCACCAGATCACCGGTCTTGAACGGCAGGGTGGGCAATATCAGACAGGCGGGCTGATCCGAAGCCGCCAGTTCCGGCAACAGCAGGGCCTTGTGAGGGTGGCTGGCCGGGTCATCGCCTTCCAGGTAATGAATCAGCACCGCGGCGGCGCTCGGGGCGATCATCTGCAGGCCAAGCTGTAGCCCCTGGCCGGACAGGTTTCTCGCCCAGCGGCTGATGCCGATCGCAAACAGCCGCTTGTTGGTGGCCGATTGTACGCCGATGACTTCGCCGATCTTGATCTTCGGTGCATCGATGCCCTGCCAGTGGATGCAGTAGCCACCGGCGCTCTCGTTGATGGTCTTGCAGGAGTAGGCCTCATGCTGCTGCTCGGATGGCCGGGATGCCCAGAGGGGGGCGCTACCCTTTCCGGAGCCCGGTTCATTGACACTGCTCGCGATGATGGTCTCCTGGATCGATTCATCAAATCCCTCCAGGCTCAGCTTGTGTCCCGCCAGGGTGTAGGATGAGCGGTCCAGCAGGTCGCCGGCCGGCTGATCCATCCACTCCAGCCCCCGGCCCGGCCGTTGCGTGGCTGCCGGTTCCTCCGCTGTGCCGTCGCCGATCAGCAGGTAGTGGATAGCGGTCACGCCCACGGCCACTTTCAATTCAAAATTGAGCCGGGTGCGGACAAACTCCCGTTTCGGGGCGGAACTCAGGATCTGGATCAGCCGACGCAGCAGAGGTCGGGAGGGCCGGGGATCCGTCAGCCCCATCTCGGCGGCGGCGTCATCCGCCGGCAGGGTGTCGCAGGTTTCCCGCAACATGTCTACCAGCGGCTGGGTATTCAGCACCCGGCGGGAATCGGCGGCCTCCTCGTTCTCAAGCGCATGGTGGAGGGGCGGGGAGTCCGAAGAGAGCCTGGCCACAAAGTCGAACTGGCTCAGCGGTTCGGCGCCCGGCAGGCGCAGGGTCGTGCGGTTGCTCCAGTCATCCAGGGCGTGCGACACGCACTCGATCTCCCGCTGCCGCAGCCGGTAGGGTGAGCAGATGGAGAGCAGCAGCGCCTGTTTATACAGCGTGGCGATGGTGCTGATGGTGTCATCGTTCCTGCCATCCCTGACCGGCACTTCCTGGATGCCGTTCTGCTCGGCAAAGGCGTAGAGGCGGTGTATCTCTTTCCACACCGTGGCCGGGACCGGGTCATAAACAATCACCGACTGATAGATGACCCTGGAGAGCAGACGCATCACCCGGTGAACGGCGATGATCAGCAGTTTGCGATCGAATTTTGCCGAACCGCCCGCGACCATGGTCTCGATGAATATCTTGTAAGCGAGGGCCAGTTCGGTATGCAGTTCCCGACAGAGTACGGCGATCTTTCTGCTTTTTGCCGAGAGCGGGAAGGGTGAATCATAATAGTATTTGCGCAGGTTGTCGGATATGTAGTCGATCGGGCGGCAGAACAGTTCGGCAATCTTGATACGGTTCAGATTGGGGACTTCAAGCCGGTTGAATTCGACCAGGGCCTTGAATACCTGGCGCGACGTTTCACCCACATTGGCCACCGGCAGACTGCTGATCCAGGTGGTGGCATCCTTCGGTTTAAGCAGCAGCGAATCTGCGGGCGCGGCACTGCGCTCAGGCATTTTAAAACCGAGTGTGTTCTTAGTCTCCATGAAATCGTTATAATCCTGACAAATGGAATTCAACAACCGACCAACCACACGCATTTTACAGTATTATTATCGGCAGGTTCAGATCCTACTATAGTAAATATTTGATTGTAAGCGGGTTCAGCCCCAGCGGGTGGCGGCGTGGTGGCTCAGAATGCCGGCTGCTTGGAGGCCGCGCCCGCCACCTCCCGGACCATTCGGGGGACCAGGTAGCCGGGCAGGTTCGCCTGCAGTGCCTGCTGCAGGCGTCGCGCCTCGGCGGCCTCCACCTCGAAGTGCGCGGCGCCGGCGACCCGGTCAAGCAGATGTAGATAATAGGGGAGTACCCCGGCCTCGAACAGCGTCAGGCTGAGTTCGGTCAGGGTGGCGGCGTTGTCGTTCACCCCCTTGAGCAGCACCGACTGATTGAGCAGGCTGACGCCCGCCTGCCCGAGCCGGCGCAGGCCGCGGGCGAGTTCCGGGCTCAGCTCCCGGGCATGATTGATGTGCAGCACCAGCACCGGTTGCAGGCGTCCGCCGGCGAGCCACCCGGTCAGCTCTGCCGTCAGGCGCGAGGGGATCACCACCGGCAGGCGGGTATGGACACGCAGCCGCCGCAGGTGCGGGATCGCCTCCAGCCGAGCGACCAGTCCGGCGAGTTTTGCATCACTCAGAGTCAGGGGGTCGCCGCCACTGAGGATGATTTCATCGATCTCTTGTGCCTGGCTGATGTGGTCGATCGCCTGCTGCCAGCGCTGCCGCAAGACGGCGGCCTCCTGGTACGGGAAGTGGCGCCGGAAACAGTAGCGGCAGTTGACCGCGCAACTCCCATTGGCGATCAGCAACAGCCGTCCCCGGTATTTGTGCAGCACCCCCGGCACGATCGCCTTCTCCAGGTCACCCACCGGGTCCTCCACGAAGCCCGTGGCCGGCAGGTTTTCCGCGCCGAGCGGCAGGACCTGGCGCAGCAGTGGGTCGTCCGGGTCACCTTTTACCATCAACTCGGCAAATTCCCGCGGAACTTTCAGGCCGAACCGCCGCGCCGCGGCACGCGCGGCCGGCAACAGCTCCCGATCCAGGCGCAGAAACCCGAAGAACGCATCGACGTCGCCGAAGGCGTTGGCCAGCGATTGCTGCCACAGGGGAGTCTGACAGACAGGCTCTATTCGATGTATCATGCGCGTTTTCCAGTCGGCTGTTTGGTGAGGACAAGATGGCAACGTATAGTACCAGTGAGTTCAAGGGTGGGCTAAAGATCATGCTCGATGGCGACCCCTGCTCCATTATTGAAAACGAATTCGTGAAGCCTGGCAAAGGCCAGGCGTTCAACCGGGTGAAGATCCGCAACCTGAAGACCGGCCGCGTCATCGAGCGCACCTTCAAGTCCGGGGATTCGGTCGAGGCCGCCGACGTGATGGAGATGGACCTGCAGTATCTCTACTCGGATGGCGAGTTCTGGCACTTCATGCATCCGGATACCTTCGAGCAGGTGAGCGCCGACGCCGCCGCGGTCGGCGATTCGGTGAAGTGGCTCAAGGATCAGGACATGTGCACCGTCACCCTGTGGAACGGAACGCCGATCATCATCGAGGTGCCCAATTTCGTCAACCTGACCATCACCGAGACCGATCCCGGCCTCAAGGGCGATACCTCGGGTGGTGGCGGCAAGCCGGCGACCCTGGAGACCGGTGCCGTGGTGCGGGTGCCGCTGTTCGTGCAGACCGGCGAACTGATCAAGGTGGATACCCGCTCCGGGGAGTATGTCTCGCGGGCCAAAGAGGAGTGACTTGGGGCAGCGCTTGAACCTAGATTCCTCAGTTGACCGCTTCGAGCGGCATGTAAGCCATTAATATGCAAAAAGTTACTCTGCAATCGTCGACCCACCCATCGGGTGAAGGCCGCTACGACCGCCAGTGCACGCACCGCGCGGCGTCTGGCTGCGTTATAACTCGTTGCAATAGAATGACTATTACGCCTCGTTATGCCTTGCCAGACACCACGCTGCACGCACCCTGGCGGCCGTCCAACTGAGGATTCCAGGTTGAACGACCGTCAGACCGGTTCCGGGGTGTCTCCGGCGGCGTCCATCGAGACGCTCCGCCTGCGTGCCCGGGTGATTGCGCAGATCCGGGCGTTTTTCCAGCGCCAGGGCGTGCTGGAGGTGGAGACCCCGGTCTGCTCCCGGGCGGCGACCACCGATCCCGCCATCGAGTCCCTGGTCACCCGCTATACCGGTCCCGGTGCCCCGGGCGGCCTGCCGCTCTACCTGCACAGCTCACCCGAATTTCCGATGAAGCGCCTGCTGGCCGCCGGCGCGGGCCCGATCTACCAGATCTGCAAGGTATTTCGTGACGGAGAGGCGGGGCGACTGCACAACCCCGAGTTCACCCTGCTGGAGTGGTATCGCCCCGGCTTCGATCACCATCGGCTGATGGACGAGGTGGAGCGGCTGGTCGGTGGGTTAATGCCGGAACCCGCGGTTGCCCGGCGTCTCAGCTACCGGGCGCTGTTTCAACAGCGGTTGCAGATCGATCCCCACCCGGCCACGGCCGAGCAACTGCGCAACTGCGCCCTGCAACAGGGCGTGCCGGGTGTGGACCGGCTGGACCTGCCGCAGCGCGACGCCTGGCTGGATCTGCTGATGACCCACTGCATCGAACCGGCCATGGGGCCCGGGCTCTGCTTTGTCTATGACTACCCGGCCAGCCAGGCGGCCCTTGCCCGGGTGCGGCCCGGCAGCCCGCCGCTGGCGGAACGCTTCGAACTCTACCTGGATGGTATCGAACTGGCCAACGGCTTTCACGAGCTGACCGATGCGGCCGAGCAGCAGCGTCGCTTTGAGCGGGATCTGCAGGCCCGCACCGCAGCCGGTCAGCCGGTCGTACCCATGGACCGCCGGTTCATCGACGCCCTGGCCCGGGGCCTCCCCGACTGCGCCGGGGTGGCGTTGGGGATCGACCGCCTGATCATGCGCCTGGCCGGCGCGGACCATATCGAACAGGTGATCGCCTTTCCGCTGTCACGCGCCTAGTAGTCTTCCAATGTAACTGCTCACTTACCGACCGGGTGAGCAGTTACCTTCCAGTTTAATATTGCCGGGTAAAGCTGTTTCAGTTTTGTAGGGTGGATAAGCCGGTAGGCGCATCCACCATTGCCGCGGTGAGGAGTGGTACAGGATGCACCGTTTACGGACCTAAGGATGGAATGAACGCAAATCAGGGGCCGGGCGGGTCGATATCCAGCAGCGGGGCGGCATCGATACTCTCCGCATCCATCATGGTGGCGACGCGCTGCAACGCGGAGAGGATCTGGGTCTTCTCCCAATCCTCCAGCGCCTCGAACCGTTCAATGAACTTCTCGTGCAACAGCGGCGGGGTGGCGAGCAGGATCTTCAGGCCTGCCTCGGTCAGGCGCGCATTGACCACCCGCTTGTCCACGCTGCTGCGCACCCGCTCGGTCAGTTTTTTATCCTCGAGACGATTGAGAATGGTGGTGACGGTGGCCTGACTCAGGGACACATCGTCGGAAATCCGCTTTACCGTGACGTCGCCCAGGGCGTTGATGGCGCGCAGCACCATCACCTGGGGGATGGTCAGTCCACAACTCTTCACCATGCGTTTTGACTGCAGATCGGTTGCGCGAATGATGCGGCGCAGGGAGACGAGCACGTCATGCCAATACTGATTTTCGGCCATGAGTTGGGTCAGGTTGAATTTGAAGGGTGGGGAATTATAGCCAGTTTTCATATTTCAACCAATTTTCAACTAATGGTTTGGACTCTAAACATTAGAAGTGTAATAATAACCTATTAAAATTACCATGAGAAGGGCGCGGCGGAATTCGCCGGGACAGTCGGCTGGCGCGGGCTGCCGTGTCGACAACAGGAGTTTGTCATATGTGTGGATTCGCCGGGATATATGCCCCCGGAGTGGCTGAATCGAATGTCGCCCGGGTAGCGAGTATGACCCGCAAGCTGGCTCCCCGGGGCCCCGACGGCGAGGGGATTGTGACTCGCAACGGGCTGGCCCTGGGGCATCGCCGCCTCAAGGTGATCGACCTGTCGGAACATGCCCAGCAGCCGATGGTGGATGCCGAACTGGGCCTGGACCTGGTGTTCAACGGCTGTATCTACAACTACCGTGAGCTGCGCGAGGAGTTGCAGGGCCAGGGCTACCGCTTCTTCTCCCAGGGCGATACCGAAGTGGTCCTCAAGGCCTACCACGCCTGGGGAATCGAGTGTGTGAAGCGATTCAACGGCATGTTCGCCTTCGCCATTCACGAACGCGACACGGGACGTCTGGTGCTGGCCCGGGACCGGCTCGGCATCAAGCCCTGCTACCTGGCGGAATCGGCCGGACGGCTGGCCTTCGCCTCCACCCTGCCGGCGCTGCTGGAAGCGGGCGATATCGATACCGGTATCGACCCGGTGGCGCTCAACTATTACCTGAGTTTCCATGCCGTGGTGCCGGCGCCCTTTACCCTCCTGAAGGGGGTGCGCAAGCTGCCGCCGGCGACCATCCGGGTCTACGAGAAGGACGGCTCGCATCGCAGCGAGACCTACTGGCGGTTGCGCGTGGGTAGCCGCGAGGAGGACCGCTCGGTGAGCGCCGGGGAGTGGCAGGAACGGGTACTGGAGGCACTGCGGCGCGCGGTGCGCCGGCGCATGGTGGCGGATGTGCCGGTGGGCGTGTTGCTCTCCGGCGGTCTCGACTCCAGCCTGATCGTCGGTCTGCTGGCGGAACATGGCCAGACCGGCCTGAGCACCTTCTCGGTGGGTTTCGAGGAGGCCGGTGGCGAGAAGGGGGACGAGTTCCAGTACTCCGATCTGATCGCCGAACACTTCCAGACCGATCACCACAAGATCATTGTCCCCTCCAGCCGCCTGCTGGAGACCCTGCCGGAGACCTTCGGTGCCATGTCCGAGCCGATGGTCAGCTATGACAACATCGGTTTCTACCTGCTCTCCCATGAAGTCTCGAAGCACCTTAAGGTGGTGCAGTCGGGGCAGGGTGCCGACGAGGTGTTCGGCGGCTACCACTGGTATCCGCCGCTGCTGGAACCAGGCGCCGGAGCGGCCGATTACCGCCGCCTGTTCATGGACCGTGATTTCGACGAGTACGCCACCACGGTCCAGTCCGAATATGTGCAATCGGACTTTGCCGGTGCCTTCATCGAACAGCAGTTCGCCGATGAGAATGGCGGCAGCGCGGTGGACCGGGCGCTGCGTCTGGATACCACGGTGATGCTGGTGGATGACCCGGTGAAACGGGTCGACAACATGACCATGGCCTGGGGGCTGGAGGCACGGGTGCCGTTCCTGGATCACGAACTGGTGGAGCTGGCTGGCCGGGTGCCCGCCGAACTGAAGGTGCGCGACGAGGGCAAGTGGGTGCTCAAGGAGGCGGCGCGGCAGGTAATCCCGCACCAGGTGATCGACCGGCCCAAGGGGTATTTTCCGGTACCGGCGCTAAAATACATTGAAGGGCCTTACCTGGATTTTGTCCGGGACGCCCTGAACGACAGCCGGGCCATCAATCGCGGGCTGTTCAACCGCGACTACCTGACCAGGCTGCTGGATAAGCCGAAGGACCACATTACCCCGTTACGGGGTTCCAAACTCTGGCAGGTCGCCCTGCTGGAGCTTTGGCTGCAGACCCACCATCTCTAGGGTACAGAGCAATGACCAAACCAGAGAAAGGAATGGATGGTAATCTGAATATCGAGCAGATGGGATCACTGAAACACTGGGGGGAACCCCCCAGTTCGATCGCCGACGAACTGGACAAGCAGGCGGTGGTCGACTGCGGATGGGGCCGGCTGATCTTCGGTCAGACCTTCCGCTCCAGCCGCCAGCTGGCCGACCAGCTGCGGGATGAACGTCTGGGGCGCCGTGATGTAGCGCTCTACAGCCGCGACCCCCAGGTGGTGGTCTCCCAGGCGCCCCGGGAGCTGTTTATCGATCCCTCCCTCACCTACCGCCTGAACCTGGAATACGCCGAGCTGGCGGATGTGGCGCCCGCCGGCATCGAGATCCGGCCGATAGCCGATGCCGCCGATATCGAACAGGTCAACCGCATCTACAAGGCGCGCGCCATGGTACCGATGCGCGAGGAGTTCTTCGACTATCAGCAGTCCCATCCCGAGTTGCGGATTCTGCTGGCGGTGGAGGAGCAGAGCGACCAGGTGGTCGGCTGCGTCACCGGGGTGGATCACTATCGCACCTTCGCGGATCCCGACAACGGCTCCAGTCTGTGGGCACTGGCGGTCGATCCCCAGTGTGAGCACGCCGGTGTCGGCGAGGCGCTGGTGATCGCCCTGATCAACGCCTTCAAGTCCGCCGGCCGCTCGTTCATGGACCTGTCGGTGATGCACAACAATGCGCAGGCGATCCAGCTGTATGAAAAGCTCGGTTTTTTCCAGGTGCCGGTGTACTGCATCAAGACCAAGAACGCGATCAATGAGCAGCTCTATATCGGCCCGAAAAACGACGCCAAGCTGAATGTCTATGCCCAGATAATTGTCGATGAGGCCTATCGACGGGGCATCGTGGTGGATATTGTCGACGCCGCCGGCGGCTTTTTCGACCTGAGCCTGGGCGGTCGCACGGTCAGCTGCCGCGAGTCCCTGACCGATCTCACCAGCGCGGTGGCCATGAGCCGTTGCGACGACAAGGCGGTGACCCGGCGGTTCCTCGCCCGGGCCGGCCTGAACGTGCCGGAGCAGGAGCTGCTGCGGGACGAGGCGCAGGCGCTGGCATTCCTGCAGCATCACCAGCGCATCGTCATCAAGCCCGCGCGCGGCGAACAGGGAGTCGGCGTCTGCGTCGATCTGAGCGAGTCCGGCGAGGTGATTTCCGCCTATGCCCAGGCCGCGTCTCTCTGCGACCGGGTGGTGGGCGAACGTTTCGTGCCGGGTGAGGATCTGCGCATCATCGTGATCAACGACGAGGTGGTGGCGGCGGCGGTGCGGCGGCCCGCCTCGGTGGTGGGGGACGGTGAGCACACGGTGGCCGAACTGATCCGCAAACAGAGCCGGCGGCGGGCGGCGGCCACCCAGGGTGAGAGCGTGATCCCGATGGATGAGGAGACCGAACGCTGTGTCAACGACGCCGGCCTGGCCATGGACCGGGTGCTGCCGAAGGGGCAGCGCCTGAAGGTGCGCAAGACCGCCAACCTGCACACCGGCGGCACCCTGCAGGATGTCACCGAGCGGTTGCATCCGGCACTGGCCAAGGCGGCCATCCGCGGTGCCCAGGTGCTGGACATGCCGCTGGTCGGGTTTGATTTCATGGTGCCGGACGTGGAACGCCCGGAGTACGCCATCATCGAGGCCAACGAACGCCCCGGGCTGGCCAATCATGAACCCCAGCCCACGGCGGAAAAACTGCTGGACATGCTGTTTCCGCAAACCACCCTGGCACATCACAGGTGATGCATGAAGATACTGGATATCGATCGCCGCTACCTGCGCGAAACCCTGCTGGAACTGCTGCATATTCCCAGTCCCACCGGCATGACCGACATCGTGGTGCAGCTGGTCTGCCACAAGCTTGAGGCGATGGGGGTAGAGTATGAGCTGACCCGGCGTGGGGCGATCCGCGCCAACCTGTATGGCCAGGTGCACTCGCCGGACCGCGCCATCGCCGCCCACCTCGACACCCTCGGGGCGATGGTCAAGAATCTGAAACCGAACGGCCGCCTGGAGGTGGTCTCGGTCGGCACCTGGCCGGCGCGCTCCGCCGAGGGGGCCCGGGTGACCCTGTATATCGACAAGGGGGTGCAGTACCGCGGCAGCCTGTTGCCGCTGAAGGCCTCCGGTCATGTGTTCGGCAAGCAGGTGGATACCCAGGAGGCGAGCTGGCAGAACCTGGAGCTGCGCCTGGATGAGCCGGTGCACAGCATCGGCGCACTGCAGCAGCTCGGTATCCATCCGGGGGACATGATCTCCATCGATCCGCAGCCGGAGTTTCTCGACAACGGCTTCTGGATCTCGCGTTTTCTCGATGACAAGGTGGGGGTGGCGGCGGTGCTGGCCGCCGCCAAGGCGATCAGCGATGCCCAGTTGCGACTGCCGATGGACTGCCATCTGCTGTTCACCATCTCCGAGGAGACCGGGGTCGGCGCCTCGCATATCCTGCATGGCGACGTGGCCGAACTGCTGGCGGTGGATAACGGCACCATCGCCCCGGGGCAGAACACCTCCGAGTACGGTGTCACCATCGCCATGCAGGACTCCAGCGGCCCGTTTGACTGGTACCTGACGCGGCGCCTGATCTCGCTGTGCCAGACCTGTGGTATCGAACACAGCCGCGACGTGTTCCGTTTCTACCGTAGCGACTCGGCCTCGGCGGTGGAGGCCGGCAACGACATCCGCACCGGGCTGATCTGTTTCGCCCTGGACGCCTCCCACGGCCATGAGCGCACCCATGAAAAATCGGTCCTGGCGGTGGCCCGGCTGCTCGCCATGTACATGCAGAGCGGTCCGCTGTTCGAGCGCGACGAACGGCCCCTGGGCCCGCTGGACGATTTCCCGGAAGATCCCACCGACTGGGCCGACGACCTCAGTGTGGACAAGCCGGAGTCCGAATAGCCGATTACGCCGGGGGTGGCAAAGCTGCTCAATATGGGGATCCTTTGAAACTACCTACTTACAGACCGGGTGAGTGGTTACGATACTTTTTGCTATTTTTGATGCGGTCTGATTCCGACTCCAGTGCATTGAAATTCGGGAATTTCCCGAGAAACATTCGATGGCCAAAGGGATCAAGTTTCCATCCTGCTTGCCGACAACAGGTTCACGTGCACGATTCCTACACCGTGAATGGGGAGTATGGGAACTATATTCGATATCAAAACGGAACAGGTACGGCTTGTTTACAGCGCCATCCCGTTCTCCACGCTGACCATTTTCATCAACAGTACATTACTGTGCATCGTCCTTTGGTCAGTCACCGACAACAAATTACTCTTCCCCTGGCTGGCTGTTACCTATCTTTTATCGGCACTTCGATTGGGGTTGTACCGAAAATTCAAGCTCACTAGTCCCGCCCCGGCCAACATCCTGCTGTGGGAAAAACGGCTCCTGATCACTACCGTTCTATCCGGCCTGCTCTGGGGCATGGCAAGCCTCGTGCTATTTCCCGGTGACGACATCGCCCATCAGGTATTCCTGGCTTTTGTGGTTGCCGGCATGAGTGCTGGCGCTGTCACCACGCTCTCGGCCCACACCACCGCCTGCCTGGCGTTTATCAGTTTGGCGTTGCTCCCCGTTGTCCTGCGCTTCTTCTCGCTGGGCGATTCACTCGGATATACCATGGCGTTCATGTCGGCGCTTTTCCTTGTCATGCTGATGATCACCTCAATACGTCTCAACCAGACGATTTTGGGGGCTCTTGAGATGCGATACAGACGGCAGGTCGCGGAGGCGACCATCCAGCGCCAGGCACTCTACGACACCCTGACGGATCTCCCCAACCGACGCATGTTTTTTGATCGCCTGAAGCAGGAGCTGGCCCGATCACAGCGACACAGGCATCTGGGTGTGGTCATGTTTCTCGATATTGATCACTTCAAGAAAATCAATGATTCACTCGGTCACCTGGTCGGAGATGAACTCTTGATTGCGATCGCTGACCGGCTAAAAGGGCGCCTACGCGACGAAGACGTTATCGCGCGTCTTGGTGGAGATGAGTATGTGATCCTGGTTCCCGATATTGGGGATGCCCTGGAAGGGGCCACGCGCCGCGCCCAGTTGTTTGCCGAAGAGTTGCTGACACTCATCCGCGGGCACTTTGATATCAGGGGGCACCATCTGCATGTAACGGCCAGCATTGGCATTACACTCTTTCCCCTGCAACAGAAAAAACCTGAAGACCTTCTGCAGCAAGCTGATACAGCGATGTACCAGGCAAAGAAAGAGGGGCGCAATAGCGCATGCTTCTTCCTACCCAACATGCAGGAGGCAGCCAACCAGCGTTTATCCATTGAAAAAGGTTTGCATCAAGCCCTCGCCAGGGATGAGTTTGAACTCTACTATCAGCCTCAGCTGGATAGTCACGGTACACTCATCGGCGCCGAGGCACTGCTGCGCTGGCATCACCCGGAGCGTGGCGCGGTTTTACCCGGAGAGTTCATCAAGATTGCCGAGGAGACCGGGATCATCCTGGAGATAGGCGAATGGGTGTTGAGGGCGGCTTGCAGGGCTATCTCGGCGCTCTCCCTGTATCACATGACGATATCGGTCAACGTAAGTCCCAAGCAGTTCAAGGATCCCAATTTTGTCGAGCGGGTGAACAGGGCGCTAAACGATACCGGTGCGGATCCCCATCGCCTGCGTATCGAGATTACAGAAAGCACCGTCATCGACAATATCGAGCAGACTATTGTCCGGCTACAGCAGCTGAAGAGACTCGGGATCAGCTTCTCCATCGATGACTTCGGCACCGGCTACTCCTCCCTTGCTTACTTGAAGCGCTTGCCTGTGGATGTCATCAAGATTGATCAGTCGTTTGTGCGTGACATCGAGACCGACTCCAACGATGCGGCTATTGTGGAGACCATCATCGTGATGGCCAAGCATCTTGGTCTGGGTGTGGTGGCGGAGGGCGTGGAGACCGATGCCATGCGCAATTTCCTGCTATCGAAGGGTTGTCACCAGTTCCAGGGCTATCTGTTCAGCCGCCCTCTGCCTCTCCATGCATTGCAAAGCCGGTACCTGACCGGCCAGGCACAGCCGGTTAAGCCAAATGTTCCTGTTTAGCACTCTGCGGGAATAATACTTACCTAGGCTGTTAGTTCCTGTATGGGTCGGATTTGCCGCAGGCAATGGCGCGCCGCCGCAGCAGGCGCCGTTCCTGCTCATTGGCGGTGAGCGAGGCGGCGCGCTGGAACTCCCGGCGCGCCTCCTCCAGGCGGCCGAGCTTGAACAGCAGGTCACCGCGCACGCTCGGCAGCAGGTGATAGCCCTTCAGGCTCAGCTCGCCGCTCAGGCCGTCGACGATCTCCATGCCTGCCAGGGGGCCGAACGCCATGGCCACGGCTACCGCGCGATTGAGCTCCACCACCGGCGAGGGGGTCAGCTGGGCGAGGGCGTCGTAGAGCGCGGCGATGCGGCCCCAGTCGGTCTCCTCGGCCAGGGCTGCCCGGGCGTGGCAGGCGGCAATGGCGGCCTGCAGGCTGTAGGGACCGAGCGCGGCGCCGATGGCAACGGCCCGCTCCAGTGCCGCCAGGCCGCGCCGGATCAGCAGCGGGTCCCAGCGCGCGCGGTCCTGATCGAGCAGCAGAATCGGCTCGCCATCGGGGTCCACCCGGGCATGGATGCGTGACGCCTGGATCTCCATCAGGGCCACCAGGCCGTGCACCTCCGGCTCACGCGGCATCAGTTCGGCGAGGATACGGCCGAGTCGCAGCGCCTCGTCGCACAACGCCGGACGTACCCAGCGATCGCCCGCGGTGGCCGAGTAACCCTCGTTGAAGATCAGGTAGATCACCTCCAGCACCGAGCCGAGCCGGCCGGTGAGCGCCTCGCCGCGCGGCACTTCGAACGGCACCCGGGCCGCGCTGAGGGTGCGTTTGGCGCGCACGATGCGCTGGGCAATGGTCGGCTCCGCGGCCAGGAAGGCGCGCGCGATCTCATGGGTGGTCAGTCCTCCGAGCAGCCGCAGGGTGAGGGCCACGCGCGCCTCGGGCGACAGCAGCGGGTGGCAGGCGGTGAAGATCAGACGCAGCAGGTTGTCGCCGATATCGTCATCCAGGGCCATGTCGATGGCCTCCTGAAAATCGGCCTGGGCGGTGGCGTGCCGTACATCCAGTTCGTACCCCAGTTGCCGGTGCTTGCTCTCCAGCAGCGGGTTGCGCCGCAGCTGGTCGCGGGCGCGGTTTTTCGCCGTGGTCATCAACCAGGCGGCCGGCCGCTCCGGGATCCCGTCCTCCGGCCAGTGCTCCAGCGCGGCCACCAGGGCATCCTGGGCGAACTCCTCGGCGCGACCGATGTCGTGGGTCAGGCGGGCCACCACGGCGATCACCTTGGCCGCCTCGATGCGCCAGACGGTCTCGATGGCACGCCGGGTGTCGCCCGCGCTCATGGTCCCTTAACTCTCCACATGGATCATCCAGGGTACGCCGAAGCGGTCCGCGAGCATGCCGAAGGCGGGAGAGAAGAAGGTCTCTTCCAGCGGCATTTGCACCTGGCCACCCTCGGCGAGCAGTCCGAACAGCTTTTCGGCCTGATTAACGTCCTTGGCATTCAGGGTCAGGGCGAAGCCCTGGAACCGCGTCTCGCCCGAGCAGTTGCCATCACTGCCCATCACGACGCTGTCACCGATCCTCAGGTTCATGTGCATCACCTTGTCGGGATCATCGACCGGGCAAATGGACGGGTCCGGGGCCTCCGAGTAGCGCAGCAGGGCGACGATCTCGGCGCCGAGCGTGGCCTGGTAGAAGTGGGCCGCCTGTTCCGCGCAGCCTTCGAAAAAGAGATAGGGTTCGATACGCATGGTCTGTCGCTCCTGTGGTTTCCGGTTACTCTCCGCCGATCCCCATGTCGCGGAATCGTTCCAGTGTCTCGGAAGGTTCGAAATCCTCCAGTTCAAACAACTGACGGATCTCGATCTCCGCCCTGCCGCGGTCGATCGACGGGTTGGGGAAGCGGCGCGCCCACTCGATCGCCTCCTCGCGCGAGGCCACCTGGATCAGGGTATAGCCGGCAATCAGCTCCTTGGTCTCGGCGAACGGACCATCTATCACACTGCGTTTGTCTCCGTCATAACGGATCCGCCACCCCTTGGCGCTGGGCTGCAGCCCGGAGCCGTCCAGCAGCACACCTGCCTTGATCAGCTCCTCGTGATAGGCGGCCATCTCGGCCAGCAGCGCCTCGCCGGGCATCACTCCGGCCTCGGAATCCTTGGTGGCTTTTACAATGATCATGAATCGCATCTGGGTACCCTCACGTTTCAGGTGGGCCGGCCGGCGCCAGCTACTCGTCGACAATTATCTCGAAGCCGCCATAGATCATGCGGCTGCCGTCAAACGGCATCGGATTGGCCTCCGGATTCAACCGGGGATCGGCCATCGCCTTCTCCATGCCCTGGTCGCGCGCCTCGCGTGACGGCCACAAGATCCAGGAAAACACCACCGTCTCCTCCGCTTTGCACTTGACCGCCATGGGAAACGAGGTGACTTCACCCTCCGGCACGTCGTCGCCCCAGCACTCGACCAGTTTCAGCGCCCCGTACTCCTTGAACACCGCGGCGGCGGTCTGCGCGGTCTTTTTGTATAACTCTCTGTTCTCGGTGGGTACCGCGAGTACGAATCCGTCGATATATGACATGATGTTGCTCCTCCGTTCTGATCGGCTGCGTCAGCCGATTTCTCGATCCTTTCCATTTTGTCCCTGTTATCCTGACGACGGGCGAAGCGGGGTGAAATCGACAGCCTCCGATATTTTTTTGTATTTTGTTAATCAACCCGTAACCAGTTGTCCGGACGGTACGGGAGCCGCCGCCCCCCTTCGTGCCGGAGGCGCTATCCGGGTTTACTGCACCTGTAGGAGCGGCTCTGCCGCGAAAGGCGATCGCGATTCACAGGGGTCGGAGTCAAATCGGTCCAACGGCCGGGGGTGAATCAGACCTTATGGCCGATTTGACTCCGACCCCGGCATGGTCAATCAACCGGCGTAACAGGGCGCCAGTTCGCGCACCTCCACCGTCGCCCAGCGGGCCGCCGGGCACTGCCCGGCGATGGCGATGGCCTCCTCCCGGGTGACGTTGTCGAGCAGAAAAAAGCCGCCCACCATCTCCTTGGCCTCGGTGAAGGGGCCGTCGCGCAGTTGCGGCTGGCCATCGCGTACCTGCACCCGCACGCCCTGGCGGTCGCCGAGCAGGGATTCGCTGGCGCGCAGCAGGCCGCGGGCGGCCAACCCCTCACCGAAACGCACCATCTCGGCGTAGGCCTGGTACCCCTCCGCCTCCGTGCGTTGCGCGCGCTGGCCGTGGGGTTCCAGGATCAGCAACAGGTAGGACATGGTTCTCCTCCTCTGGAGTTAGTTAACTCGACAAAGCCGAGGGCTTGGTGGGTGAGTGCCTCAAAGGTGCCACTACATCATGGGCCGCCCAGAGTGGGTGGACGACTTTTCATGCCGGCGGCGCCTTCCCAATCCCGGATCGGTAAAAAACCTTTACTCTCGCCAAGGCGCAAAGAACGCAAAGTCAAAAAAAGATCTGTTTTCCTTGGCGTGCTTGGCGTGCTTGGCGTCTTGGCGAGAGTTCAACTGTCATTAAGAGACACCTGCCAGCGGGGCCGGAGTCGGCTTTGACTCCGGCCCCGGCATGTCAATCCGCCTCCGACCCCTGCGGGCGCAGACCGCCTCCCGGGTGGTGACTGGGGGCGTGGGGTGACCGGTGCGGTGCCAGGTGGGGCCGCTGCTCGAAATCTTCCGGACTGGTGCGCAGCCGGTGATCGGTGACCAGCCGGTAGAACAGCGGGATGAAAAAGATCGCCAGGAAGGTCGCCGCCAGCATGCCGCCCACCACCCCGGTGCCCACCGCGTGGCGCGCCCCGGCACCGGCGCCGCTGGAGATGGCCAGCGGCAGCACGCCGAGGATGAACGCCAGCGAGGTCATCAGGATCGGCCGGAAGCGCAGCCGCGCCGCCTCCATGGCGGCGGCGGTGGCGGAGTAGCCTTCGCCCTTCTTCAGCAGGGCGTACTCGACGATCAGGATGGCGTTTTTCGCCGCCAGGCCGAGCAGGGTCACCAGGCCGATCTGGAAATAGACGTCGTTGCTGAGCCCGCGCAACCAGACCGCGGCCAGCGCCCCGAAGGTGCCGAACGGCAGCGCCAGCTGCACCGAGAGCGGCAGCGACCACTTTTCGTACTGGGCGGCGAGGATCAGGAACACCATCAGTACCGCCAGGCCGAGCGCCAGGTTGGCGGTGCCGCCGGAGCGCTTCTCCTGGAACGAGGCGGAGGTCCACTCGTAGCTGAACTCCGCGGGCAGAGTGCGGTCGGCGATCTCCTCGACGATCTGCAGCGCCTGCCCGGAGCTGATGCCGGGTGCCGCATTGCCGAAGATCTTTACCGCCTGGACGTTGTTGTAGCGGTCCAGGGTCTCCGGCCCCGAGGTGTAATCGACCCGGGCCAGCGCCGACAGCGGTACCTGGTCGCCGTTGTTGGTCGGCACATAAAGCGCGCCGATGTCCCGCGGGGTGGCGCGATAGCCCGGTTCGGCCGACATCTGCACCTGCCAGGTGCGGCCGAACTTGTTGAAATCATTCACGTAGAGGGTGCCCAGGGTGGCTGCCACGGTGGTGAACAGCGTGTCGATGTCGACCCCCAGCAGTTTCGCCTTGGCCCGGTCCAGATCGACATAGAGCTGCGGCACCCGCGAGCGCCACAGCGACAGCGGCTGGACGATGCGCTCGTCCTTGCGCAGCTCCGCCAGCAGCTGTTCGCTGGCGGCCGCCAGTGCCTTGGGTCCGTCCTCGCCGCGGTTCTGCAGGTAGAGCTCGAAGCCGCCGGCATTGCCGAGACCGAAGATCGGCGGCGGCCCGAAGGCGATCACCAGGGCCTCGCGGATGCCGCCGCTCTTCGCCATCAGTTGGCCCACCATGTCGTCGGTGGAGCGCTGGCGCTGGTCCCAGTGGCGCGCGGCGACGAAGATGGTGGCGGCGCTGTTGCGGAAGCCGCCGCCGAGAAAATCCAGTCCGGCGAAGGCCACCACGTGTTCGGCGTCGGGATCGGCGCGCATGATCTCGATCACCTCCTGCGTCACCGCCTCGGTACGGCTGAGGCTGGAGCCGTCCGGCAGGTAAACGGCGCCGATGTAGTAGCCCTGGTCCTCGTTCGGCACCAGGGAGCCGGGGGTGATCTGCCACAGGAACACGGCCGCGCCGACCATCAGCAGGTAGAGCACCACGGCCAGCCCGGCGCGCCGCAGCAGGAAGCCGACGCCGGCCAGGTAGCCGTTGGTGAAGTGGGCGAAACCGCGGTTGAATGCAGTGAAGAAACGCCCCGGGTGGCGGCCCTGGTTCTGCAGGATGAGCACCGACAGGGCCGGGGTCAGGGTCAGGGCGACGAAGCCGGAGAGGATCACGGCAATGGTGATGGTGACGGCGAACTGGCGGTACAGCTCGCCGGTCAGGCCGCCCAGGAAGGCGATGGGGATGAACACCGCGCACAGCACCAGGACGATGGCGATGACCGGCCCGGTCACCTCGCGCATCGCTTTCAGCGCCGCCTCGCGCGCCGCCAGCTTCTCTTCGTGCATGATGCGCTCGATGTTCTCCAGCACCACGATGGCGTCGTCCACCACGATGCCGATGGAGAGCACCATGCCGAACAGGGTGAGGGTGTTGATAGTGTAGCCGAGCAGGTGCAGGCCGACGAAGGTGCCGAGCAGCGACACCGGCACCGCGATTACCGGGATCAGGGTGGCGCGCCAGTTCTGCAGGAACACGAACACCACCAGCACCACCAGCACGATCGCCTCGCTCAGGGTCTTGATCACTTCACGGATCGACACCTCGACAAAGCGCGTGGTGTCGTAGGGGATCGAGTAGGTCAACCCCTCCGGGAACTGTTTTGCCAGTTCGGCGACGGTCGCCTTGACCTCGTCGCCGACCGCCAGCGAGTTGGCCCCGGGCTGCAGGAAGATGCCCACCAGGGTCGCCGGCTTGCCGTTGTAGAGGCCGGTGAAGTCGTAATCCCGGGAACCCAGTTCGATGCGTGCCACATCCTTGAGCCGCAGCAGGGCGGTGCCCTCGCCGGCACGCAGGATGATGTCACCGAACGCCTCCGGGCTCGACAGGCGGCCGCGGGCATTGATTGTATAGACCAGATCCTGGCCGTCGCCGATCGGCGGCTGGCCGATCTTGCCGGCGGCAAACTGGGCGTTCTGCTCACGGATGGCATCGGCGATCTCGTTCGCGGTGACGCCGAGGGCGGCCATGCGGTCCGGCCGCAGCCAGATGCGCATGGCGTAATCCTTGGCGCCGAAGATCTGCACGTTGGTGGTGCCGGGGATGCGCTTCAGCCGGTCCAGCACATTCAGGGTGACGTAGTTGCTGGTGTAGAGGTCATCGAAGCGGCCGTCCGGCGACAGGAAGGCGAGCACTTGGAGGAAGGCCGAGGAGCCCTTCTCCACCGTCACCCCCTGGCGGCGCACCTCCTCCGGCAGGCGCGGCTCGGCCTGCTTGACCCGGTTGTTGACGTTGAGGGCCGCCTGGTCCACGTCGCTGCCGATCTCGAACGTGGCCTGGATCTCCAGCACCCCGTTGGAGGCGGAGGTGGAGCTCATGTACATCAGGTTCTCGACACCGTTGATGGTGTTCTCCAGCGGCGCGGCCACCGTCTGCTCGATGGTCTCGGCCGAGGCGCCGGGGTAGATCGCCCGTACCGTCACCACCGGCGGGGCGATCTCCGGATACTGGGCGATGGGCAGGATGCGCATCGCCAGCAGGCCGGCGAGCACCAGGAATATCGACAGCACGGCGGCGAAGATCGGCCGGTCGATAAAGAATCTGGACAACATGTTAGTGCTCCGTCAATGTGATAATTGCGATTTCAGTGAGCTTGTCAGCGTTCATGGCAAGGCGCGCCTCGCCGGCAATGGCCGGCTCCCTTGGCAAGAGGCGCAACGCCGTCCATGGGCGCTGACAAGCTCACCCTTCGGGCGTCCCTGTGGCGTCCCTGTGGCGTCCCTGTGGCGTCCCGCAGCCGCGTTGCAGCGCTTGACAAGGGAGCCCGCCATTGCCTGCGCACTGCGCCTTGCTGCGAAACGCCACAGGGGCGCTGAATCCGTAATTATCACGTTGACGGAGCACTAGTACCCCTCAGCGGGCTGCGCCAGCGCCGCCGTCGGCGCGCTGTTGGTGGCGGGCGTTGCCGGCGCGGGGGGCTGGGTCTGGATCGGCATGCCGGGGAAGAAGATGCGCGCCGTGCCCTCGATCACCACCCGGTCGCCCGCCGCCAGCCCGGAGCGGATCACCCAGAGGGATTCGCCTTCGGCCATGTCGGGCTGCTCCACCCACTGGCCGACCTCGACCGGCCGGGGTTGGGCGGTGGCGGCGCCGTTTTCGCCCTGGCCGACCACGTAGACAAACTTGCCCTTGGCGTCCTCCTGCACCGCGCGTTGCGGCACCGCCAGGGCGTTGGGGAGGATACCCCCGGTGATCCTTACCCGAACGAACTGGCCGGGACTGAGCCGGGCCGCCGGATTGGGCAGGATGGCCCGTACATCGTAGGCGCCGGTGCGCGGATCGGTCCGGTAGTCGCTGAAATCGACCTGTCCGGCGTACGGATAGGCGGAACCGTCGGCCAGCCGCACCTCGACCCGGGTCTGATCCGGCGGCGGCAGTGTCAGGGTGCCTTCGGCCAGCTGGCGGTCTATTTCCAGGCGCTCGTTCTCGGCGATGGAAAAACGCACGTGCAGCGGGTCGACCTGGGCCAGCCTGACCAGGGGGCCGCTGGTCGGCGAGACCAGCGAGCCCTCCACCTGCAGGGCACGGCCGATACGGCCGTTGATCGGCGCCTCCACCCGGGTATAGTCCAGGTCCAACTGGGCCTGGGACAGTTCCGCCTCGGCAGCGGCCACCCCGGCGCGGTGCAGGTCACGGTTGGAGCGGGCATCGTCCAGGTCGCGCTGGCTCACTGACAGGGACTTGACCAGCGGGGTCAGCCGTTTCACCTCCCGCTCGGCCTGGGTGAGGCGCGCGTGGGCCTCGGCCAGGTTCGCTTGCGCCACCCGCTTGCGCGCCTCGAACGGGGCGCGGTCGAGCTGAAACAGCGGCTCGCCGGCCTTGACTCGGCCACCCTCGTCGAACAGCCGCTGCTCGATCAGCGCGGTGACCCGGGGACGGATCTCGATCTCGCGCGACGCCTCCAGCCGGCCAACGTACTCAAACTCCGCCGGCAGGTCCCGGGGCTGCAACGCGACCACCGTGACCTGCTGCGGCGGCATGGCGCCATCCGCCGGTTGCGATTCGCTCTCGCTGCAGCCGGTCAGCTGCAGCATCAGCACGCCGATGGCCAGGCCGACGCAGGCGGGGCGGATCTGCCTGGTTATGCTCATGCGGCCTGTACCTCGGGCCGATGCGGGAAGGGGTGGGTTGTCATGACGGAAACTCCATATCTATCAGTTGTGTATGTTGGGGGCGATGGCGGGTCGGGGCAGCCGGCTATGGCGTCGCTCACTTCAATGTTAATCGCTCTCCGGGCCTCACCGGTTACCCGACTCCGCCCCGATTGCCCGTAAACCGCCGTATCTTCCTGGTAGACGAATGAATCAGCGCCAGATCGACACCGGCTGTCGCATCGGTTCTGTCATGCCGGCGGTGTTTTCAGTACGGGGGGAGCCGATCGATTTGCGAGGCTGGCTGCCGATCCCGATGTGAGGCGGTGTGGTCAACAGGGAAGCTGTCGTGTCGGATGGTCGTGTAGGGTGGCTCCTCATGATTTCCCTCTGTCTCGCGCGTCGCTCCATGTCGGGCGCTGCCCGATGTTCCTGTTACGGCCCCGTCGAGCAATGATACAGAGTGATAATAGTCCATATATCGGAACTGCACGCGGATTCTACCTCATTGTTTAAATAGGAAAAAAGCACAAGAAATACCGGCTTTTTGTGGAGGGGCGGTTGCGTCCGAGGAGGTGGAATCAGGCTGATTGAGTTCGGGTTTTTGGTGAATGCGGGAGAAACCACGGATGGACACGGATAAGCACGGATTGCTATTCGGGGGAGACAACCGGGATTTGGGGCGGATTAGTTTGCATCCGAACCCTGAACGTTATCGTCCAGGGCGATCGGGAGGGCCAGCCGGTAGCCGACCCCTTGCACGGTGATGATAAAGCGTGGATGGGCCGGGTCATCACCCAGCTTGTTGCGCAACTGGCCGACCAGTACCCGCAGGTAGTGGGTCTCCTCCTGCTGTGCTGGGCCCCAGACGGTGCGCAGGATCTGTTGGTGGGTGAGCACCTGGCCCGGTGCGGCGATCAGCAGACGCAACAGCTCATACTCTTTTTTGGTCAGGTGGATGGGGCGATCGTCGATAGTCACCTCGCGTTGGGAGAGATCCACCCGCAGCCCCTGTGACTCGAACAGGCGTTGGCTCGCCGACGGCTGCCGGGCATCACGCAGCACCACCCGGATGCGCGCCATCAGTTCACTGATGCCGAAGGGTTTGGTGACATAGTCATTTGCGCCGGCATCCAGGGCCGCCACCTTATCGGTTTCGTCGGCGCGCACCGACAGGACGATGATGGGGACCGGGGACCACTCCCGCAGGCGGGCGATGAACTGCTGGCCATCCAGATCGGGCAGCCCCAGGTCGAGAATGATCAGGTCCGGTGGCCGGGCCGCGCACAGCGCCAGGCCCTCCTCACCGAGGCGCGCCTCGCACACGGCGTAGTGGTGCGCCTCCAGGCTGATGCGGAGAAATTTGCGGATCTGTGCCTCGTCTTCAACGATCAGGATGGTCTCTTGCGGCATCGCTGTCATTCTCCCGGTTCCGGCTGTCCGACCGGCAGCCGGATGCACATGCAGGTGCCGTGGCCATCCGGCCCATCCCCGGCGGTGACGCTGCCGCCATGCGCCATGATCATGCCCCGGACAATCGCCAACCCCAGGCCGGTGCCCTGGCGGTTGCCGCGATCCCCCTGGCGCGCGGTGTAGAACATATCGAATATCTTTTCCCGCTCCCCGGGCGGGATGCCGGGGCCCTGGTCACACAGGCGGATCTCCACCTGACCATCGGCATAAGCGGCGCCGAGGAGGATACGTCCGTCGGCCGGTGAAAAGCGCAGCGCATTGTCCAGCAGGTTGACCAGCGCCTGCTCGATCAGTACCCCGTGTACCCAGAGCAGTGGCACATCTGCAGCGATATCGATCGACAGGGGCCACCCCTCCAGGGGGTCGCGCATCCGCTCCACGGCGCTGGCGACGATATCGTGCAGATCGACCCAGTCGCGCCGCAGACTCAGGGTGCCCTGACCCAGGCGGGTCATATCCAGCAGGTTCTGAATGTGACGGTCCAGCCGCTGCGCCTCTTCGACCACGGTTTTCAGTAGTTCGATGCGGTTCTCGCTGCTGAAACTGTCACCGTACTCCAGCAGGCTGGTGGTGGAGCCGATGATGGAGGCGAGGGGGGTGCGCAGATCGTGCGATACCGACGACAGCAGGGCGGAACGCAGCTGTTCGGTTTCCGAGACCAGTCGCGCCTGTTCCAGGTCCGCCACCAGCTGGGTGCGGTGCAGGGCGATCGCTGCCTGATCGCACAGACTGCGCGACAGTTGCAGCTGCTCATCCTCCAGCTCCTCGCTGTGGACCGCCAACAGGCCGACCGGCTCGCGGTCGGCGATCAGTGGCAACAGTTGCCAGGGGCCGTGGGTGACAGGATCGGATCGCCCTTCTACCCAAGCCTGGGTCATGTCGATGGCTGGCGGTGCGGCGAACAGCGCGGTGCCCGCTCGCGGAGTCGCAACGCCCTGGCTGTCCGGGAGATAAACCGCCACCGGGCAGTCGAGGGCGTGCGCAAAGTGATCCACCAGGGTGTCCAGCACCGCTTCGGTATCGGTAGCCGACGACATGCGCCGGCTGAACTCATAGAGGTTGGAGATGCGCTGCAGGGAGAGCCGGCGCTTGAGCATCTCCTGGTGCATGCGGGCCGCCAGCTTGCCGGTAATGGCAGCCATCAGCAGGAAAAAGATCAGGGTGGCCACATCGCCGTCGTCGGCCACGTCGAAGGTGTAGAAGGGCGGGGTGAAAAAGAAGTTGAAAGTCAGAAAACTGAGCACGCTGGCCACCAGCGACGGCCCCAGGCCGGTGCGCGCGGAGATGATCAGTACCCCGGTCAGGAACAGCAGGGAGAGGTTGGCATGGGGCATCAGACGATGCAGCAGGAAGGCCAGGCTGGCCGACACCAGGACGATGAGAATGGCCTCGGCATAGGCCATCGGCTTCCGGGTGAACGGATGATCGGGGCTGCTGTTGTCGATCACTATGGGCATGGTTACCGGTTTTCCGCGTTTCGGATCCTGGATGGATGGGCGTCATTGTGCGGCCTGCCGTGATCGCAATAAATAAAAAAAGCATAAAATTTTTACACTCTTTTTATGTGACCAGGCAGGAGGCGGTTCCGATAATAGGGCATTGCTTGGTTGTGGCGTTACCGCTTGGTCCTATGAACCCCTCCATCATTGCCCATGTCCTCGGAATCTGGCTGCTTCTGTTCAGCGGCAGCCTGCTGCCGCCGCTGATCATATCGCTACTCTATCACGATGGCGAGACGCTGCATTTTTCCCTACTGGTGCTGTTCAGCCTGATCAGCGGGTTGGTGGTCTGGTTGGCATCGGCAAAACACCGGACCCAACTGCGCACCCGCGATGGTTTCATTATTGTGGTGTTGCTGTGGCTGGTGACCAGCCTGCTGGGCATGCTGCCGTTTATCTTCGGCCTCGATTTGAGTGTTGCGGACGCCCTGTTCGAATCGGTGTCGGCCTTCACCACCACCGGTGCCACGGTGATCACCGGCCTGGATGATCTGCCGCCCTCGATACTCTTTTTCCGCCAGGAGATGCAGTGGCTCGGCGGCATCGGCGTGGTGGTCTCGGCCATCGCCCTGCTGCCCATGCTGGGTATCGGCGGCATGCAGATGTTCAAGGCGGAGACCCCGGGGCCAATGAAGGATGAGAAGCTGACCCCGCGTATTGCCCACACCGCCCAGGCGCTGTGGAAGCTCTATCTGGTGATGACCCTGGCCTGCGCGCTGCTCTACTGGGCCGGCGGCATGTCCCTGTTCGATGCCGTGGCACACAGCCTGACCACCGTCTCCACCGGCGGTTTCTCCACCCATGATGCCAGCCTGGGTTACTTCGACAGTGTCTTTATCGAGAATGTGGCGACCCTGTTCATGCTGCTCGGCGGGATCAGTTTCAGCGTCCATTTCCTGGTCTGGAAACAGCTCTCTTTTCGTCCCTACTGGCAGAGCGTGGAGGTCCGGGTGTTCCTGTTACTGGTCCTCGCGGTGATCCTGGTGACCAGTGCGGTACTCTATTTCGAGGGGGCCCGGGACAGCCTGCTGGAGTCCCTGCGCTACGCCTCGTTTACCGTCGCCTCAGTGGTGACCAGCACCGGGTTCGGTATCGACGACTTTTCCGTCTGGCCCACCATGCTACCGCTGCTGCTGATCCTGATCAGCTTTGTCGGCGGCTGTGCCGGCTCCACCGCCGGCGGCATGAAAGTGATCCGCTTCGTCATCATGGGCAAGGGGGCTGGACTGGAGATCCAGCGGCTGATGCACCCCTCCATGATCAGATCGCTGCAGCTGCAGGGCAAGGTGATCGACGTGCGGGTCGCCGACGCGGTGCGCAGCTTCTTCAGTGTCTATGTCGCCACCTTCGTATTGTTCATGCTGTTTCTCATGGGCCAGGGCCTGGATCACGTGACGGCCTTCAGCGCGGTGGCCACCTGCATGAACAATCTCGGCCCCGGGCTGGGTGACGTGGCCAGTAACTTCCAGTCGGTGTCCGATTCGGCCAAGTGGATACTCTCCTTCGCCATGCTGCTGGGCCGCCTGGAGATCTTCACCCTGCTGGTGGTGTTGAGCCCCGCGTTCTGGCGCCGCTGAATCCCCGGCCTTCCACAGACTCCTGAGAACAGGCGATACACCGTCTGAAAACGTAGGATATTTCCGCAAATGGGCTATCTGTGACCGATGTCTGATTCGCGCCCCGATTCTTGACTAAAATACTAATATATTTCCGGTGGTGATCTATAGTTGAGGTCTGTTCCCCTATGAAGGCCGTTCTGTTACCCCGCTAGGGCCATGGCGTCGGGTTCGCGGCGGGCCTGGGGAGCCATGCCGGGTGGAAACCTCTGAAATAGCGGCAAATGGGGCTATTTGGGTCACTTGTTTCGAAGGATTGATGATCGGATCGAGATGATCCGGGCAGGTGCTGGATTAACGTATTGGTCATGTGGAATTGGCGCTTCGTATACAGACTGCTGGGTATATTGGTGCCGTTGTCACTGGTGCTGGCGGTGGTGCTGTGGTTGCTGTTCAACGCCGAGGCCAGCGGGATACGGCAGATCGCGCGCGCCGATGAGCAACATGTGATTCAACTGGCGGTCCAGCTGATAGAGGCGGAACTGGATCGGGTTCGCGGCGATGCCCTCTATCTGGCC
The DNA here is from genome assembly GCF_029017505.1 of Sedimenticola hydrogenitrophicus. Lineage (GTDB taxonomy): Bacteria > Pseudomonadota > Gammaproteobacteria > Chromatiales > Chromatiaceae > Sedimenticola > Sedimenticola hydrogenitrophicus_A. Next base: position 49,300 of record NZ_JAQGEI010000001.1, read on the forward strand.
GAACAGTCGTCGCTGCAGCAGTGGCTTGAAACCGGCGATCCCGCGGCGCAGGCCCGCCTCGGCGAGGACCTGCTCACCTTTACCCGGCATCGCGGTCTGTATGACCAGGCCCGGTTCCTCGATGAGGTGGGTCGGGAACGGGTCCGTGTCGACTGGAATGGAGGCATTCCCCGGACTACCCCGCCCGAGCAACTGCAGGACAAGGCGGACCGCTACTATGTCCGGCGAACCCTGGCCCTGGACAAGGGCGGGATCTACGTCTCGCCCTTCGATCTCAATATCGAGCACGCCAGGATCGAGCGACCGCTCAAGCCGATGATCCGCTTCGGCACGCCGGTGTTCGACCAGACGGGCAAGCCGCGCGGACTGATCATGCTGAACTATCTGGGGCGGCGGCTGCTCGACCGGCTGCGCAAGGTCACCACCAGCTCCGGCAATCATCCGTGGCTGCTTAACGCGGACGGATACTGGCTGCTGGGCCCGACGCCGCGGCAGGAGTGGGGTTTCATGTATCCCGATCGTCGGTCGCTCAGCTTCGCCAGCGAATACGCGGAGATCTGGTCGGCGATGCAGGGTGGCCGGGTGCAGGATCAGCTGACGCACGATGACGGGATTTTCAGCTACCGGCGGCTGGAACCGGAGACCCTGCCCCTCGGCTTGAACGCGGAACGCTGGTATCTGGTCAGCCGCCTGCCGCGGGCGGTGGTCGCCGGCGAGCTGGCCGGGCGCAGCCACAACTACCTGCTGGTGTTCCTGATACTGACGCTGCTGCTGGCCCTGGTGGGTGGCGTCATTGTGCGCAAAGACCTGCAGCGGCGACTTGCCGTGGCCGGGATCAGTGACAGCGAGGCGCGTTTCCGCGGGCTGTTGGATTCCGCGCCCGACGCTATCGTGATCATCGATCGGGCAGGGCAGATCAATCTGATCAATAACCAGGCCGAGAAGTGGTTCGGTTACAGCCGCGATGAGCTGATCGGGCAACCGGTTGAACAGCTGATCCCGGAACGCTTTCGCGGCCGCCATACGGTTTATCGGCAGGACTATTCGGAAAAACCGGTGGTCAGGCCCATGGGGGCCGGCGTTGAATTGTTCGGTCGCCGCAAGAATGGCACCGAGTTTCCGGTGGAGATCAGTCTGAGTCCACTGAAATCCGCCGGCGGGCTGCTGGTGACCGGCATCATTCGCGATATCACGTCACGCAAGCGGGCCGAGGAGGCGCAGCACCTGATCGAGGCACGCTATCGGGAGCTGGTGAACAACCTGCCGGTGGGGGTGTATCGCAGCAGCGGGGATGAGTCAGGCTGCTTTCTCGAGGTGAACCAGGCCATGCTGGAGATGTTTGAGGCCGAGTTCCCGGATGAGTTGATGAACTGCGCCCTGGGGGATCTGTTTTGTGACCGTGCCCGACAGCGGGCATTCAGCGACCGACTCCACCGGCAAGGCCGTGTGAACGGTGAAGAACACCACATGAAGACGTTGCGGGGAAAGAACTTTTATGCGGCGATAACGGCGGTAAAGAAGCAGGATTTCACCGGCCGGATCTATTTTGACGGTGTCATAGAGGATATCAGTGAACGCAAGGAGAGTGACCTGCAGATCCAGCAGCTGAATGAGGTGTTACGTGCCAGGACCACGGCGCTGGAGTCCACCAACCGGGAACTGGAGGCCTTCTCCTATTCCGTCTCTCACGACCTGCGTGCGCCGCTGCGGGCCATTGACGGTTTCAGCAGCACCCTGCTGAGTGACTATGCCGGGTCGCTGGATGAGCGGGCCCAGGACCGGTTGAAAAGGGTACGGGCCGCGGCCCAGCGCATGGCGGCACTGATCGATGATCTGCTCAAGTTGTCCCGGGTCAGCCGTACCGAACTCAAACAGGAACTGGTGGACCTGACCCGGCTGGCCAGCAAGGTGCTGGAGGAGTTGCACCAGGCGGAACCGCAGCGCCGGGTCCGCCTCACGGTTCAGCCGGATCTGTATGTCCAGGGTGATGTCCGGCTGTTGCGCGTGGTGATGGATAACCTGTTGGGCAATGCCTGGAAATTCACCGGCCAGCGCGCGGAGGCGCTGATCGAGGTCGGCGGCAGTGCCGGCGAGGATGGCGCCTGTGTCTTCCATGTCCGGGATAACGGGGCCGGTTTCGATATGGCCTATGTCGACAAACTGTTCGGCGCCTTCCAGCGGCTGCATGACAGCGGTGAGTTTCCCGGCACCGGTATCGGCCTGGCGACGGTGCAGCGGATCATCCATAAGCACGGCGGGCGCATCTGGGCCGAAGGCAATGTCGGCGAGGGGGCGACTTTCTATTTCACTATCGATCGGACAAGGAGCGCGACATGAGCGACAAGGTGATTCTGCTGGTGGAAGACAATCCGGATGATGAGCTGCTGACACTCGATGCGCTGGCCGCCAACCACGTCGGCAACCGGGTGGTGGTGGCGCGCAACGGTGTCGAGGCGTTGGACTATCTGTTCGCGAACGGGATTTACAGCGGGCGCGAGGTTAGCGATCTGCCGGCGGTGGTGCTGCTGGATCTGAAGCTACCCAAGATCGATGGCCTGGAAGTGCTGCGGCGCATCCGCGCGGATGCACGTACTCAACTGCTGCCGGTGGTCATCCTGACCTCTTCCAACGAGGACGAGGACCGACTCAAGGGTTATAGCCTGGGCGCCAACAGCTATGTCCGCAAGCCAGTGGATTTTGATGAATTTGTCAGGGCGGCCGGACAGTTGGGACTGTACTGGCTGTTGCTCAATCAGGCCCCGCCTGATTGATGCCGGAAATGGAGATCACCCATGACGCGATCCGAAACCCCCACCCCCCTTCTGCACGTACTGATCATTGAGGACGTGGAGGACGATGCCTTGCTGCTGGCGGATTCTCTCCAGGCCGGCGGGCTTACGTTCGACTGGGAATATGTGGACTCGGAAGCGGCCCTGACAGCGGCGCTGCAATCCCCCTGGGACATTATCTTTTCCGATTTTTCCATGCCCAATTTCAGCGGTACCCGCGCCCTGGAGCTGGTGCGTCGGCATGATCCGGATATCCCGTTCATCTTCGTCTCCGGCACCATCGGCGAAGCGACGGCGGTGGAGGCGATGAAGCGGGGCGCCCAAGACTTCGTCATGAAGGGACAGTTGGCGCGGCTGCTGCCGAGCGTCGAGCGCGAACTGCGGGACGCCAGAACGCGCCGCGAACGGCGCCAGGCCGAAGCGGCGCGCAACCGGCTGGCCGCGGTCCTGGAGGCGACCCCGGACCTGGTCGCCATCCATGCGCCGGACGGCAGGCTGCGCTATCTCAACGGCGCCGGCCGCCGGCTGTTGGGGCTGGATACCCAGCAGCAGATCGAGGGGCGCAGCATGCAGGATATCTTCCCGGAGGATATGGCCCAACAGCTGCTGGTCGATGTGATCCCTTATGTGCGTGAGCATCACTCGTGGAGCGGGGAGACCGTATTGCAGATCGCCGAAGGCGATGAACTACCGGTGTCGCTGGTGGTACTGGCGCGCCACAACCCGCAGGGGGAGCTGGAGGATCTGTCGATTATCGCCAGGGACATATCGGAACGGAAACGCTTCGAGGCGGAGCTGCAGCATCGCGCCACCCATGACGCGCTGACCAGTCTGCCGAACCGCTACTTCCTCATCGATCGTATGACCTCGGCGCTGGAACGGGCCCGGCGCCACGACAGCTGCGTAGCGGTGCTGTTCCTGGATCTGGACAATTTCAAGCGCATCAACGACACCCTGGGGCATGCCGCGGGAGACACGCTGCTGCAGCAGGTGGCGCAGCGGCTGACCAGCTGCCTGCGGCCCAACGATACGGTGGCGCGGCATGGGGGGGATGAGTTCACCATTATGGTGGATGACCTGTCGGGCGTCGACAACACGGTGCTGGTCCTGAGCAAGCTGCATGCGGCCTTCGAGAGCCCGGTGAACATCGGCCTGCATAAGGTGTACGTCACCTTCAGTACCGGCATCGCCCTCTACCCGCATGACGGGGAGAGCGTGGAGGATCTGTTACGCCACGCCGACACGGCCATGTACCAGTCCAAGTCTTCGGGACTCAACCAGTACCGTTTCTATGCGCCGCGCATGAACGCCCGCGGCCACGAATACCTGGCCATGGAGAGCGATCTGCGCCAGGCGCTGGCGCAGGAGCAGTTCCGCCTGCACTGTCAGCCCCAGGTGAGTCTGCGCAGCGGCCAGATTGTGGGCATCGAAGGATTGATCCGCTGGCAGCATCCGCGGCGCGGGCTGGTGTCGCCGGCCGACTTTGTCCCCCTGCTGGAAACATCGGGACTTATCATTCCGGTCGGCGAATGGGTGCTGCGGCAGGCCTGCCGGTTGCATCGCCAGTGGCGCGAGGCGGGGTTTGACGGGCCACGCATCTCGATCAATGTCTCGGCCATCCAGTTCAACGACCGGGACCTGCTGGACAAGGTGCGTCGCGCCCTGGAGGAGGAGCAGATGCCGGCCGGAAAACTGGAGCTGGAGATCACCGAGAACATGGTGATGCGCGACCCGCCCGGTGCGGCGGAGATCCTGAAGGCGCTGCATACCCTGGGGGTGCGCACCGCCATCGATGATTTCGGCACCGGCTACTCCTCCCTGGCCTACCTGAAGCGGTTCCCGGTCGACGTGTTGAAGATCGACCAGACCTTCGTGGCGGATCTGGGCCGGGACCTGGGCGATGAGGCGATTGTCGAGGCGAGCATCTCGCTGGCGCGCAAGCTGGGCCTGGAGATCGTCGCCGAAGGCGTCGAAACCCTGGAGCAACTGGAATTCCTGCGCGCCTGCGATTGCGACCTGGTGCAGGGATACTACCTGAGCAAGCCGGTGACCGACGCGGCGCTGATTGGACTGTTGCCGAAGGTATGGCACTGGTGAGCCGCCGGGGTACCCGCCCCGTGGCCGGGCCATTTTCCGCTGCCCGGCGGGGTGGGTTGGGCCGCTGCGCCGGCGCTTGAAACCCGTCCCGGCAACTGTAATGGTATTTTTATGCCCGCTTGATTAGTATCTAGCCCCTGAGCGGACCCTACCGCGAGCCCTGAGGGCAGGATACAACCACATGAAGGCACCAGAGCTCCAGTATCAGCTGCGGGATGCAGGGTCGATCGGTGAGGTGATGACGGCCCTCTCCTCACGGTTTCAATTGACCAGTGAGCCGGAACAGAGTGTGCGCCACACCCTCCATGACAGTTTCGACTGGCGCCTGTTCCAGGCCGGCCTGCAGCTGGACGAAGTGCAGGGACAGGGCCGGCATGAGCTGACCCTGCGCAAGCTGGATGACGGCGCGGCTTGCGAGACGATACGTCTGGAGGGTCCGGTCGAAGGGTTTTACCAGGCGTATCCGCCCGGACTGTTGCGTGACCGGCTGGCCGCCGCGCTGCAGATGCGCAGCCTGCTACCCCAGGTGGAGGTCCGCTGCCGCGAGCGACTGCTCAGCGTCCTGGATGACGAGCGCAAGACGGTAGTCAGGGTCACCCTGCAGGAGCACGCCGCCCGACCGCCCGGACGCGGCGAGTACCGGCCGATGGCCGCCCTGGTCCGGCTGTTGCCGGTGCGCGGCTATGCCAAGCCGCTCACTCAGCTCGGCCGGTTTCTCGCCGACACCCTCGAACTGCAACCGCAGCGCGAGCCGCTGATTGTCCTGGGCCTGGCGGCCATCGACCGGCAGCCACTGGATTACAGCTCCAAGCTGGATATCGAATTGCAGCCGCGAATGCCGGCGGGGGAGGTGGCCCGGCAGATTCACCTTACCCTGCTGGAGACCCTGGAGGCCAATCTGCCGGGTACCCGGGCCGACCTGGATTCGGAGTTCCTGCATGACCTGCGGGTGGCGGTGCGGCGCACCCGCTCGGCGCTCAGCCAGATCAGTGGGGTGTTCCCCGAGGCGGAGGTGGAGGCGTTCAAGGAGCGCTTCGCCTGGCTGGGCCAGCTGACCGGCCCAAGCCGCGACCTGGATGTCTACCTGCTCGGTTTCGACGAGTACCGCAACAGTCTGCCGGAGCCGTTCCGCCACGACCTGGAGCCGCTGCACGCATTTCTCGTCCGCCATCAGCAGGCCGAGCACCAGGCCATGGTGCGCAAGCTCAACTCGCCCCATTTCCACCGCCTGATCAAGGAGTGGCGCGCCTTCCTGCAGGCAACGCCCGGCGCGGAGCCCAGTCTGGAACAGGCCGCGCCCCTGGTCGGCAAGCCGATCGCCAAGCTGGCGGGCAAGCGCATCCATCGCACCTTCGGCAAGGTGTTGAAGGAGGGCCTGGCGATCAATCCCCGCTCCCCGCCGGAGGCGCTGCACGGGCTGCGAAAGCGCTGCAAGAAACTGCGCTACCTGCTGGAGTTCTTCCAGAGCCTCTATCCCGCGGACCAGGTGAAGCCGCTGATCAAGCGCCTGAAGGGGCTGCTGGACAACCTGGGCGAGTTCCAGGACCTGGAGGTGCAGGCCGACAAGCTGCGCGAGTTTGCCCACCAGATGGTGGCCGAGGGCGAGGTGCCCGCCGATACCCTGCTGGCGATGGGCATGCTGGTGGATGGCCTGCTCCGGCGGCAACAGGAGAGCCGGCTGGCCTTCGCCGAGCGCTTCGCCCGGTTTGCCGATGCGGAGCAATTGGCCACCTTTGAGCAGCTGTTCGGCAAGGCGGGGAAAAAGCGCGCCGAGTCCGGGGGGGCGGCATGAGGATTATCGGCGTCTACAACATCAAGGGCGGGGTGGGCAAGACCGCCTCCGCGGTGAATCTCGCCTACCTGTCGGCCCGCGCCGGGCTGCGCACCCTGGTCTGGGATCTCGATCCGCAGGGCGCGGCCAGCTACTACTTCCGCATCAAGCCGCGCGTCAAGGGGGGCGGCCGCAAGATGATCAAGGGCAAGCGGGACCTGGACGGGCTGATCAAGGGGAGCGATTTCGACAACCTGGACCTGCTACCGGCCGATTTCTCCTACCGCAACATGGACCTGGTGCTGGGTGAGGCCAAGGGTCCGGTGAAACAGCTGCTGCGGCTGTTGCGGCCGCTCTCCGAGGAGTACGACCGGATCTACCTGGACTGTCCGCCGAGCATCTCGCTGGTCTCGGAGAACATCTTCCGCGCGGCCGATGCCCTGCTGGTGCCGACCATTCCCACCACCCTGTCGCTGCGCACCTATGAACAGCTGGTGGCGTTTCTGGAGGGTCACCAGGTGGGCGAGGTGAAGCGGATGCCGTTCTTCTCCATGGTCGACCGGCGCAAGCGCATGCACCGGGATCTGATCGAGCAGCTGCCGGCGCGTTTTCCGGAACTCCTGGATGCCCACATCCCCTATGCCAGCGATGTGGAACGCATGGGCTTTTTCCGCGCCCCGCTGGGGAGCTTCGCCCCGCGCAGCGCCGCCGGCATCGCCTACGAGGCGCTGTGGCGGGAGCTGGAGGCGGCGCTTGCGGGCTGATTGGGTGTTCGCAACAGGACCGAAGGATCGTTGGGGTGAGGAACAGATCCCATCCCACGGATCGCCGTCCCGGCCGGATGGCTCCGCCGGAAGGTTATCAGTTCACCAGGCCGTGGTTCTCTTCGTAGGGTTTATAATGCTTGACCTTGCGGCGGATATTGCGCTGGACAATTACCCCCTCGACCTTATGATGGGTGCCGTCCAGGGGCAGGCCCGGGTATGCCGGGTTGAGCGCCACCAGCCGCACCTGGCCCGACGCATCGCGGACCCATTGGCGGAACAGCCGCTCGCCATCCACGCTGATGATGACGTAGGCACCGCTGGCGCACACCTCGGAGGGCTCGATGACGATGATGCAGTTGAGCGGAAATTCCGGCTCCATGCTGTCATCCAGCACCTGCAGGGCGTAAAGTTCGTTGTAACTGCAATCTTGTGTCATATCGGTTGGCTCAGGAATTCTGCTGTATTAGTAAATTATTAAACAGTCTCTCTATATGACACACACTCGTCAAGCCCAGGCGCGTCCCCACAGTGACCGGCGCGACTGGAAAAACATCAGGAATATGCTTCCCTATCTTTGGGGTTACCGCTGGCGCGCCCTGCTGGCCCTGGGCTGTCTGGTGTTGGCCAAGGTGGCCAATGTCGGCATTCCCGTGGTGCTCAAGGGGATTGTCGACGGTATGGATCGCGGCCAGGAGACCCTGCTGGTCCTGCCGGTGGCCCTGCTGATCGGCTACGGCGCCCTGCGGGTCAGCAGTACCCTGTTCAACGAGTTGCGCGACGTGATATTCGCCCGGGTACGCTATCACGCCATGCGCCGGCTGGCGACCGAGGTGCTGACCCACCTGCACCGGCTCTCCCTCAGTTTTCATCTGGGACGCCAGACCGGCGCCATCAGCCGGGATCTGGATCGCGGCACCCGCAGTGTCAGCTCCATCCTCAACTACATGGTGTTCAGCATCATCCCGATGGTGGTCGAGTTCGCCCTGGTGGCGGTGATCCTGCTCACCCACTACGACCCGATCTTCACCCTGGTCACCTTCGGTACCGTCGCGGTCTACATCGTCTTTACCTTTGCCGTGACCGAGTGGCGCATGGATTACCGCCATACCATGAACCGGCTGGAGTCCCAGTCCAATGCGCGCGCGGTGGACAGCCTGATCAACTACGAGACGGTCAAGTACTTCGGCAACGAGCGGCTCGAGCTGGAGCGCTTTGACGGCACCCTGGACGGATGGGAAGAGGCGGCGGTGAAGAGCCAGAGCTCCATGTCCCTGCTCAATTTTGGGCAGGGCGGGATCATCGGTCTCGGCGTCACCGCCATCATGTTCTTCGCCGCCGGCGGGGTGGTGGACGGCAGCATGTCCATCGGCGACCTGGTGCTGGTCAACGCCTTCCTGCTGCAACTGTTCATCCCACTCAATTTTCTCGGCATGGTATACCGGCAGATCAAGTACTCCCTGGCGGACATGGACCTGATCTTCAAGCTGATGGAACTGGAGCCGGAGATCCAGGACCGCGCGGACGCACCGACCCTGCGGCTGAGCCGGGGCGAGGTGCGCTTCCAGCACGTCTGCTTCTCCTACCAGCCGGAACGGGAGATCCTGCGCGATGTGGATTTCACCATCCGCCCCGGCCAGAAGCTGGCGGTGGTGGGCCACAGCGGCGCCGGCAAATCGACCCTGTCGCGGCTGCTGTTCCGCTTCTACGACGTGACCGGCGGCGCGGTGCTGGTGGACGGTCAGGATGTACGCGAAGTGACCCAGGAGAGCCTGCGCGAGGCGATCGGCGTGGTGCCCCAGGATACGGTGCTGTTCAACGACACCATCTATTACAACCTCGCCTACGGCCGCCCGGATTCGACCCGGGAGGAGATCGAGGCGGCCGCCGGCATGGCCCATATCCGCCAGTTTATCGAGTCCCTGCCGCACGGCTACCAGACCCTGGTGGGGGAGCGCGGGCTGAAGCTCTCCGGCGGCGAGAAGCAGCGCATCGCCATCGCCCGGGCGATCCTCAAGCGGCCGCGAATCCTGATTTTTGACGAGGCGACCTCGTCCCTGGACACCCAGACCGAGCAGGCGATCCTGGAGACCATGCGTGAGGTGGCGGAGGATCACACCACCCTGGTGATTGCCCACCGCCTCTCCACCGTGGTGGACGCCGACCAGATCCTGGTGATGGACCAGGGACGGATTATCGAACGCGGCAGCCACCGCCAGCTGCTGGCCAAGGCCGGGGTGTACAGCGAGATGTGGCAACTGCAGCAGGAGGAGCGCAAGATGCAAGTGGAGCAGGCGGTATAAATCTGAATTCCTCGACTCCGCGAAAACGGTAGATTTATAATTTCTATCTCCCTAACCTGTGGTGAGCTCCAAAACCGTTCGTAGGGGCAGGTTCCGTGTCTACCCTGGGTCGGTGCAACCGGAGGTTTCGGGCAACCACGGGGGGTTGCCCCTACGGGGACGGTGAACACCTGAGGGGCAACGCCATTCGTAGGGGCAGGCCCCCGTGCCTGCCCTGGGGCGGACTGCATACAAGGATGGGAGATGCCTGGTTCTGGAATTTCAGAGGCGGCCTTGGTTTATGTAATTGCACAATCCCTGTAGGCTCCACTATGGCATCCCTGCCATAGAGGCTCTTTCCACAAACACCCCGTTCTAGCTAGGGCTGAATAGTTACCAATCCCTAAGAGATACAATGAGGTTTTCAGGATGAATATATACTTGGTAGGCGGCGCGGTACGCGACCGGCTGCTGGACATCCCGGTCAAGGACCGCGACTGGCTGGTGGTGGGGGGCAGCGAGGCGGAGATGGTGGAGCGGGGCTTTGTGCGTGCCGATGGACAGTTTCCGGTGTTCCTGCATCCCGAGACGGGCGAGGAGTACGCCCTGGCGCGGCGCGAGGCCAAGACCGGGCCCGGCTACAAGGGGTTCAGCGTCGAATACGGCCCGGATGTCACCCTGGAGGAGGACCTGCAGCGGCGCGACTTCACCATCAACGCCCTGGTGGAGAATGAGGCCGGCGAGGTGATCGATCGGGTGGGCGGCCTGGACGATCTGGCACAGCGCCGACTGCGCCACATCACCCCCGCCTTCAGCGAGGACCCGGTGCGGCTGCTGCGCGCGGCGCGCTTCATCGCCCGTCTGTCCAAACACGGCTTCTCCCTGGCCCACGACACCTTCAGCCTGATGAAACAGATGGCGACCGGCGAAGAGCTGGCGGCGCTCAAGCCGGAGCGGGTCTGGCAGGAGCTGAAACGGGCCCTGCCGGAGCCGGAGCCGTGGCGCTTTTTCGAGACCCTGCAGCGCTGCGGGGCGCTGGCGTCGCTGTTGCCGCCCCTGGCCGAAGCGATGACCGAGGCGACGGCCGAATCGGAAGCAAGCGATGCCGCCCACGGCGAGCAGCCGGACTGTGAGCCGATCCGGGCGCTGAAGCGCGCGGTGGCGGCCGGGGCCGATCCGCAGGTATGCTTCGCCGCGCTGTTTCATAGCCTGTGCCAAGGGCTCGCCCGGGCCAGCTGGCTCAAGGCGGCGCTGCCGGTGGAGCGGGAGTATCTGGACCTGCTGGCCCAGTTGCAGGGGGTGGCCCGCTTCTATCCGGGCACCGTGCGACAGGAGGCCGCGGCCACCCTCGATCTGCTGATCCGCGGGCGGGCACAGCAGCAGCCGGAGCGCTTCCATCGGCTGCTGCTGCTGTGCGGCGTGGTCTGGCCCGCGCCGCCGGAGCAGCTGGCCGCCTGGCTGGCCGAGGCCGGGCGCGCCATGGCCTCGATCTCCCCTGCCCGCCTCAGCGAAGAGGGGTTGCAGGGGGCGGATCTGGGCCGGGTGCTGCGCGAACGGCAGATCCGCGCCATCGCGGCGGTTGCTGACGAGGTTAAGTATATAAATCATACCTGTGGGTAGGCGATAGGGCGCCCCGTGGGCGCCGTGAAACAGTGCGTGGTTGTGGTGGCGGGCACGGCCCGCCCTATGACTACTGAATTCCTTATGAGAACCCATCTGACTCAGCCCTACCGGGAGAAATATGTGCCGCGAATGTACGCAAATGAACGCGAATAAGGTTACTGGGGTATTCGGTTGAGTGAAGTATCACTACCTGTGGTGATCATCTCCATCCCCAGCAATCGTAGGGTGGATAAGCCGGTAGGCGCATGCCATCCTCAGGTCCGTAATCGGTACATCCTTGTACCACTCCTCACCATGGGCGTGGTGGATGCGCTGTCGCTTATCCACCCTACGGCTCCTCTCAATGACAGCAGAAAGCCCGTTCTGGATCCAGGTCCGTAACGATCGCGTTGGGGGCGTGAGCCGGAAGTGGCTTTGCCTAGTGGATTTTTTCGTATTTTTTATCGCATGCGCGGTTCAACTGGGCTAGTCGGGATGATGCGCCGATGGCCAGTTTCCTCCACCACGGAAAATCATGCTAAATTAGCAACTTCGAATACTGAGTGCTGAGCAACCCGGTTCGCATCCACACAAGGTGAAAAATGACTACGGCCATGACGAACGATGAGAAGACGCCTCGTTCCCCTGCGCCCGAGGCCGGCGGCCCGCTGATGAACGTGGTCGGCCGCTACCCCTATCTGCAGGTGCTGGTGGCCGCCCGCCTGATCGGCCCGCTCATCACCCTCGCCTCGGCGCTGCTGTTCAGTCTGCTGCTGGTGCTCTGGTTCATCCGCGGCACGGCGCCGGACCCGATCGGTGTGCTGTTTCTCGCCACCATCCTGGTGGCGATCGCCGCCTTCATTGTCGGCGTCAACCGCCTGCGTAACCGCCTGCTGGCGCCGTTGGTGCAGCTGGAGCGCGCGGTGGGGGATGTCTGCCAGGGCGAGCCCTGGACCTCGCTGCTGATCGATGACGTGGGGGTGCTGGGGCCGCTGGCCAGGGATCTGGACAGCCTCAGCAGCGAGCTGATCGACCTCTACGAGGACATGGACAACCGGGTGGCGCGGCAGACCCGCCGCCTGGCCCAGCAGACCACCGGACTCAAGGCGCTCTACGATGTGGCGGCCAGCATCAATCAGGTCGATGACATGGACGAGCTGCTGCTGCGTTTTCTGCGGGTGCTCAAGGAGATGGCCCATGGCGTCGCGGCCACGGTCCAGCTGACCACCGCGCAGGGGCTGATGCGCCTGGTCGGCAGCATCGGCCCGGATGACCGGATCCTGACCGAGAGCGAGCAGCTGCCGGTGCCGCTGTGCCAGTGCGGCAAGACGCTCTCCAGTGGCGACGTGCTCTGTGAACACGATGCGGTCGCCTGCTCCAGGCGCAACGGCCGGCACATGTACGGCAGCGACGAGCTGGAGCAGATCACCATCCCGCTGAAATTCCATGGCGATGTGCTGGGGCTCTATCGCCTGCTGATCAAAAAGTCGGGACTGGAGGGGCGCGAGGAGACCTACGACCTGCTCTATACCATCGGCAGCCACCTGGGCATCGCCATCGCCAAGCACCGCTCGGACGAGGAGGCGCGGCGCCTCTCCATTATCGAGGAGCGCACCGCCCTGGCCCATGAACTGCACGACTCCCTGGCCCAGACCCTGGCCAGCCTGCGCTTCCAGGTGCGCATGCTGGACGAGACCCTGGAGCAGGAGCCGGGCGACAACTCCCTGGCCCGCAACGAGCTGGAGCGGATCAAGAACGGGCTGGACGAGGCGCATACCGAGCTGCGGGAACTGCTCAACAACTTCCTCGCCCCGGTGGACCAGCGCGGCCTGATCCTGGCGCTGGAGAAGATGACCCAGCGCTTCCGCCAGGACACCGGGATCCCCATCTTCTTCCAGTGCGGCTGTCGCCAGGTCAATATGGGGGCCAGCGAGGAGATGCAGCTGCTGCGCATCGTACAGGAGAGCCTGGCCAACATCCGCAAGCATGCCAAGGCGCATACCGTGCGCGTGCTGCTCACTTGCAACGCCGACGGCGAATACCGCTTGCTGGTGGAGGACGACGGCGTCGGCTTCGACAACGTCCGGCCACACGGCAATCCGGGGGAACATATCGGCCTCTCGATCATGGAGGAGCGGGCCCGGCGGGTGGGGGCCGAGATCAGGATCGAGAGTGAACCGGGTGAAGGTACCCGGGTTGAACTGACCTATAGCCCGGGCCTGAGCGCCCGCAAAAGCGAGCAGAAAGAGAGCGGCTGATGCGTATCCTGTTAATCGATGACCACGCGCTGTTTCGTATCGGCCTCCAGGAGCTGTTGCAGCGCCGCGGCATCAACGTGATCGGTGCCTTCGGCAATTGCCGGGAGGGGATCGAAATGGCCGCGCGCGAACGGCCCGACGTGGTGCTGCTGGATATGCGCATGCCGGAGATGAACGGCATCGAGGTGCTGCGGGTGCTGCGCGAGCAGGGGCTGACCATGCCGATCGCCATGCTCACCACCAGCCGCGAGGAGAGCGACGTGATCAACTCCCTGCAGGGGGGCTCCCAGGGTTATCTGCTCAAGGACATGGAGCCGGACGACCTGGTCAATGCCCTGCACGCCATCGTTGGCGGCGCCACCATCGTCGCCCAGGAGCTGACCGGCATCCTCGCCAAGGCGGTGCAGGGCGAGGGCCAGGCCAGCACCGCCCGGGATGTCTTTGCCGACCTCACCCCGCGCGAGGCGGAGATCCTCTGCCTGCTGGCGGATGGCCAGAGCAACAAGGTGATCGCGCGCAACCTGGGCATCTCCGACGGCACCGTCAAGCTGCACGTCAAATCCATCCTGCGCAAACTCAATGTGCACTCGCGGGTCGAGGCGGCGGTGATCGCCGTCGAACAGGCGCTCTGCTCCCGTGAACAGTAACCCTCATCGTAACTACTCACGGGGTGATTGGCCTGCCTTGCCGGCCTCACGTGATGGCTTGTGTCCTCGAATCCGGCCCCTTTTTCAGCGCCTGCCCAAACTCGCTTCGCTCAAACAAGGGCAGGCTTGAATCTGAAAAAGGAGCCGGATTCGAGGCGCCATCAAGATCGGCCAACAAAGCAGGCCAATCACTTACAGACTGGGTGAGTAGTTACCCCTCATCAACGATAAACCAAGGTAGTCACAGGACTTATCCCTATGATGCGATTTATTGAACTGATCCGCAGCTGTCTGACGGATGTAAAAGAGATCATGCCGTGGGATCTGGAGGAGCGCCAGCTGGCCAATCCCGATCTGCTGATAGTCGACGTGCGCGAGCCGGAAGAGTTCGCCGCCATGCACATCCCCGGCTCCATGAACGTGCCGCGCGGCATCCTCGAATCGGCCTGCGAATGGGACTACGAAGAGACCGAGCCGGAACTGGTGCGCGCACGCGAGTGCGAGATCGTGGTGGTCTGCCGCTCCGGCTACCGCAGCGTGCTGGCCGCCAACTCCCTGCAGGTACTCGGCTTCGAAAACGTCGCCTCGCTGAAGACCGGCCTGCGCGGCTGGAACGACTACGAACAGCCGCTGGTGGACGCCAACGAACAGCCGGTGGACGTGGACGACGGCGACGACTACTTCACCACCAAGCTGAGGCCGGAGCAGAGGCGGCCGGTCGGGGGCTGAACCCACTGTCCGTGTGCAGGGCGCCGGGTTCACTCCGTACCCTTGGGAGCAATAGGGGGGAGCAATAGGGGACAGACCAGAATGGCACTTACTTAAGCCAAGAACCACCGTCATCCCGGCGCAGGCCGGAGGAGTGGTGCAGGAGGAGTGGTACAGGGATGTACCGTTTACGGAGCCGAGGATGCCATGCACCGTTTACGGACCTAAGGATGGCATCCAGACTGCTTAATGGTGGCCGTATTCCTGGATTATTCGCTTCGCTCACCCTTCGGGCCGACTTTCAGTCGTTCAACGCGCTTCGCGCTTTTGTCCGGTCTGAGCCGGAGAAGTGGTGCAGGAACGCACCGGTTACGGACCTAAGGATGGAATGACGAAAATCCTGCAATTCGCCTTAAGTAAGTGCCATTCGGGACAGACCACGGTTATGAAGGAGGAACGACGTAACCCATCGGTTCCGATCAATAGGCTACGTTGCGCTTCACCGATCCTCTCATCGCCGGCTAGCCGTCCTTCCCCTGGCGTTGTTCGGCCTCCAATGCCGTGACCAGATCCTGGAATACCGTTTGGTTGCGTTCGTCGATGGCGCATAGGCGGCGATGGGCGGAGAGGACCAGTTCCAGCATTTCGCGCTCGTCCACGGCCAGGGTCTCCAAGGCTTCCAGTTCGGCGGTCTCGATACTGTCGCCGCTCAGGATATGGAACTGCTGATCGAAGCAAACTACCCGCAGTAGCTCGGTGATATCCGGGTTGGACGAGACGATCACCGGCTTGCCTTCTCCCCGCTGCGCCAGGTGATTGGCAATACCTGCCAGGATGCCGAGACAGGTGCTGTCGATGGTTTCGGCCTGATTGAGGTCGATCAGGTAACGGGTCAGCCTGCTGTCGGCGAAGGTGTTGTTGAGCAGGGCATCGATGGCGGGCGCCAAAGGGTGACGGACGTCACCGGAGAGCTGTAGGATCAAAGTGTCGCCATCTTTGGCATAGCGTGCAGAATTCTTATTCATTCTAACCGTCCCGTGTCAGCAGCAGCAGTGTGATGTCGTCGGGGTAGCTTTGACCCTCTCTCAATCCCAGGCGCTCGATCAGATTTCGGGCGCCGGGGTCGAAATGGTTCAGGGCGTCGAGCAGGTGCTGTTTCTTCTCCACCAGGGTCGGCTGAGGCAGCACCTCGAGGATGCCGTCGGAAAAGGCGGCAAGGGCGAAATGCTCCGGCAGGTCCAGGGTATCTGCAGCATAACCGGCTCCCGCAAAGAGCCCGACGGGTGGGCCTCGTCCCGGGAGAAAAACTGCCTGGGTGCCGTCGAACAGCATGGGGCTGGGAAAGTGTCCGCCAATGCTGAATTTGATCCGGTTATGCCCGGTGTCGATGACCGCATAGAAGATCGTCAGGTATTTCTCCAGTTGGTCCGACAGCAGGGTCTGGTTGAGGCGTGTGAGCAGCCGGTCGGGTTCCAGCACGGTTTGGTCATTGTCCTTGTGCAGCCGTTCGAGTTGACGGTTGACGTAACTCTTGAGGAGCACCGTAATGAAGGCGGAGGAGACGCCGTGGCCGGATACGTCGGCAAGATAGCAGCCAAAGTGGCCGCGATCGATACTGAAGTAGTCGACGAAATCACCGCTCAATACCATTGACGGCAGGAGGCTGTGGCTCAATCGATAGGGGCCGAGGTCGATCGCCTGCTCGGGCATGATCTGCAGCTGGATGCGACGTCCCGCATCGGCATCGTCGCGCATCTGCTGCAGGCTCTCCTGCAGACGGTGGTTGGCCTGTTCCAGATCCTGTTGGTAACGGTGGTTATCGCGGATCAATTGCGCCTTTCCCAGGGCGGCGGTGACGGCATGTTCGAGTACCGCCATGTCCTGGATCGGCTTGACGACAAAATCCCAGGCCCCGGCGCGCAGCGCGTCCACCGCATCTCCCAGCACCCCCGTACCGGAGACGGCGATGATCGGCAGTTCAGGATGGGAGTGGTGCAGCTGCCCGATCACCTCCAGTCCATCGAGACCCGGCATGCGTAGATCGCTCAATACCAGATCAGGCCGTTGCCGCTTTACCGCCTCGATCGCCTGCAGCCCGTCCTCCGCCTCGAACACCGAATAACCGGAATCTTCCAGATAGCCGGCGATGTTGTAGCGGATCATGCTCTCGTCATCCACTACCAGGATCCGGGTCTCCGCAACTGTCGGGGCGAGATTGCTCATCGGCCGGCGCAGAGCGCGTGCACGGTTGCAGTAAATTCGGCCATGTCCATGATCGGTTTACGGTACAGATGATCCGGCGTGATACCGATGGCGCTGAGCTCGGGGGATATGACATAGTTGGGTGACCCGGTATGGAGCAGGAAGCGGATCCCGGGGTCCTGCCGGTGCAGCGCCTGACAGGCCTCGTTGCCGTTCATGCCGGGCAGGCGCATATCCATGATGCATACCTGCACACTCAGTCCTGCCTCCACCAATCGCAACGCATCCTCCGCCGAATTGGCGACATCGACCTCCAGCCCTTCATCCTCCAGATAGGCCGCCATATTGCTACTGATCAGCTCCTCATCGTCGACAATCAGGACCGATGCCATCTCAATGCTCCTCGTGCCGAGGTAGCCGCAGGGTGAACTTTGAGCCCTTGCCCGGAATGGAATCCACCTCCAATCGGCCATGGTGTTGCTCGGTGACGATGAAGTAGGCCACCGCGAGTCCAAGACCTGTCCCCATGCCGACCGGCTTGGTGGTGAAAAACGGTTCGAACAGACGGTGACGGACCTCCGCCGACATCCCCGGTCCGTTGTCGATCACCTCCAGGCGTAGCCACTGTTCCTCCTCACGCAGCCGCAGGGTGATAGCCGGAGCGGTCTGCTGTGGATTGCCGGCCATCGCCTGGGCGGCATTTTTCAGCAGGTTGAGCAGCACCTGTTCGATGGCCATGGCTTCGCAGAAGATCACGTCGGAGCGGATATCGTAGTCGCGCTCGATGCTGATGCGCCGGAAGTCGTAGTTTTTCTTGACGTCATAGTCGTGGCTGGCGAGGTGCAGCACGGTCTCCACCAGTTCGCACAAGGAGGTTGGGACGAAACTCGAGGTGCTGCGCCGGCTATAAGCGAGCATCTCGGTGACGATTCGTCCCGCCCGCTCGGTAGCCTCCTGCATGCCGGCGATAAACTGAAAGAGTCCGCGCTCGGTCATATAGCGGCGCATTGTGTCCAGATCCAAGCCCAGATTATCGGCCACCTCCCGGTTCTTCGGGATCTCGTCGGAGAGCCGGCGCACCAGGTTTTGGCAGCTCTGGGCGATGATGCCAAGGGGGTTGTTGATCTCGTGGGCCATGCCTGCGGCCAGGCCCCCCACCGACATCATCTTCTCCGTCTGGATCATCATCTCCTCGATGCGGACTCGTTCGGTAACATCATCGATACGGACCACTCCACCCAGGCCATCGGCAGAACTGAGCGGATAGACCACCAGGTCGATAAAACGGGTGCCGCTACCGCTTTGCAGAGGGAGGCGTTCCTTGCGCACCGGATGGCGTTCGCGAATGGCGCTGCTGATATCCCCCAGTTGACGCTCCAGAAAGGGGAAGAGCTTGACCAGGGGTTGGCCGATGCCCTCCCTGATGTCCATATTCCGCTCCGCCGCGGCGGAGCGGTTCCAGTGGGTAATAATGCCCTGCTCATCCACGCCGACCAGGATCGATGGCATGGAGTCGATGATGTCCTGGAGAGAGGCCCGGGCGTTGCGCAGGGCCTTTTCCGCCTCTTTCTGTACCGTCAGGTCATGGATGATGCCGATAAAGCCATGGAACTCCGCCACCTTGACCTCTCCCACTGAGAGGTAGATGGGGAAAACGGTACCGTCCTTGCGCCGTCCCTCCACCTCACGGCCGCTGCCGATGATATGGGGCTCTTCGGTCTCCAGGTAACGGGCGATATATTCGTCGTGATGCCGGCTGTAGGCCGGTGCCGCCAACAGCTTGATATTGCGCCCCATCACCTCTTCCGCCGGATAGCCGAACAGGCGCTCGGCAACCGGATTGAACATCTCGATGTTGCCGTGGATATCGATGGCGATAACCGCATCGGCGACGTTGTTGACTATTTCCCGTACCCTGGGATCGGCACTCCAGAAACGAACCCGCTGTGCTTGGTTTACTGAGGTATCCATCGTTACGCTCGTGTCCCAGCCCGTTTGGACCCAATAACCTATCCCCCTCCCGCCCTCTGCGGGCAAATCTTAGTATAGTTGACTAAATTTGTCGGGTAATGGTTCGGATATAAACCGCCAACCAGAACCGCAATCCCGGGGGCCGGCATTCGATTAACTGTGCCGTGATGCTAATCACCTGACGGTTGGCCTTAAAGCGTACGAAGCGGCCATAGCAACTCGGGTTGATTTAGCGGGGAATATTCGAGGTTAGAGTGACGGGTGTCCTGGAAAGCCGGGCAGCAGGGAGGCAAAGGGCGGCGGCAGCGTCAGCAGCGGGGTGATATTGTCCGCCGGCACCGGCCGTTGGAAATAATAGCCCTGCACCCGTTCGCAGCCCTCGTTGTGCAGGAATTCGAGCTGTTCCCGGGTTTCGACGCCTTCGGCCACGACATGGAGCCGCAGTCGCTCCGCCATCGCGATAATGGCCCGGATAATCGCCGCGTCGTCAAGGTCGTTGGGCAGATCGTCGACAAAGGTTTTATCGATCTTCAGCACGTTCACCGGAAACCGCTTAAGATAGCTCAGGCTCGAATAGCCGGTGCCGAAATCGTCCAGCGAGATCGAAAGCCCAAGGTCGCGCAGCTTTTTCAACATCTCCAGGGCCGTATCCGGATCCTGCATCAGCGCCGTCTCGGTAATTTCGATCTCCAGCTGCTCGGGATCCAGCTGATGATTTTCGATGATGCGGCTGACGATCTCCACCAGGTTGTGCTGGTGGAACTGAAAGGCCGAGAGGTTCACGGCCATCCGCGGTGTCGGTGATATGCCGGTCGCCTGCCAGTGACTGACCTGTTGACACGCCTCTGCCAGCACCCACTGCCCGATCGGCAGAATCTGTCCGGTCTCTTCGGCTATCGGAATAAAAGTGGCCGGCGAGATCGGCCCCCGGTCTGGATGCGTCCAGCGCAACAGTGCCTCGACCGCAACAACACGGCCGCTGGACAGCTCGACCTGGGGCTGGTAGTGGAGCGAGAATCGCTGGCCTTTCACCGCCTGCCCCAGATCCCGTTCCAGGCTCAGGCGCTGATGCAACTGCTCGCGGATCTCGGGTTTGAAGAACCGGCAGCCACCCTTGCCCTCCTTTTTGACCCTGTGCATCGCCATGGCTACATTGCGTTGCAGCTCTTCCGCGTCCTTGCCGTCGTCCGGAAAAACACTGACACCGATACTGGCATGGACCTGCAGCGCATAGCCGCTAAGGGTGACAGGCTTGGCGAGCGTCCTCTGCAGTTTGCCGATGCTCCGCACCAGGTCGCTTTTCAGCGCCAGACTCGGCAGGATCAGGACAAACTCGTCGCCGGCCAGTCGTGCGACCACGTCGTCCGGCTTGACACACCTGACCAGACGCCGGGCAATCTTCTTCAGCAGTTGATCGCCGGCGTCCTGGCCCAGGCTGCTGTTGATATCGCGAAAGCGAACCAGGTTAAGGTGCACCAGCCCGACCATCTGTCCTGCCCGCCGGGCCTGCTCGATCGACTGGTCGAGACGCCTGTCGAACAGGGCATGATTCGGCAGGGCGGTGAGTTCGTCATAATTGGCCAGGAAGTGGAGGCGTCTTTCGGCCAGACGCCGCTGACGCCGCGTTTCCGACTCCCGCAACTCGCGGGGCACCGTGGCCGACAACCGGCGCAGGTTACCCTTGAGGATGTAGTCCTGGGCGCCCGACTTGACGGCCTCGACCGCACTCTCCTCGCCGAGGGTACCGGAGACGAAAATAAAGGGTACATCCGGATCCTTCTGGCGTACCAGTCGCAGCGCCTTGATACCATCGAAGGTGGGCATCGTAAAGTCTGAAAACACGATCTGCCAGGGGTTCTGCAGTGCCTCTGCCAGGGCCTCTTCGGTGTCGACGCAGACATAGTCCGGCTCGTAGCCGTTGCGGCGCAACTCCCGCAGCAACAGCTGAGCATCGTCCTCGACATCCTCAATAATCAGAGCCTGCAAAGGTATCCTGTCCATTATCCTTGCTCCTGTAAACGTACCGGCCCGCTGCTGTGGTCTGGCCGGGTCGGGTTCAGGGTCACCATCGATCAGGCCCCTGATTACTCCTGACTACCCCTGACTAATAGGGCAGCTGATTCAGCAGCAGCCAGTACATGCCCAGCTGGCCCACCGCCGCGACAAACTCGTTGAAGTCCACCGGCTTGCGCACATAACTGTTGGCGCCCAGGTTATAGCTGCTGACAAGATCCTCATCCTGTCTCGACGAGGTGAGAACGACCACGGGCAGCATTCGCGTCTGTTCGTTGTCCCTGATCCGGCGCAGCACTTCCAAGCCGTCAATCTTCGGCAGCTTGAGATCGAGCAGTACTACCGCGGGCAGGTCGCGGCTGTCCCGATCGGCATACTGACCCTGGGCGAAGAGGTAATCGAGGGCTTCAGCGCCGTCCCGGGCGACCACGATCGGATTGCTGATATTGCTCTTGCTGAAGGCTCTGAGGGCCAGGACCTCGTCATCGGCGTTGTCCTCTACCAGCAGTATCGGTTTACTGTGCATCATCCATCTCCTGTTATCGTCTCCGGGGGCTGCGGCAGCGTGAAATAAAAGACCGCGCCCCGGTCAACCTCCGCTTCGGCCCAGATCTGGCCGCCGTGACGGCGTATGATGCGCTGGACCGTTGCGAGACCGACCCCGGTACCGGGATAATCGCGCGCATCATGCAGGCGCTGAAAGGCGCCGAAAAGCCGGCCGGCATAGGTCATGTCGAAGCCGGCGCCGTTATCTTCAATGAAGTAGCTGGGACGACCGGCGGCATCGCGCAGGCCGAATTCGATCCGTGGCTGGCTGCGCTTGCCGGTGTATTTCCAGGCGTTGTTGAGCAGGTTCACCAGTGCCACCCGGATCAGCCTTGCGTCGCCGTAGCCGCTCATCCCGGCGGCGATCTGCACCTCCACTTCGCGCTGCGGGTCGCTTTCCCGCAGCTGCGCCACGATCTCCTCGGCCATGCCGCTGAGATCCAGCACCTCACGATCGAGCTGCGTCCGGCTGACGCGGGACAGGTTCAGCAGGTCGTCGATCAGTACCCCCATGCGCTGGGCCGCCAGGCGTACCCGGCTCAGGTAGTCCTGGCCGGTAACGTCCAGACTCGCCTGGTAGTCCTCGAGCAGGGCCTGGCTGAAGCCGTCGATGGAACGTAACGGCGCCCGCAGGTCGTGCGATACCGCGTAACTGAAGGCCTCCAGTTCCTTGTTGGCATTTTCCAGTTCGGCGGTGCGCTCGAGCACCCGCTGCTCGAGTTCGGCATTCAGGCGTCTGACCTCGTCGCTGGCCTCGATACGCTCGCCTATCTCCTCGGCCAGCCGGCGGTTGCTGGACTCCAGTGCCTTGGTGCGCCGGCCTATTTCCGACAGCAGGTCGTTGAAGGCCTCCACCAGATAGCCGATCTCGTCGTCGGTGGTGCCTTCGGCGCGCAGGCTGTAATCCCGCTGTTCGACCACCTTTCGTGCCAGTTCGCTCACCCGAAGTACCGGGCGTGTGATGCGTGTCTGGATCCACAGCGAGACCAGCATCGAGATCGCCAGCGCCAGCAGAGCCACGCCGAGGACGATGCCGATATCACGTAATAGCCGTTCGTTATAGGGAAAGTCCGCCAGCAGATAAACGGAGCCGAGTACCTCGTTCTCGAACTGGATAGGCTGGAACAGACCCAGTTGGCCTTCGACGCTACGAAAATCCGCCGTACCCGGCCGTTCGGGCAGCACCGCGGGCTCGATGTCCGCGGCGGCATAGTGGGTGAAGAGTGCGCCATCGGACCGGTAGATCGCAGCGGCCAGTATCTGCGGGCGCAGGTGCAGCAGCGCCAGTTGCTGACCGGCGACCCCGGGATCGTCGAACTGCAGCGCCGCCACACTGGCCTGGCCCATCAGGTCAGCCAGGGTGCGAAGATCCTGCTGAGTACGTTCACGAAAGTCCCCCAGGTCGTAGACGATGATGATGGATCCCGAAATCAACAGCGCCGTCACCGTCGTCAGTAGCACGCCCAGGGTCAGTTTGTGGCGGATCGAACGCAGTCCGAAATGCTGCTTCCCGGAGCGGCCTGTCACGCCGGGCGTCCTGTCCCGCGCCGGCGAGTCGTGCGCCGAATGCCCCTGATTCATACCGAGACGCCGCATCATGGCCGTGCCCTTCGTACCTGACGCGCGACCGCCAGCAACTGTGAGCTGATGCGCAACTGTTTGGCCTCGGCGGCAATCAGCGAGATATCGAAGCGGACCCGGTCGCCTTCGACAACAAAATTGACGCTACCGCCGGTTGCCAGTCCGTCGGGATCGTCGGTAACCAGCAGCACCGGCTGGTCCTGCAGGTGCTCGAGCACTGTATGTCGGGCGGCCCGGTCCCTGCCATCGACGTATAGCAGATGGACCCCCGCCGGGGTGATGTCGTTGCGGTAAAAACGCACCTGCAGCGGCCGCTGTTTGACGTTACGGCCGACGATCACCCGCTGCAGCTCCTTGGCGATGGTGATATCGCCGACGACCCCGATCACGATCGGATCGGCGGGCCCGGCAAAGGCCTCGTCGGGCCATTCGACGTAGAGGCTGAACTTGTAAAGAAAAGCGGCCTTGATGCGGTTCTCGGGCGTAATTTCCTGTGCGGCGGCGGGCACTGTCACCAGCCAGAGACTCAGCCAGAACAGTTTGATCATCAGTGCCGCCGGTCGTTTCGTCATCAAAACCTCAGCAGCAGTTCAAGATAAAGACTGCGTTCGACTTCGCTGCGCGACGTAGCCTCACCGAACTCGCCATGCGCTGAATCGAGCAAGTTCCAGGCCGACAGGGACAGCTCGGCATTGGGCGTGGGCTTCCAGCCCAGGCGCAGGTCCAGGGCCGTATAGGCGGGTACCTGTGGATCCGGCAGCTCGCCCACATGGCGCAGCGTCAGGTCGAACTCGTGGGCGGGGCCGAGATTCAGACTGGACCGCAAGAGCCACTGGTTCGACGGGTCGTTGCCCTGCGAGGTCTCGATACTGCCGGGTGCAAGATCGAGATCGTCCCGGCGCAGCAGGACGCCGGCGCTAAGGCGCCAGCGCTCGGTGGCCTGGAAATCGCCCCAGGCCTCGAGCCCGTAGATCTGCGCCTCGATACCGTTGCCGAGCACGAAGGTGCCATCACCGACCGGTTCGAGCGCACGCAGATCAGCGTAGTCATGATAGAACGCGGTCAGCGAGTAGTTGAACCGCCCTGAGCGGGAGCCGCGGTAACCAAGCTCGAGCGAATCCGCGGTCTCGGATTCGAAATCCGGACCACCGACCAGTGGCAGCGACGGCACGAAGACGAAGAAGTCGCGGTCCAGGCGCGACGGCGTGCGCACCGCCCGGGCCACCGAAGTCCAGAGCAGATCCTGCGGCGTGATACTCCAGGCCAGCCGGGCATTGGGCATAAATTCCAGGCCAGTATAGCTGTTGTGCTCCAACCGGCCGCCAAGCGTGAGCTGCAAGTTCGGCCGCAGGCTGATCTCGTCCTGCAGGAAGAGGTTGCTCCAGCGCAGGCGCTTCTTGGCCGGCAGAAAGGCCAGGAGCGCCGAGTTGGTCACATCGTCCCAGGCCGAACGATGGCCCAGACCCCAGACGATCGTCTGCCGCTCGCCCAACCTGAAATTGTGCTGCAGTTCGAGATCGAGGATATCCAGGGTCTCAGCGAATTGGCCGGGAATGTCGCGCTCGGTCCTGTCGTAGTAGGCCTGCAACTCCAGTGTCGCATCATCCCCGAGCTCATGCCGCCAGCGGCTCAGCAGGTTGAGGCCACGGATCTCGTCCCGATCTTCGGCCTGCCGGTTCAGCCGGCCCTCATAGGCATCTCCCTGCAGGGTCAGGCTGCCATTCAGCGGCGTATCGACGCGGAAACCGGCCTGACCCTTGTGCCAGCCGTCCCCGGCCTCGCCGCCGCTTTCCCGCTGCGACTCTTCGACCCGGAAACCCTTGCCGTAGACCCGATAATGGCCGCCGCTTTGCAGGGCGCCGCCATAGCGCAACGTCGCGCCCCGCTCGAGATTGCCGGCCCCCGCCGCCAGCAGGGTACCCTGGGTATCGGCGGCAGCGCGGGTGATCACATTGATCACGCCATTGACCGCATTGCTGCCCCAGATGGTGGTGTTGGGGCCGCTGATCACCTCGATACGCTCGACATCCTCGAGCAGCACATCCTGTGCATCCCAGAACACACCGGAAAACAGCGGTGTATAGGCGATGCGGCCATCGATCAGCACCTGCAGCTTGTTGGCGGTGGTGGCGTTGAAACCCCGGGCGCTGATCGCGTAGTTGGCGGCATCGACGCGGGCGACCAGCAGGTTCGGCGCCAGGCGCAGGACCTCGGGCAGGCTGGTAGCACCGCTGCGACGGATATCCTCGGCGGTGATGACGAATACCGATGCGGCGGCATCGGACAGGCTCTCGGGTTTTTTCGATACCGAGCTGATCGTCAGGTTGGCCAGATCCTCGAGGCTGAGTTCGATCAGCTCATCGCCGGCATAGGCATAGCTGGCGGCCCCGGCCTGCGGGGGCAGCAGCAGCGCTGCGGTCAACAGCAGGCTGAGGTAATGAACAAGCGGCCGTTTTGGGCGACCGTATGGCAATGCCGTATCCGCGCGGCTCTTCCGTGAAATCCTTGCCAGCATAACAAGCGTCCAGACATGGAGGGTATAGGCAGCATAAGAGAGCTTTTCCGCCGCCTGTTCGGGATCGTGACCGACACAGTCGGAAACGCCCTGAGTCGATCTAGAACTAAATGTATAGACGACCGGTGAGGAATTGCCAGCCTATTAATGGCCGGGATTACCGATTGCCAAATACTATAAAAAAAGTATGGTAAATAAATGGCTCGTCAGGTTGAAGGTTTTTTGATGGTGCGCCGCCCCTTAGAAAATAGTGGTCTGTCCGTTCGCATGCCCGCAGGTCCCGCATGCCCGTCAGGTCACGGGTTTCATCGCCTCGATATCTGCGGGGTTCCCGATCCGGACTAATATCGAGGTGTTATTCATCGTGACTGGCGTCGCTTCTCTACAGACGGGCGGCGTCAGCCGCGAGGCGGCCGGTCGCAGGAATGAAGTGGGGACAAGAGGTTCCTAAAGGTGCATCCATATGAATGACCCGAAAAAAAATATCTACCACGAGCATCTGGGAATGAGTGCCGAGGACCTGCAGCGCTCCCTGGCCAATCGTCTCGAGTACAGTGTCGGCAAGGACAGCCTCACCGCCAACCTGCGCGATTGGTACAACAGCCTGTCCTATGTGATGCGCGATCGCATGATCGAGCGCTGGATGTCCACCATGCGCAGCTATTATCACCAGGACACCAAGCGCGTGTATTACCTGTCACTGGAGTTCCTGATCGGCCGTACCCTCTACAACAGCATTCTCAATCTGTGCATCGAACCGGAAACCCGGGATGCCCTGTTGCAGTGCGGCCTGGATCTCGAGGAGATCCGTGAACAGGAGCCCGATGCCGCGCTGGGCAACGGTGGTCTGGGGCGGCTTGCCGCCTGCTTTCTCGATTCCATGGCCACCCTGGGGTTGCCAGGCTATGGCTACGGCATTCGCTATGAGTACGGCATGTTCACCCAGCGCATCGAGAACGGCTACCAGGTGGAGCATCCGGACAACTGGCTGCGCTACGGCAATCCCTGGGAGTTTTCCCGGCCCGAGGTGCTGTACCTGGTGCGTTTCTACGGCAAGGTGGTGGACTATGTGAACGAGGTCGGCAAACTGCGTCATCACTGGGTGGAGGGCGAGGTGGTCATGGGCATGGCCTATGACACCCCCATTCCCGGCTATGGCAGCAACACCGTCAACAATCTGCGCCTGTGGAGTGCGAAGTCGAGCCGGGAGTTCAACCTCAACTACTTCAACGAGGGCAACTACATCAAGGCGGTGGCCGACAAGAATGAATCGGAGAACCTGTCCCGGGTGCTGTATCCGAACGACACCACGGCCATGGGCCGCGAGTTGCGCCTGAAGCAGCAGTATTTCTTCGTCAGCGCCTCCCTGCAGGATATCCTCTACCGCTACCTCAAGCGCCACGAGGATTTCGCGCCGTTTCCCGACAAGGTGGCGATCCAGCTCAACGATACCCATCCCGCCATTGCCATTCCGGAACTCATGCGTCTGTTCATGGATGTGCATGACCTCGGCTGGGATGAGGCCTGGAATATCAGCAAGCGCACTTTCTCCTATACCAATCACACCATCATGTCCGAGGCGCTGGAAACCTGGCCGGTGGAGCTGATCGGCCAGCTGTTGCCGCGACACCTGCAGATCATCTATGAAATCAACCGGCGTTTCCTGGAGGATGTGCGACATCGCAATCCGGGCGATCTTGATCTGTTGCGGAGGGTGTCGCTCATCGATGAACGGGACGAGCGTCGCCTGCGCATGGCGCACCTGGCCATCGTCGGCAGCCATACGGTCAATGGCGTGGCCAAGCTGCACACGGAGATCATCCAGCAAACCATATTCGCCGATTTCCACCGGCTGCAGCCGGAACAGATCGTCAACGTCACCAACGGGGTTACCCAGCGGCGCTGGATGAACCAGGCGAACCCGTCGCTGTCGGCGTTGATCGGCAAACACATCGGCCACGGCTGGCTGAAGGATCTGCGTGAATTGCAGGGGCTGGAGCCATTGGCGGAGGATGCCGGCTTCCGCGCCGCCTTTCGCCAGGTCAAACAGCAAAACAAGACACGCCTTGCCGCCCTGATCCACCGGCATCTGCAGATCGCGGTGAACCCGGAGTCGCTGTTCGATGTGCAGGTCAAGCGCATCCATGAGTACAAGCGCCAGTTGCTGAACCTGCTGCATGTGGTCCATCTGTACGATCGCATGCGCACCGACCCCGATGCCGACTGGGTACCGCGCACTGTGATCCTGTCCGGCAAAGCGGCGCCCGGCTATGACATGGCCAAGCGCATTATCAAGTTGATCCATGATGTGGCGGATGTGATCAACAACGACCCCCATATCGGCGATCAGCTGCGGCTGGTGTTCATCCCGGATTATGATGTCAGCACCGCGGCGGACATCATCCCGGCGGCGGAACTTTCCCAACAGATCTCCATGGCGGGTACCGAGGCGTCCGGCACTGGCAATATGAAGCTGTCCCTCAATGGAGCCCTGACCATCGGTACTCTGGACGGGGCCAATGTGGAGATCCGCGAGGCGGTCGGTGAAGAGAATATGTTTATCTTCGGACTGGATTGCCGGCAGGCGGTACAGGTGCATGCGGAAGGCTATGACCCCAGGGCCTGGGTACAAGCCAGTCCGGCCCTGTCCAACGCCCTGAAGCAGATCTCCGAAGGCTTTTTCTCTCCGGAGGAGCTGGATCGGCATCGTCCCATTGTGGAGGATCTGCTGCGGACCGACCGCTATCTGCTATGCGCCGATTTCGAGCACTACCTGCAGACCCAGGAACAGGTATTGGAGCTATATCGTCAGCCCGAGGAGTGGACGCGGCGCGCCATCCTCAACGTGGCCCGCATGGGCTGTTTCTCCAGTGACCGCGCCATTCACGAATATGCCAAGCGCATCTGGGCGGTGAGTCCGGTGGTGCAGGGGGCCAGTGGGCCGTCTAACAGCGACAAGCCCGGGTGCGCTCGATAAATACGCAACCCGGGACACCCAACATTCGACTGGGTAAGCCGACTCCTGTGTGTTCATGACGCGGAATTGTTGGATTAATTGACAACGCGCGGTTGTTGGCATAATGTCCAACACATGAAAGCCGAACTGCTGTTCCGTAAGCGCGAGGGGCTGTTGGAGACAGCGTTCGTTGAAATCGTAATCTGGCGGGTGCGTGGCTCGGTGCGGGGTAGTCGCCACAGCTTCAAGTACAGCTTGGCTCTCGTATCGGAAGGGGCTTGTGTACTGCGCTATGACAACGAGGCGGGGAAAGGCGATCACAAGCATATGGCAGGCCGCGAAGTGCCGTATCGCTTTATCGACCTGGAGACACTGCAAGCAGACTTCTGGGCGGATGTAGAGTCGTGGAGGACAGCACAATGAAGACCGTTACGCTTGGCATTTCCTCGATCGAGGAAACGAAACGACAGATGGCCGCTGCATTCCGTGGTGAGCGGCAAGGAGAGTTTATATCCTTTGACTCGGTTGAGCTGCTATGGAAAGTGCTCACCGTGAAGCGGTGGGAAATTATCAGGGCAATGACCGGACAAGGAGGGATGACGATTCGCGAAATCGCCCGGCGTGTCGGGCGGGACGTAAAGGCCGTACATGGCGATGTGCAGGCGTTGCTTAATGCAGGTGTGCTTGATCGTACGGACACCGGACAGGTGATTTTTCCCTATGATGCGGTGCACGTGGATTTTACGGTGACCACGGCCGCATGAAGAACGCTCCGCCTCCCGGCGGCTGCTCCGCTATACCTGCCGCTGAGGCAGCTATAAAACCTCTTCATCCGCAGCTTTAATAAACAGTATCCGATCATGGCTGAGCCTGAAAGTTATCAGGCAAAATAATATGCTTTAATAGCAAAAATAAGGTATTAGAGATATAAAAATATCCTTAATAAATATTTACACCATTCGTCCGTTTAATGTACTAATATAGGTAAATAATTACTCTTAACCGGTATAAATAGCTATTTATAGGTAAATATATGCCTGTTAAAAACCTGTATTCCATGAGCGACGAGGCCATTGCCGCCGAGCTGGGCGGGCGCATCGAGCAGCTGCGGCTGGAGGCGGATATCACCCAGGAAAGTATTGCCGAGGAGCTGGGGATCACCACCAAGACCTACCGCGCCGTGATCAAGGGGAGGGGCAAGTTTGCCACCCTGATCGGCATCCTGCGGGTGCTCGGGCAGCTGGAGCTGGTGAATCGCTTTATCCCGGAGACTCCGTTCAGCCCCATGGCCCTGCTGGAATTGCAGGGGCGCCAGCGCCAGCGCGCATCCGGGGCCGGTGGGCGCAAAAAGGATCCGCACGCTGAGGAGGATCTCGGATGGTAACGCACCAGGTCGCCCGGGTGATGCTGTGGGGCGAACTCGTGGGCGCCCTGGCCTATAACGAGGAGACCGGCTTCAGCGCCTTTGAATACGCCCCCGGCTGGCTCCGCAAAGGGGTCGAGATTTCGCCCATCCGACTGCCCCTCGGGCGGCGCAAGTACCTGTTCAGCGAGCTCCCCTATGCCACCTACCGCGGCCTGCCGGCCGCCTTCGCCGATACCCTGCCAGACGATTTCGGCAATGCGGTGATCGATGCCTGGCTGGCGAAGCGGGGGCGCGACCCCGGCTCGTTCTCCCCGGTGGAGCGCCTGCTCTACACCGGGCGCCGCGGGATGGGGGCGCTGGAGTATCACCCGGAGTTCGACCAGGCGCTGACCCGGACCGCCCCGCTGCGGGTCGATGCCCTGGTGGCGATGGCCCAGCAGGTGATCGACGGCCGCGCCGCCCTGCAGGTGG
Source organism: Sedimenticola hydrogenitrophicus (assembly GCF_029017505.1). Classification (GTDB taxonomy): domain Bacteria; phylum Pseudomonadota; class Gammaproteobacteria; order Chromatiales; family Chromatiaceae; genus Sedimenticola; species Sedimenticola hydrogenitrophicus_A. The sequence continues at coordinate 79,839 of NZ_JAQGEI010000001.1, forward strand.
CGATAGACCGGGAGCAGCGCGGCGATGGCCTGGAGTCGCTGTTTCAGGTGGGCACCTCCGCCGGCGGGGCGCGCGCCAAGGCGGTGGTCGCCGTCAACCGGGAGCGTACCGAACTGCGTAGCGGCCAGGTGGACTGCCCCGAAGGCTTTGAGCATTTTATCCTCAAATTCGATGGCGTGGTGGACAGCAACCGTACCCATCAGACCTTCGGTGACCCGCAGGGGTATGGCCGCATGGAGTACGCCTATTACCTGATGGCCCGGGACGCGGGCATCCATATCTCCCATTGCGAACTGCTGGAAGAGGGGGAACGGGCCCATTTCATGACCCGGCGCTTCGACCGGATCGGCAACGAGAAGCTCCATTTCCAGTCGCTCTGCGCCATGGATCACGCGGACTATAAAAAGCCCGGGCACTACAGTTATGAGCAGCTGTTCGGCCTGATGCGCCGCCTGCGCCTGGACCGTCGTTCGGCGCTCGAGATGTACCGGCGCATGGTGTTCAATATCGTCGCCCGCAACCAGGATGACCACCCGAAGAATGTCGGTTTCACCCGCCGCCAGGGGGGCGACTGGCGGTTGGCTCCGGCGTTTGACCTGGCTTACAGCTTCCGAGCCGATTCGCCCTGGGTGGCCACCCACCAGATGACCCTGAACGGCAAGCGGGATCAGTTTGTCCTGGAGGACCTGCTGGCGCCCGCCGCCACCTTTGCCCGGGAGGCCCGGGAAATTATTGAAACGGTCCGGGAGGTGGTCTCCCGCTGGCCGGATTACGCGGCGCAAGCGGGCGTGCCGGAGCCCTTCGCGGCGGTCATCGGCAAGCATCACCGCCTGGTTTTTTCCTGATGCGCCGGTTGGAGTGGGGAAAAGACCATCCCATCATCCGGCAAAGCTACGCTACTATGAATGGAATCAGCAGGCGGCGGAGCGCCTGAAATTCCTGTTGGATTGAACCGGCATTAATCGAGGAGTCCGTGATGACCGAGCCTTTTATCGCCCAGGACAACAAACCCCGCTGCCGATGGTGTAGCGCCGCGCCGGAGTTTCTGGATTACCATGACCACGAATGGGGCTACCCGGTGGATGATGACCGGCGCCTGTTTGAAAAGCTCTGCCTGGAAGGCTTCCAGTCGGGCCTCAGCTGGCGCACCATCCTGGCCAAGCGGGAAAACTTCCGCACGGCCTTCCACCAGTTTGATTTCAACAAGGTGGCCCGCTTCACCGAGCGCGATGTGGATCGCCTGCTGCAGGATGCGGGTATCGTGCGGCATCGTGGCAAGATCGAGGCGGTGATCAATAATGCGCAACGTGCCCAGGAGCTGGTAAGGCAGGAGGGGTCCCTGGCCGCCTTTTTCTGGCGTTATGAACCCCGGGCCGACAACCTGGCGGCGCCGCAAACCGCATCGACGTCGGATGAATCGGTCGCGCTGTCCAAGGCGTTGAAAAAGATGGGCTGGAAGTTTGTCGGCCCGACCACCGTATACGCCTTTATGCAGGCCATGGGATTGATCAACGATCATGTCGGGACCTGCGTTATCCGAGATAAAGTGGAACGTGCGCGCGAGCGTTTTACACGACCCTGACCCGTAAACCGGCGAATCATTACAACGCCCACGCCGATGCGCCTTCAGGTCACGGGTTTCACCGCCTCGATATTGGCCGATGCCACGTAATCACCCACCGACGACCCCGGCGCCCAGTCGCGGATGAAGCGCTTGCTCTCGTCCTTCGGCGTGATGCGAATCTGCTCAAAGCCACTCTCGCGCAGCATCGCTTCCACTTCCGCCACCCGTGAGGCGCCGGCCACGCAACCGGTGTAGAGCGCCAGATCCTGGCGCATCGCCTCCGGCAATTCGGCCAGCGCCAGCACGTCGGCGATGGCCAGCCGGCCGCCCGGTTTCAGTACCCGGTAGGCCTCCGCGAACACCCGGGGTTTATCCGGGGAGAGATTGATCACGCAGTTGGAGATGATGACATCCACCGTGGCGTCGGCCAGCGGCAGATGCTCGATCTCTCCGAGGCGGAACTCGGTGTTGCGATAGCCGCCTTGCGCGGCATTTTGCCGCGCCCGGGAGACCATATCCGGGGTCATGTCGACGCCGATCACCCGGCCGCTATCCCCCACCTGGCGCGCCGCGAGGAAACAGTCGAAACCACCCCCACTGCCCAGGTCGAGCACCACTTCGCCCGGTTTGAGCGCGGCGATGGCCTGCGGGTTTCCGCAACCCAGCCCCAGGTTGGAGCCCGCGGGGACACCGCCGGTCTCGTTGGCGCTGTAGCCAAGCCCTTGCGACAGGCTCGCTACGCTGGTTGTCGGCGCACCGCAGCAGGCGCTGCCACAGCCGCTGCCCTCGCCGTTGGCCACGCGGCCGTACTGCTGTCGTACCGCCTGGCGAATTTCGTCATGCTTCAGGTTGTCCATGGGTTTCTCCCGTTGTTGGATGTGCGGCGGTTGCCGCGTTCTACCCTATAGACGGAGAAAGCCGGAAAAAGACGCAAGCGCTTTTCAGTCGCAGGGCTTTTTACAGAACCTGTCGTTGCCGTCACGCGGTGAATAGCCGACGATCCGGCCGCGCTCGCACTCGATGTCGCAACAGGCCAGCAGTTGCGCCCGCAATCTCTCCCGGCCCCTCTGGATTCTGGATTTTGCCCCGGAGAGGGAGAGGCCGAGGCGCACGGCCACCTCCTTTTGCGGCAACCCCTCCAGTTCGGAAAGGAGCAGTGCCGTGCGGTAGGTTTCGGGCAGCGTGGCGATCAGCGGGCGCAGGCAATCCGCCAGCTCCGCGCCATAATTCCGTTCGCCCTCGGGGGCCGCCAGGTCTGCCAGCAGTTCGGAAGTGGGCGATTGCGTCCGGTAATGGTCAGCAATGGTGTTTGCCGTGATGCGGTAGAGCCATGAGGTGATTTTGCCTTTTGATTTCAGCCTGTGCAGGCTCAGGTGGGCCTTGAGATAGACATCCTGGAGAATATCGTCGATGGCATCCCGCTCCCGGACGCGCCGGGCGACATAGCCGCGCAGCCGCTCTTTGTGTTGTTGCCAGAAGTCGTTCATGGGTGACCTGATCCGCGAGTTGGTTGAACCGCATCGGTGATTATGAATCGATTTACAGCCCCGATGCAGCTATTACTGCTAACATTATTACTTGTAGGGGATTGATTTGGAGGTGATACGACATGACACGCAGTGGAATATTGAATCCCATCAATACAACCCTGATTATGGGCTCCCTATTGTTTGCAACCCTGCCCTTGGCCAGCGAAGAGATGCATATGGAGAAACGGGGTGAGCACAGCATGGGAACCGAGGCCGGGCACATGGAAGGCCGCAAGGAGCATACGGAACATATGGCGCGTCACGGGCACAAATCCTGGGTGACCCCTCCCCACGCCTACGCCGACAAGCGAAACCCCGACTGGGATGACCCACAGGCGGTGGTCAGGGGCATGGGGGTATTCGCCCAGCAGTGTGCCCAGTGCCACGGTGTATCCGGTATCGGCGACGGGCCGCTGGCGCGTGGTCTGGTCCACCGGCCGGCTGACCTCAGTAAGCATTTTCATGCCAAGGACGGCATCAGTGACGCCTATCTCTTCTGGCGCGTGAGTAAGGGGGGGACGGTGGAACCGTTCAAATCGGCTAATTCGGCAATGCCCGCATTTGACCAGCTGCTGAACGAGCGGCAGCGTTGGGACGTGCTGACCTATGTCCACCAGCAGATCCACAAGGGCTTTGTTCTGACCGTGGAAAATACCAGGTAAATAACCCGGCGTGCGGCTCACATGCCAGGGTAAATCAACTATTCCCACTTGAAACTGCGCGCGCCGATGGTCATGAACAGCACGCTCATGGCCAGCATGATCAACAGGCGCGGGGCGATATCCCACAGCCCGGCGCCGTCGATCATGATCGCGCGGGCCGCCTCGATCATGTGGGTCAGCGGGAATATCTGCGCTGCTTGGCGGATAATCTCCGGCGAGCCCTCCAACGAAAACCAGACCCCGGAGAGCAGCATCATCGGCCAGCTGATCATGTTCAGCAGGCCGTTGGCGGTTTCCTCGCTGGAGAGGCGCGCGGCAATGATCAGGCTCAGGCAGATCATGCTGAAGGTGCCGATGACCAGCACCAGGAACAGGGTCAGATAGGAGCCGTACATGCGGAAACCCACCAACAGGTTGGTACCGGTATAGACCAGGGTGGTGACGGCGACGATCAGCCACAGCCGCGACACCACCTGGGCGGAGAGGAACTCGAAGGCGGTGAGGGGGGTCGCCTTGAGCCGTTTCAGGACGCCGTTTTTACGATAGCGCACGATCACGTAGCCGACGCCGAACAGGGCGCTGAACATGATGTTCATCCCCAGTACACCGGGAATCAGCCAGTCCACGTAGCGGATCGCCTCGCCGCTGACGGTCTGTTTGTGAAAGCGGTTCTCGCCCCCCGCCAGCAGTTGCTCCAGCAGATAACCGTTGGCCGACTGATCGTTGATCCAGTAGCTGCCGCTGGCGGTCTCCAGCAGCATGTCCAACTGGTGCCGCTCCACCTTGGGGATGGCGGACGCGATGCTCTCCACCGGGATGAACTGGATGTGCTTGAGATGCAGAAAGCGCTCGATGCCGGGCACCTGCTGCGGCTGGCCGAACAGCCCCACCTTGAATAGTGTCTGCCCCCCGGTGGAGAAGGCGAAGGCAAAGCCGAACACGATCAGCACCGGCAACACGATATTCCAGGAGAGGGCGCTGCGGTCGCGCAGGAACTCCAGGTTGCGGGCCGAAAGCACGGCCAGGAAGCGACGGAATCCCACGGTTCAGCTCCTCAGCTCGCGGCCGGTCAGTTCCAGAAACAGATCCTCCAGGGTGCGGGAGCGGATCTGCAGGTGGGTCAACGGCACCTCCCGGGCGATCAGCAGCTCGATGGAGGCGGTGATATTGTCACTCAGGATCTCCACCTGGCCATTTGCCCGGTGCAGCCGCATCCGGCTGTCGCTGTCGAGTGATTCCGGTACCTCGCCGGCCGGCAGGCAGATCACCGAGTGGTCGAAATGTTCTTTCAGCAGCGCCCGGGGCGAACCCTGGGCAATGATCTTGCCGTGGTCCATGATGATGATCTCGTCACACAGCTCATACGCCTCCTCCATGTAATGGGTGGTGAGGATCAGGGTCTTCTGCTCCCGTTTGATGTCGTTCACCAGCTGCCAGAAGTTGCGCCGCGCCTGGGGATCGAGGCCGGTGGTAGGCTCGTCGAGAAAGACGATCTGCGGGTCATTGATCAGGGCGATGGCCAGCAGCAGTCGCTGACGCTGGCCCCCGGAGAGTCGGCGCACGTCGCGGTCGAGGAATTCGCCCAGGGCGCAGCGCTCGATCAGCTCATCGATCGGGCGGGTGCGCGGGTAGAAGCGGCTGAACAGCTCCAGGATCTCGCCGACCCGGATAAACTCCTGCAGCGCGGTCTCCTGAAACATGATGCCGGCCTCGGTCCGGAACGCCACGCCGGTCGGCTCTCCCTTGTAGCGGATATCCCCCCGGGTCGGGGTGATGATCCCCTCCAGCATCTCCACCGTGGTGGTCTTGCCGGCGCCGTTGGGACCGAGCAGACCGAAGCAGCTGCCGCGCTCGATGGAGAAGCTGACGCCATTGACCGCCTGCACGCCATTGAAGTGTTTGACCAGATTGTCGACCTGCAGGATGCTGCTCATGAAATATCCGCCCTGATTGATCGGTCATTGTAAGCGATTTGACGGCGGCGTGGGATCCTCCGTCGGCGCAGTCGTCGATGGCCTAAAATTAACCGGAAAAGGGTGGGCGGAATGGTCTGAATTTTACCTATCGGGGGACGACTTTTATTCACGGATTTATCCGAACCATAACGAGGGGGAGAGACCAGTATGTTGATTGGTGTGCCGAGAGAGATAAAGAATAACGAGTTCCGGGTGGGCCTGACCCCGGCCAGTGTGCGTGAGCTGACACTCCATGGCCATCAGGTCGTGGTGGAGAGTGAGGCCGGTGCCGGTATCGGCATGGATGATGACGCCTATCGGGCGGTGGGCGCCGAGATCGTGGCGGAGGCCAGAAGCGTGTTCGACCGGGCCGAGATGGTGGTGAAGGTGAAGGAGCCCCAATCCTCCGAGTGCCGCCTGTTGCGCGAGGGCCAGCTGCTGTTCACCTACCTGCACCTGGCGCCCGATCCCAACCAGACGGAACTGCTGGTCAACGCCGGCGTCACCGCCATCGCCTATGAAACCGTGACCGACCGGCGCGGCGGCCTGCCGCTGCTGGTGCCCATGTCTGAGGTGGCGGGGCGTATGTCGATTCAGGCCGGTGCCCAGTGTCTGGAGAAGTCTCACGGCGGCGCGGGCCTGTTGCTGGGCGGGGTGCCGGGTGTGGCGCCGGCCAATGTGGTGGTGATCGGCGGCGGCGTGGTAGGCACCAACGCCATCCGCATGGCGATGGGGCTGGAAGCTCACGTCACGGTGCTGGACCGTTCCCTGCAACGACTGGCGGAGCTGGATCTGCAGTTCGGCGGCCGCCTCAACACCATCTACTCCACCAAGGAGGCGCTGGAGGCCTATGTGCTGGACGCCGACCTGGTGATCGGCGCGGTGCTGGTGCCGGGGGCGGCGACCCCCAAGCTGGTGACCCGCGAGATGCTGGGGCGCATGCGTCCCGGCTCGGTACTGGTGGATGTAGCAATCGACCAGGGGGGCTGTTTCGAGACCTCCCACGCCACCACCCACGCCGATCCCACCTATATCGTCGACAACATTGTCCATTACTGCGTCGCCAACATGCCCGGCGCGGTGGCCCGCACCTCCACCTTCGCGCTCAACAACGCCACCCTGCCGTTTACCCTGGCACTGGCGAACAAGGGCTTCCCCCTGGCCCTGGCGGATGATCCCTATCTGCTGGAGGGGCTGAATGTGCACAAGGGGCGTGTCACCTACGAAGCCGTGGCCAGTGCCCTGGGTTACGACTATCTGCCGGCTCGGGAGGCGCTGGCGCTGTGAGCCCGCCAGCAACCCCGCAAATGGCGGGCATGGCCCGCCCTGCAGGGCACCCAGGGGGCGCCGATCCCGAGGCCGTTTCTTGACACCCCTTTGGCATTGCTTTAGCTTCCAGCGTCTGCTTCAGGTGTCCCCAGGATATCCATCCAGGGGATGAAACGGGAAGCCGGTGCGTTACTGACCCGCTCGGTCAGGGAACAATTCCGGAGCTGCCCCCGCAACGGTAAGCGAGTCACGGCGCATCACTCGGCCACTGCGTAGCGATTACGTGGGAAGGCGGTCCGCCCGGTGGTCACACCATTCGCAAGCCCGGAGACCGGCCTGGAAGCGAGGGCCTGGAAAAAAACTGTTACAGATTGCGCCGGATTTTCGTTTGCCTTCGAGGCACGGCAAGGCGCGCATAGTCGTTCTATGTAAGTCTTGCCGTAACGCCTAAGGCGGGCGAAAAGACCAGCAAGATGTGATAGTTATTTATTGACAGGCCCTTAGTTGGCATCGCGGCGGGCGATGCGCCGGCTATGGGTGGCGACGTCCACCCCGGTCCGTGTTGCTTCCCCTCTGCCATGCCTTTCAGCCACACGATCGGCGCGCGGGTGAGTGCGCCCAAGGAAAACCCATGAGTGAATCCGACAAAGGCGCGCGGCATCGCCGGCGCATGCAGCGCAAGAAGAGCGTGGTGGACAGCGCCATCGCCGAGGCGGACCGGGATCAGGGGCTGCTGCTGGTGCTGACCGGCAACGGCAAGGGTAAATCCAGCTCCGCCTTCGGCATGCTGGCGCGTGCCCTGGGTCACGGCCTGCGGGTCGGCGTGGCGCAGTTTGTCAAAGGGCGCAGCGACACCGGCGAGGAGGGCTTCTTCCGTCGCCAGCCCGGCGTCACCTGGCAGGTGCTGGGCGAGGGGTTCACCTGGGAGACCCAGAACCTGGCGCGCGATATCGAGACTGCCCGGCGCGGCTGGGAACAGGCGCGGGCATTGCTGCGCGATCCGGACCTGGGACTGGTGGTGCTCGACGAACTCACCTATCCGCTCAAGTACGGCTGGCTGGAGCTGCAGACCGTGCTGGACGACCTGGCGGCGCGCCCGCCCATGCAACATGTGGTGATCACCGGCCGTGGCGCGCCCGAGGCGCTCTGCGAGGCGGCCGATACGGTGACCGAGCTGGCCGATCTGAAGCACGCCTTCCGCTCGGGTATCCGCGCCCAGCCGGGGGTCGACTGGTGAGCGTGCGGCGCTGCCCGGCGCTGTTCGTCAGCGCCCCCGCCTCCGGCCAGGGCAAGACCACGGTGACGGCGGCGCTGGCCCGCTTTCATCGCCGCCAGGGGCGGCGGGTGCGGGTGTTCAAGACCGGTCCCGATTTTCTCGATCCGATGATCCTGCAGCAGGCCTCGGGCGCGCCGGTCTATCAGCTCGACCTGTGGATGGGCGGGGAAGCGCACTGCCGGCAACTGCTCCATGCGGCCGCGGCGGAGGCCGACCTGATCCTGGTCGAGGGGGTGATGGGGCTGTTCGACGGCGAACCCTGCAGCGCCGATCTCGCCGCCCTGTTCGGTATCCCGGTGCTCGCCGTGATCGACGGCAGCGCCATGGCCCAGACCTTCGGCGCGGTCGCCCACGGCCTGGCCGGTTATCGGCCGGGGCTGCCGTTCGCCGGCGTGTTAGCCAACCGGGTCGCCGGCGAGAGCCACTACCGGATGCTGCGGGAGAGTCTGGCGCCCGGCCTGAAAGCATTCGGCTGGCTGCCGCGTGACGGCGAGATCGGCCTGCCCGAACGCCACCTGGGGTTGCTGCAGGCGGCCGAGATCACCGATCTGGAGACGCGCATCGAGCAGGCCGCAAAGGCCCTGCGGGAGGTAGACCCGACCCTGCCGCCGGCCGTGCCGTTCGCCGCCGCTTCACAGCCTGGAAGTGGCGTCGGGACACCACTTCGCGGGGTGCGTATCGCCGTGGCCGAGGATGCGGCCTTCGCCTTCCTGTATCGCGCCAATCTGGAACTGCTGCAGGCGCTGGGCGCCGAGCTGGTCCACTTTTCGCCCCTGGCCGACGGCGAGCTGCCGGCGGCCGACGCGCTCTACCTGCCGGGCGGCTACCCGGAGCTGCATCTCGAACGGCTGGCGGCCAACCGGGGGATGAAAGATGCTGTCCGCGCGCACCATGCGGCCGATCGACCGTTGGTGGCCGAGTGTGGCGGCATGCTCTATCTGCTGGAGTCGCTTACCGATGTGCAGGGCCATGGCGCCGCCATGGTGGGCCTGCTGCCGGGCCGGGCAGTCATGCAGCCACGGCTCGCCAACCTCGGCCTGCAGGGGGCGCAACTGGCGGAGGGGGCGCTGCGGGGGCATACCTTCCATCACTCCCGTCTGTCGGCGGGGGACGAACCAGCGGGCTATGCCGCGGCCGCCAGGCATCAGGGGCAGGGGGAGCCGATCTTCCGCCGGGGGCGGCTGCTGGCCTCCTACCTGCACTGGTACTTCCCCTCCAACCCGCAGGCGGCGGCGCGGCTGTTCCTGCCCTGAGCGACGGAGCCAGACTCGAATGGCACTTACTTAAGCCAAGAACTACCGTCATCCCGGCGCAGGCCGGAGGAGTGGTGCAGGGATGCACCGTTTACGGACCAAAGGATGGAATGACGAAAATCCTGCGATTCGCTTTAAGTAAGTGCCATTCGGGTCAGACTCGATTTTTTTCTTCAGATTGCCAAATTGGCTGGGTCATCATCACTATGGACATCGTCAACCGCCACTACCCGCAACGCATCGTCTGCCTGACCGAGGAGACCACCGAGCTGCTCTATCTCCTGGGCGAGCAGGAGCGTATCGTCGGTATCTCCGGTTTCACCGTACGCCCGCCGCGGGCGCGCAAGGAGAAGCCGAAAGTCTCCGCTTTCACCAGCGCCAAGATCGACAGGATCCTCGACCTGGAGCCGGACCTGGTGCTGGGCTTCTCCGATCTGCAGGCCGACATCGCCGCGCAACTGATCCGCGCCGGGGTGGCGGTGCATATCTTCAACCAGCGCAGCGTCGCGGGGATTTTCGAGATGATGTGGATGCTCGGCGCCATGGTGGGTGCGGCGGACAGAACGGCGCGGCTGATCGACGAAATGCAGCAGGGACTGGCGGCAATCGAGCAGTCGGCCAGGGCCCTGCCGCGCCGGCCGCGTATCCTATTCGAGGAGTGGAACGAGCCGCTGATCTCCGCTATTGGCTGGGTCTCTGAGCTGATCGGCATCGCCGGTGGCGAGGACTGCTTCGCCGAACTGGGCCGGGAGCGGTCCGCCAAGGGCCGGATCATTGCCGATCCGACGGAGGTGGTCCGGCGCGCCCCCGATATCATTATCGGCTCCTGGTGCGGCAAACGCTTCCGGCCCGAGCAGGTGCGGGCGCGGGAGGGCTGGGACAGCGTGCCGGCGGTTCACCATGGCCAGCTCCATGAGATCAAGTCCTGCGATATCCTGCAGCCGGGACCGGCGGCGCTGACCGACGGGGTGCGCCAGCTGCACGAGATCATCCGGCGCTGGGCCGCCAGCCAAGACTAAGGGCTCGCGCAGGAATAATTCCACAGCACCGAGGGCGTCACTGGGCCATGCCGGCAAGGCACGCTTTGCAGGCAATGGCCGCTCCCGGCCATCCATGGCCTTCGCGGCATAAGTCCATCCCTGGACAAAGCTGCTCCCTTGCCAAAAAGCGTAACGCCGCAGGCGGGGTCCAGGGGCGACCGAATACCGGAACTTATTCTTGCGCGAGCCCTAACGCCGGCGTAACGGTGCGCCCGCCGCAATCGCGGGTGATGCGGTTCGCAAGCTCACCAGCATCCTACGGCGGGTTGGGTGCAAAGTTATCCTTATTCGCGTTCATTTGCGGCCCGGTTTTCCTTGGTACTGCCGCGCGCGCCAGTGCAATTGCCCGGTCGATGGTCTACATTTGATCTTACAATACAGGGCCTTGTCCAAATCCATGAGCGAAAGCAACCGTATACAGTCCACCATGGTCGATTCACTTTTCGACATTTTCGAGGAGATGTGCGAGGGCGCCATCTCGGTGGATGAGAACGCCCGCATCGTCTGGATCAATGCGAAATACCTGAATCTGCTGGGGGTGGCCGACGAGGACGATGTGCTCGGTCGGGACGTGGCGTCGGTGATCCCGGAGAGTATGCTCGCCCACGTGGTGGAGACTGGGCAACCGATCCTGCTCGACATCATGCGCTTCAACAACCGCCACTTCGTGGTCAGCCGGCTGCCGCTGCATAACGAGGCTGGGGTGGTGATCGGGGCGGTCGGCTTTGTACTCTACGACAGCCTGGACTACCTGAAGCCGCTGATCTCCAAGTTCGAGCTGCTGCAGCAACGGCTCTCCAGCGCGGAGGCCAAGCTGGCCGCCGCGCGGCGTACCCGCTACAGCATTGCCAATATCATCGGCCGCAGCCAGCACATCTGTGATCTCAAGGAGCAGGCGCGCGCGGTGGCGCGGCACACCAGCCCGGTGCTGATCCTGGGCGAGACCGGCACCGGCAAGGAGCTGCTGGCCCAGTCGATCCACTCCGCCTCGGTGCGGCGTCACGAACCGTTCGTGGCGGTCAATCTGGCGGCCGTCCCCGACAACCTGCTGGAGGCCGAGTTCTTCGGTGTCAGTCCCGGGGCCTATACCGGTGCCGACAAGCGCACCGGGCTGGGGAAATTCGCCCTGGCCAATGGTGGGACCCTGTTTCTGGACGAGATCGGCGACATGCCGCTGCAGCTGCAGGCCAAACTGCTGCGGGTCCTGGAGGAGCAGGAGTTCGAGCCGGTCGGCTCGAACGCTGTCCAGCGGGTGGATGTTCGCATCATCGCCGCCACCTCCCAAGACCTGGAGGCCAAGGTGCGGCAGGGCAGTTTCCGTAGCGACCTCTACTACCGGCTCAACGTGCTGCTGGTCGCGGTGCCTCCCCTGCGGGAGCGGCTCGATGACATCAAGTCGCTGAGCGAATATTTTCTCGAAACCATCGCCGCCCGTAGCGGCGATGCCCTCAAGGTGATCGACCCCGATGGCCTGGCGGTGCTCGAGTCCCACAACTGGCCCGGCAACGTGCGCGAGCTCAAGAACACCCTGGAGCGGGCCTGTCTCATGTGCGACAGCGCCGGCCTCTCCGCCGACGGCCTCAGGCCGTTTGTCCCGCACGGGGCCGCGGCCCCCGTCACCGCTGCCGAAACCGGACTGTCACTGCCGGCCCGCATCGCCAGCATCGAGCGGCAGGCGATCAGCCGGGCACTGGAGATGACCGGCGGCAAAAAGGCACCGGCCGCGCGCATCCTGGGGATCTCCCGTTCCCAGCTCTACGACAAGATCCGTGACCACCGGCTGTACGATTAGGCGACACTCTCTGTCGTAAATTCACGCACTGCAATATAGTCCTTTAAAAACAACAACTAAGTAAATTTCCGGGTAAAGCTGTCGGGATTAGCGACAGCGCCGGCCCCTGCCACTTATGTCCTACGATAATCCAACCATTTGTAAATATTGGTTATTTTTTTATTCCGCCACTCTGGCATGTGGGTTGCACCCTTATGCCTCAAGCGATAAGCGGCCGGCCATTTCCTTGGTACGGACGCAGGAAAACGAGGAGGAGTGGAGGGCCCACGACATGGTGCACCGGTGTGCAACCCTGTCTCTCGGGACTAATCCATCCGGTGATTCCTGCTGGCGTTCGCTGCCACTCTCGGCCCGGGTCTGCAGACGCGGGTCGAGGCTATGTTCCGACCTTTTTCAACAACACCAGTGTGGAGGTACGAGATGAGTAGCCTGTATGAGATGAAATCCAACCAACGGGAGATGCTGAAGCGGGCATTGGGTGCGGCGCTGATCGGCGCCGGCCTGGTGCTGGGATCGGCTGCGCAGGCGGCGGAAAATGTGCGCTGGAAGGTGCCGGTCGCCTTCGGTACCAACCTGCCCGCCCTGGGTGACAACATCAACTATGTCGCCGAGGCGCTCAACGCGGCATCGGGCGGCGCGGTCCAGTTCAAGGTGTTCGAGCCGGGCAAGCTGGTCCCGCCGTTCTCGATCACCGACGCGGTCAGGGACAACAAGGTACAGGCGGGTTACACCTGGGTCGGCTACGACCAGGGCAAGATCCCCTCGTCGCCACTGTTTGCCGCCCGTCCCTTCGGCATGGAGCCATGGGAGTACACCGCCTGGTGGTATGAGGGCGGCGGCCAGGCGCTGGGTGAGACCGTGTATGGCGAGCACAACATCCATCCGGTGCTGTGCGGCATCATCGGCCCGGAAACGGCCGGCTGGTTCCGTAACGAAATCAAATCGCTGGATGATCTGAAGGGCCTGAAGATGCGTTTTGCCGGACTCGGCGGGCGGGTGATGCAGAAGCTCGGTGCGTCGGTCACCATGCTGCCGGGTGGCGAAATCTTCCAGGCACTGGAGAAGGGTGCCATCGATGCGACCGAGTTCTCGATGCCGGCGATCGACCAGAAACTCGGCTTCGACCGGGTGGTCAAGTACAACTACTTCCCCGGCTGGCACCAAACCTACACCGCGTTCCACCTGTTGGTGAACAAGGGTGTCTGGGACAAGCTGGACCCTTCGAACCGGGCGCTGATCGATATGGCCTGTACCGCCGGTGTGATACGCAACCTGTCCAAGGGCGAGGCGATTCAGGGGGCGGTTATCGACAGCTTCAAGGCGAGTGGCGTCCATGCCAATCGGTTGCCTGATGAGCTGCTGCGTGAGTTGCAGGAGATCACCCGCCAGGTGATGGTCGAAGAGGCGGCCAAGGACGCTCACTTCAAGACGGTCTACGAGGCCCAGGAGGCCTTCTCCGAGAGCTACAAGAGCTGGAAGAGCCTGGGCTACCTGCCGCGCGACTTCTGATCTGGTTTAGGGCCTGGAAAGAAATAACTGTTACAGATTGCGCCGGATTTTCGTTTGCCTTCAAGGCACGGCAAGGCGCGCATAGTCGTTCTATGTAAGTCTTGCCGTAACGCCGAAGGCGGACGAAAAGACCAGCAAGATGTAATAGTTATTTATTGACAGGTCCTTAACGCCACTGGCCATTAACCGAATGCGACGAGCTCATGGGGGAACGAGATGATGAAACCGGGAACCACACCACCATCAAGCATACCCGAGGAACATGATCTCCTGCATGAGCTCGTCCATCACGCCGAACTGCCGCATACGGCTTTTTCCACCAGGATAGACCGGGTGATACGGGCCATCGGCGCCTCCATCTCCTGGATCTGGCTGCTGCTGGTGGCGATCATCATCACCAATGTTTCCATGCGTTATCTGTTCGGCGAGGGGCGCATCGAGTTCGAGGAGATCCAGTGGCACCTCTATTCCATCGGCTTTCTGCTGGGGCTCTCCTACTGCATGGAGTCGGATGACCATGTGCGGGTGGACGTGCTGTATGAACGCTTCAGTCTCAGGACCAAGGCGTGGGTGGAGCTGTTTGGCACCCTGTTCCTGCTGCTGCCCTTTCTGCTCCTGTTGTTGCGTTACAGCGTACCGTTCTTTAGCTACGCCTGGTCCATCAATGAGGTTTCGGATGCGCCGGGGGGACTGCCGGCGCGTTGGGTCATCAAGTCGTTCCTGATCATCGGCGTTATCCTGCTGATCGTGATCACCTGCTCGCGGCTCTCCCGGGTGACCGCCTATCTGTTCGGCCGGCCGACAGCGCTGCCGGCGGCTCCTGCCAAGACGGAGGAGTGAGGTCATGGCGTTCAATGAGATCCTCTGCATCCTGATGTTCGTGAGCTTTATCGCTCTCCTGTTCACCGGTTTCCCGGTGGCCTGGGTGCTGGGTGGGCTCGCGGTTGTATTTACCGTGATCGGCTGGGCCACGGGCCAATTTACCGATCTCATGGCGGATTCGTTCTACGCCATCGACTGGGCCTACACCTCGGCCGTGGTCGACCGCATCTGGGACGTGATGAAGAACTGGGTGCTGGTGGCCCTACCCATGTTCATCTTCATGGGACTAATGCTCGACCGTTCCGGCATCGCCGCCCAGCTGATGGGCAATTTCGTCAAGCTGTTCGGACGCATGCGCGGCGGCTATGCGGTGACCGTCGCCCTGATCGGCATCCTGCTGGCCGCCTCCACCGGCATCATCGGCGCCTCGGTGGTGCTGTTGTCGCTGCTCGGCCTGCCGGTGATGCTGGAGAACAAGTACCGGCCATCGTTCGCCGCCGGTACGGTCTGCGCGGTCGGTACCCTCGGTATTCTGATCCCGCCGAGCATCATGCTGGTGCTGATGGCCGACCGGCTGGCCATTTCCGTGGGTGATCTGTTCCTCGGGGCGCTGATCCCGGGGGTGCTGCTGGGCACCATCTACATCGCCTACATGGTGGTCTTTGCCGCCCTGGTGCCGGGGGCCGCGCCGGCCCCGCAACACACTGACCCGATCACCTGGCGACTGGTGTTGGGTGTGCTGTGGGCGGTGCTGCCGCCGGCCGGGCTCATCCTCGCGGTGCTCGGTACCATCTTCATGGGCCTGGCGACCCCCACCGAGGCATCGGGCGTCGGTGCCTTCGGCGCCATCCTGCTGGCCGGGGCCAATCGCCAGCTGAACCTGGGGGTGTTTCGTGAAGTCTGTCAACAGACCACCCGGACCACCGCCTTCATCTTCGCCATCTTTCTCGGTGCCACCGCCTTTTCCCTGGTATTCCGCGGCCTGGGTGGAGATGAGCTGATCGAGTCCGGATTGACCTCGCTGCCCTTCGGACCCACCGGCATCGTTATCGCCATCCTGTTTTTCACCTTCCTCCTGGGTTTTTTCCTCGACTGGATCGAGATCACCCTGATCATTCTGCCCCTGGTCGGTCCGGTGGTGCAGGGCCTGGGCTTCGACCTGGTCTGGTTCACGGTGCTGTTCGCCGTCTGCCTGCAGACCTCGTTCCTGACACCCCCGGTCGGCTTCGCGCTGTTTTATCTGAAGGGGGTGGCGCCGAAGAGCATCACCGTGGCGCATATCTACAAGGGCGTGCTGCCGTTTATCGCGCTGCAGCTGCTGGGGCTGGCCCTGGTATTCGTCTGGGAGGATCTGGTGACCTGGCTGCCGGGTCTCGCCTACGGCAATTGACAGTGATGCGGTTCGCCTTACCCACCGCATCCTAAGGGTTTTCTGGATAGCTACCGATGGGCGTTGAGCGTAACACCACGCCTTCACAGCAGGGGGAAATGACCATGTTGGCCTTGATTCAAAAAATTCTCTACGCGACCGACCTGGGTGCCAATGCACCGACGGTATTCAACTATGCGGTAAGCCTCGCCAGGAGTTTTCAGGCGGAGATTCATCTCCTGCACGCCATCGAGCCATTGGGTGCCACCGGCCGAACCCTGATGCGTAGCGCGGTACCGGAAAAACAGCTCGATGAGCTGGAGCGCCAGGGCCTGGCAAAGGTACGGAAAGAGATTCACCGGCGGCTCACGGAGTTCGCCAAGCGTGAGCTGGGTACGGCCGATGAGCGAGCGACGCTGGTGAGCAAGATCGTCATCGCCGAGGGACAGGCCGATACGGTGATCATCGAGCAGGCCAAACAGATCGGTGCCGACCTGATCGTCATGGGTACCCACAGCCAGTCCCCCCTCGATCGGGTGCTGCTGGGCTCGGTCGCCCGCAAGGTGACCCATCTGAGCCCCATCCCGGTACTGCTGGTACCCATTCCAGGGGAACGCTGAAACCTACGGAGGCGTATATGTCGAAACTGGTGCTCAAGACAGAGATTGACGCGCCGCCCGGGGTGGTCTGGCAGACCCTGCGCAACTTCGCGGCCACCACCAACTGGCACCCCTTTGTTGAACAGCGTTACACCTGTGACGACGCCGCCCGGGTGATGGTCTGTTCGCTAACGGAGAGTCCCTTGCCGATCGAGGAGTGTTCAATCGAAATCCGCGTTACCGACAATGGCGCGGGTGCCTCCTCCATCTCCTGGACCGGTGTGTTCTCCACCAGCAGTGAGCATGAGATGGCGGCGGTCAAGGAGCTGCACCGGATCCTGCATGGCCGTATCACCCAGCTCGAGGCGATGCTCGGCGGTACCAACAAGGGGTAACACCTCAATAGTGGCGGTTCAGCGTAACGGGACAACCATGATCGAAGCGACGGCCGCTGCGGCCCGCGAGGAGGGCAGGTGCGTAACAAGGTAGTCTCACTGGAGGATGCGGTCGCCATTATTCAACCGGGCGATACCCTCTGCACCTCCGGTTTTGTCGGTATCGGTACCCCGGACGAGCTGTTGGAAGGCCTGGAAAAGCGCTTTATCGACAGCGGCTCGCCGCCCGACCTGACCCTGATCTTCGCCGCCGGGCAGGGTGACGGCAAGGAGCGGGGGCTCAACCGGTTGGGCCATGACGGGTTGCTGAAACGGGTCATCGGCGGCCACTGGGGGCTGATCCCCAAGGTGGGCCGGCTAGCCATCGAGGGCCGCATCGAGGCCTACAACCTGCCCCAGGGCTGCATCTCCCACCTGTTCCGCGATATCGCCGCGGGCAAGCCGGGCACCCTCAGCCGGGTCGGCCTGGAGACCTTTGTCGACCCGCGCCACGGCGGTGGCAGGCTGAACGATATTACCCGGGAGGAGATCGTCAAACTGATCGAGATCGAGGGTGAACAGCTGCTCTTCTACAAGGCCTGCCCGATCAACGTGGCGCTGATCCGCGGCACCACGGCCGATCCCTCCGGCAACATCACCATGGAACGCGAAGCCCTGCTGCTGGACAACCTGGCCATGGCCATGGCGGTGAAAAACTGCAACGGTGTGGTCATCGCGCAGGTGGAGCGCATCGCCCGCCAGGGCTCGCTCGGCTGCCGCGACGTGGTGATCCCCGCGCCCCTGGTGGACTGTATCGTGGTGGCGCGCCCGGAGAACCACATGCAGACCTATGCCACCCACTATTCGCCCGCCTATTCGGGAGAGATCAGCGTGCCGCTGGAGGGCGTGGCACCCCTGCCGCTGGATCTGCGCAAGATCATCGCCCGGCGCTGCGCCCTGGAGCTGCCGCCGAACGGGGTGATCAATCTCGGCATCGGCATGCCCGAAGGGGTGGCGGCGGTGGCGGTGGAGGAGCGGGTGCTCGACCTGCTCACCCTGACCGCCGAACCCGGCATCATCGGCGGCATGCCGGCCAGCGGACTCGATTTCGGTGCGGCGGTGAATACCGAGGCGCTGATCCATCAGAACCAGCAGTTCGACTTCTACGACGGCGGCGGTCTCGACCTGGCCTGCCTGGGCATGGCCGAGGCGGACCGCCAGGGCAGCGTCAACGTGAGCCGGTTCGGTCCCAAGCTGGCGGGGGCCGGCGGCTTCATCAATATCAGCCAGAATGCCCGCCGCCTGGTCTTTGCCGGTACCTTCACCGCCGCTGGCCTCGATGCCGTCGTGGAACGTGGCCGGCTATAGATCCGCCAGGAGGGGCAAGCGCGCAAGTTCCAGCAGGCGGTGGGGCAGGTCACCTTCTCCGGCCCGCTGGCGGCGCGGCGTGGCCAGCCGGTGCTCTACGTGACCGAGCGCTGCGTGTTCCGGCTCAACGAGGACGGCGCCCTGGAGCTGATCGAGATCGCCCCCGGGATCGAGCTGGAGCGGGACATCCTGGCACACATGGCGTTCCGCCCGGTCATCAACGATCCCCGGCCGATGGATGGACGCATATTCCGCGCTGAGCCGATGGGGCTGAAGTCGATTCTGCTGGACCTGCACCTGGACGACCGCATCGGCTACGACCCGCACCGCAACCTGCTGTTTCTTAATTTCGAAAACATGCATATCCACGACAGCGCGGATGTGGCGGCGGTGCGCCAGGCCGTCGAGGCGCGCTGCCGGGAGATCGGCAGGCGGGTCGATGTGGTGGTGAATTATGGTGGCGTGCGCATCGATGACGAGGCGACGCAGGCCTACGCCGCCATGGTGCAGGATATGGAGGCGCGCTATTACGCACGTATCTCCCGCTACGCCACCAGCGCCTTCATGCGCATGAAACTCGGCCGGATACTGACCCGGACGGTGGCGCCCCATGTGTTCGAAAGCCGCGCCGAGGCGCAGCATTTTCTCGACCGGATCGAGGCGGATCGGCCGCCGGCGTGATGCGGCGGGTGCCGCGGATTCCGCCGCCGTGGGTAGCACCAGAATAATTGTGGTATTCTGCCGGATAAGCGATTTTCCTTGTCCTGTTGGTTTTTGATCAGCGAGCATTGGCTCCCGATCAAAACAACAGTTTGTGCTGGAGTGCCTTTTGACTCAGGATCGACGCAAACACCCGCGCTTCAAGAGCAGCCATCCGGCGCGACTGATACTGAGTGACGCGTTGGCAGAGGATTGCCGGATCGACAATTTTTCCCGGGGTGGCTTCTGCCTCGCCATCGACAGCGAGGCACTGCAGCGGATCAGGCGTGAGGGCCGCCTCGATGCCCGGCGGTCGGTGGACGCGGTGGTGCTGTTGCAGGCGGAGACGGATGCGCAGGAGCACCGCATACCGGTGCGGGTGGTGTTCGCATCCGACCAAGGGGTCGGTGCGGTCTTCATGCACCCGGATCAACAGGTGTTGAGCTACCTGTCGCGCGCCTCCCTGGCCAACAGGCAGCGTGCGGCCACCACCGGCGATACCCCGTCAACCAGGGTGTTGCAGCAGATTCAGGTGCTTCTGGAGCAGATCCTCAGCAACCGCTATGCGGGATTTATCCACATTCTGACGGAGACTTTTCTGGAACTGGAAGACCGGGCCTCGCAACAGGAACAGCCCGATCTGCGCCACGGGCGGCGGGCGATCGAGACGGGGACGGCCGCGCTGAAGCAGCGCTTCCTTGAACAGATTGCCGGGAACTGGCAGCAGCTGCGGTATGTCAAGACCGCTGCGGATCTGGCGATGGCGGATGACAAGAGCCTGGAACTGGTGGATCAGGGCGAGTTTGACGAGTGGGCGGCGGTGGTCGCCACCTCACGCCGCCTGGAGAGCCGCCTGTCGCAGACCCTGTTCAGGCTCTCCCAGGCGATCGCCCACATGCTCAAGTCGCCGGTCAGCAACGACAACAACCCGCTATCGCCCTACAGCCTGCTGTGGGCCTTCAAGAAAAGCCTGGACCCCCTGGGCCTGAGCGCGCCTGCCAGGCACACCGCCTACGCGGTGTTTGCGGAACAGATCCTCGCCACCCTGGATCCGCTCTATCATCGGGTCTACCAGCTGTTGGAGCAGAACGGCTTCGCGGTCGACGAGATCGCGGCGCCGCGGGTGCGGGCGGCCCCCGTAGCGCAGACGGAAGACGCCCCCGAGCCGCGGACCCGGCCCAGGCCCCGCTCCCTGATTGAATCCCTCTCCGCCTTCATCGGACGGGCCCGGGAAGACGGTCGGAGGGAGGGCGGCCGGCGGGAGGGGGCCCGCCATGTCTCCAGCAACACCGCCGTCGCCCATGCCCTGGAGGACATGGTACAGGCGGATCAGCGCGACCTGGTCGACCGGGTCGAGCAGGCCCTGGGTGGCCACGCCGGCGCCGAGGGCGGTGTGGAGCTGTCGGCCGAGAGCCGGCAGATAATCGACGCCACGGAGCAGCTGCTGCGCATGGCGCAGCAGGACCCGCGCCACAACAGCACCATGCGCCGCATCCTGCGCCAGGTACAGCTGCCGCTGGCCAAGGCGGCGATCAGTGACCCGGCGGTACTGAATGATCCCGGCCACGCCTCGCGCCGGTTGCTGGACAATCTCGATCAGCTCGCCCTGCTGACCCCGTCCGCGGAAGAGTCCGCGCTCTCCCGCGGTAGCGACGAAAAACTGCAGGCGATACTCCACTCGCTGGAACAGACCGGCGGCAAGGCCGACCTGGACCAGGTGACGCAGGAGGTGTCGACGCTGTTGCAGGAGCGCCGGGAGCGGTTCAACAGCAACCTTGAACAGGTGCTGGCCGCCTCCGCGCAGGAGCGGCAGGCGGTCGACGCCAGTTGTCGGATCCGCGCCTTCCTGCAGCAGGAGCTGGGCGGCTCGATCTCGCTGCTGGTCGATCAGCTGTTGCACCTGGGGTGGGCCGGACTGCTGGTGCAGACCGACCTGGCGGGCGCGGAGAAACAGAAGCACCTGAAGAGCTACCAGGACGTGCTGCGCCTGCTTAACCAGGCGCTGCAGCCGGATTCGCGGCACGCCTACCTGAAGGCCGACAAGTGGGGCAAGGTGTCCCGGGTATTGAACACGGGCTTCGACAGCTACCCGGTCTACCGCCGCCAGTCCCATGCCCTGATCGCCCAGCTTGGCGAGTGCCTGGCGCAGGGCAGCGAAAGCTACCTCCCGCATAACGAGCGCCGCATCGATGTGGACGAGGCCTATCTCGACCAGCTGTTGCCGGCCTCGGTCGAGCCCGACCGGCAGGGCGATCGGGCGAGCCGGATCGATCCGCAATGGCGCTCCCAGCTGGCGGATATACGGATCGGCGACTGGGTGGCCGAGCAGCGCTCCCAGGGACATGCGCGCATGCTCAACCTGGCGTTGCAAGACGAGCCGGACAACCGCTATCTGTTCGTCGACTGCAACGGCGTCAAGGCATTGGATTGCACCGATAGCGAGCTGGTGCTGCGGCTGCAGTCCGGCCAGCTTTCACTGCTGGAGGATGCCGGACTGCCAATGGTGGAACGGGCGGTGGAGCGGGCGCTGCGGCTGAGTTTCGAGCAGCTGCGGGAGCAGAGCGACCGGGACAGCGTCACCGGCCTGATGAACCGTCGCGCCTTCCGGCGCGAGCTGGAGCGGCTGCTGAAAAACAGCCTCCGCACGCACAACCGGCACGCCCTGATCTGCATCGACGTGGACAAGTTCAGCCTGGTGAACGAACTCTGCGGCAGCGACGGCGGCGACCAGTTCCTGGCCAACATTGCCGGCATCTGCCGCAGCTTCCTGGACGGCAGCCATGTCATCTCCCGCACCGGGGACAACGAGTTCAGCATCCTGCTGGAACAGATCAAACTGGAGGAGGGCTTCCGCTTCGCCGAGAGCCTGCGCAAGGCGATTCAGAACTACCACTTCCAGTGGAGCGGCGAGCAGGTCACGGTGACGGTCAGTATCGGCCTGGCCGAGGTCAATAGCGACAGTGGGGGGGCGGAAGTGCTGATCCACGCCGCCCACTCGGCCTGCGAGGAGGCCAAGCTCGGGGGCCGCAACCGCTGCCTCTGCTACCAGCAGGAGGGCGCGGTATATGAGGAGAAAAAACGCCTGGTGCAGTCGGTTCCTCTGATCGAGAGGGCGCTGGAGCACGATCAGCTGGAGCTGTTTGCCCAGCTGATCCAGCCGGTGTTTGTCGGCGATGGCCTGACGGACCATCACGAAGTGCTGC
This sequence comes from Sedimenticola hydrogenitrophicus, assembly GCF_029017505.1. Lineage (GTDB taxonomy): Bacteria > Pseudomonadota > Gammaproteobacteria > Chromatiales > Chromatiaceae > Sedimenticola > Sedimenticola hydrogenitrophicus_A. Next base: position 102,122 of record NZ_JAQGEI010000001.1, read on the forward strand.
TGCGGCGCATGGATGAACACAATCAGCCGGCCAGTCCGGAGCAGTTCATCGAGGCGGCCGAGCGCTACGAGCGCATGCAGGCGGTCGATCGCTGGGTGGTGCAACGCTTCTTCAACTGGGCCAACAACGAACTGAGTGCCGAAACCGCCGGCTACCTGGGGGGGTTCAGCATCAACCTCTCCGGCCAGTCGATGGGCGACGAGAGTTTCATCCCGTTCCTCAAGGAGCAGATCCAGCACTCGGTGATCGCGCCCGAGAAGCTGGCGTTCGAGATCACCGAGACCGCCATGGTCAGCCAGCTGGGACAGGTTACGGCACTGATGCGGGAGATCAGGGCACTGGGCTGCCGCTTCTTCCTCGACGATTTCGGCACCGGCTACGCCTCCTACTCCTACCTGAAGGAGTTTCCGGTGGATGTGGTGAAGATCGACGGCATCTTCGTCAAGGATATTCACCAGGATGAGGTGAGCTGCGCCATGGTCAAGTCGATCACCGAGGTGGCGCATCACATGGGCAAGCTGGTGGTGGCCGAATTCGTGCACACCGAGGCGATCCTCAACGTCCTGCGCCGGCTGGAAGTGGACTACGCCCAGGGCTTCTGTATCGGCCGGCCGGGGCCGCTCAAGCTGCTCTCCCGCTACAAGCCGCCGGTCTGAGGCACGGCTGGCCACGCGGGGCGCGCTGGTCCCTATCCATAAACTATCGGTGGCCATGTCCACGGCAGGATTTGATATAGTCCCGGTACTATCGGATTCGGCGCCGAAAGGAGGCGAAGTGATGCATACAAGAACCATTGGCCCGTTCACGGTCTCGGCCCTCGGGCTAGGCTGCATGAGCATGTCCTGGGGCTATGGGGCGGCCGATGACGCCACCTCGGAGCGGTTGCTGCAGGAGGCCCTGGATGCCGGTTACACCTTTCTGGATACGGCGGCCATGTACGGTATGGGACACAACGAGTCGCTGATCGGGCGCGCCCTCGGTCACCGGCGCGATGAGTACGTCCTGGCCAGCAAGTGCGGCATCGCCCGGGGCGAAGACGGCAACCTGAGCGTGGATGGCCGTCCGGAGATCCTCAGGCGGACCTGTGAACAGAGCCTGCGGAATCTGCAGGCCGAGGTGATCGACCTCTATTACCTGCATCGGCTGGATCCCCAAGTGCCGGTGGAGGAGAGCGTCGGGGCGCTGGCCCGGCTGGTGGACGAGGGCAAGGTGCGCAGCATCGGGCTCTCCGAGGTCTCCAGCGAGACCCTGCGCCGCGCCCACGCCGTCCACCCGATCACCGCCGTGCAGTCCGAGTACTCGCTCTGGGCGCGTACCCCGGAGCGCCGCATGCTCGCCACCTGCCGCGAGCTGGAGGTCGGATTCGTCCCCTTCTCGCCGCTGGGCAGGGGGTTCCTTACCGGCCGTGCCCAGGACATCTCCCATCTGGAAGAGGGGGACATCCGCACCAATGTCTGCCGCCCCCGCTTTGAGCCGGATAACTTCGCCACCAACCAGCGACTGCTGCAGCCGTTTGGCGAGATCGCCGCCGAGCAGGGCTGCAGCATGGCCCAACTGGCCCTCGCCTGGGTGCTGGAGCGGGAGGAGGGGACCCTGGTGCCGATTCCCGGTACCAAGCATCCCGAATACATGCGGGAGAATGCCGCCGCCGGGGATATCCGGCTGGACGCCTCCGTGGTGGCGCGGCTGGACGGGCTGATCAATGACCGGACCGTCAAGGGCGAGCGCTATAACGCCCAGTTGATGGCATCGATCGATTCCGAGAAGGATTGAGATCGGTCGGCGCCCATAGGCTATCCTATAAGAGCCAGCTATATACGGGTGTGAGGATAGGGCATCCTAGGAGCCTACGGCCCGATTCCGCTGCAAGGGGCTGTTGTCGGCCTCTGTTGTTCCGGAAGAGAAAAAGTCGCTTGTCTTTTTGTTGGTTTTTCAATAGAGTGCGACACATTGCAGTGTACTTGTAGTTTTTCGGTAGTTATCCTCTCGCAGTTCGTGGCAGATTCTTCCGTAAGCGCTTGGCAAGCGTCTGCATATCAAAGATCAATTTTTACAGAGGTTAGCAACATGGCTACAGGCACAGTTAAGTGGTTCAGCGACGAAAAAGGCTTCGGCTTCATCACCCCGACCGACGGTTCCAAGGACGTTTTCGTTCATCACAGCGCCATTCAGGGCGGCGGTTTCAAATCGCTGGCTGAAGGACAGACCGTCTCCTTCGACGTCGAGCAGGGCCAGAAAGGCCCCAGCGCGGCGAACGTCGTACCCCAATAAAACGGGTTCGGGTGCCTGGCACCCGGGAAAAAGCCCCGCCATCCGGCGGGGCTTTTTTTTTATGGGCGAGCAGGATGGGTGGAGGAGGAACGACGTAACCCACCAACCCTTCTGCCACACAGGGGTCGGAGTCAATCCGTGCAACGGCGGCGGGAACTTCTTCGGGGGCCGAGCGGCTTGACTCCGACCCCTTCCCCCGCTTGGTTGCAGGAGGCCCGCCCCGGGCCGATTGTCCGCCCCCCTCCCGGTTAAGCGAGGTGCGCCGGGCTCTGGTACACTCGGACGTATTGGACAGGGCATCCACCAGGGCCATCGGGACGGGTTACGCATGTTCACCACGGAATTTCTCATCACCTCGCTGATTATCGTGATGCTGCCGGGGCCCGGTGTCATCTACACCCTTTCCACCGGCCTGTTCGTCGGCCGGCGCGCCAGCCTGGCGGCGGCTATCGGCTGCACCTTCGGCAGTATTCCCCATCTGCTGGTAAGTATCCTCGGGCTGTCGGCGCTCCTGCACCTGAGCGCGCTGGCGTTTCAGCTGCTCAAGTATCTGGGGGCGGCCTACCTGCTCTATGTCGCCTGGTCCATGTGGCGCGACACCGGCCGCCTGCAGATCGACCAGCGGCGCTGCCGGCACGGCCTGCGGGCCATCGCCGTCAAGGGCTTCCTGATCAATATCCTCAATCCCAAGCTCTCCATGTTCTTTATCGCCTTTCTGCCCCAGTTCGTGCCGCTCGGCTCGACCTCGCCGGCCCTGCACCTGGTGCTGCTGAGCGGCATCTTCATGCTCATCACCCTGGCGGTATTCCTGCTCTACGGCCTGTTTGCCGGCTCGCTGCGGGATTACGTGATCGGTTCCCCGCACCTGTTGGGCCGCCTGCAGCGCGGCTTCGCCGTCGCCTTCGCTACCCTCGGCGCCCGGCTGGCGATGGCCGAAAGGTAGTGCCGTGTACTACTTTGCCTATGGTTCCAACATGTCCAGCCGGCGCCTGCGGCAGCGTCTCGGTGCGGCCCGCGCGGTAGCGGTGGCGCGACTGCCGCGGCACCGGCTGTGCTGGCACAAGCAGGGGCGGGATGGCTCCGGCAAGTGTGATGCCGCCCCTACCGGCGACCCCGGCCATGCCGTCCTCGGGGTGCTGTATGACGTGGCGGCGGTGCAGCGTGCGCTGCTCGACCGTGTCGAAGGGGTGGGCGCCGGCTACGAGGCGATCGAAGTCGGCCTGCTGCTCGATACAGGTAGCACCGTAGCGGCCTTTACCTATCGGGCGACCCTGATCGATGCCGACACCTTGCCCTTTCACTGGTACAAGACCCACGTGCTGCGCGGTGCGCGTGAGCATGGCCTGCCCGAGGAGTACATCGCCCGACTGGAGGCGGTGCCATCGCGGGACGATCCGGACCGGGAACGGCAGCGGCGCGAGCTGCTGATATATCAACCCGGGGCGTTGGGGTAGCCTGCGAACCGCAACGGGGCTTCATGGGGGTTGTCATGATGTCGGGATTCTTTCTCACCCCAACCGGGATCCTGGCGACAATGGTGGATGCGCCTACCGGCTTATCCACCCTACCAAACTGAAACAGCTTTACCCGGCAATATTAAATTGGAAGACTGCTGGGTCGGATTAACGTAGCGTAATCTGACGAGAAAGCCGGAGGCGCAGCCCTCGGTTGCTATGCCAAGAATAAATGTCGTATGGTTATTCGCAGCAACTAAAAAAGTGGGACGAGGGGGGCGTATGTCGGAGGGATTGACCGGAACAGGTTCATCACATGCGGATATTCTGCAGACCATTATCGATTTCCTGCCCAGTGGTGTCACCCTGTTCGATACGCAGTTGCGGATGGTCGCGTGCAATGAACAATTAAAGCGTTTGCTGGATTTTCCCGCGGCCCTGTTCGAGAGCGGCTTGCCGACGATGTATGAGCTGGCCATTTTCAATGCCCGCCGCGGTGACTATGGCCCCGGCGATCATGAGCGGCTGGCGCAACAGGTTTTGGAGCGTGCGCGCAACATGCAGGCGCACGTGTACGAGCGGACCCGACCCGATGGTACCGTGCTGGAGATCCGCGGCGCCCCACTGCCGGATAACGGTGGCTTTGTCACCATCTATACCGATATCACCGAAAGAAAACGTGCCGAGCAGGAGGCGAAGCGCTACGCCACCTATCTCGATACGGTACTGAACACCCTGCCGCAGGGGGTTACCGTGATCGATGAAAATCTCGACCTGGTGCTATGGAATCAGCGGTTTGTCGATGTGCTGGAGCTGCCGCCTGAACTGATCCATGAAGGGGCGCGGCTTGAGGATGTGATCCGCTACAACGCGGAGCAGGGCGAGTACGGCGAGGTGGACCCCGAGGCGAAGGTGCGTGAGGTGGTGGATCTCGCCCTGCGTTTCGAGCCGCATCGCCTGGAGCGTACCCGACCGCAGGGTCAGACAATCGAGGTCGAAGGCCGGGCCATGCGGGTTGACGGCAACGTGGCGGGATTTATCACCACCTACACCGATATCACCGAGCGCAAGCAGGTGGCACGGTTCGAACAATTTCGCAGCCATTCCCTGGAAATGCTCGCCAGTGGCAGGCCGCTGCCGGAGATTCTCGATACCATTACGCACGGCCTGGAACAGCTCAATCCTGCCATGCTGTGCAGTATCGCCTTGCTGGATGGCGACGGCAGATACCTGAAGACGGCGTCCGCGCCCAGCCTGCCTGATTTCTATACGCGGGCCGTCGACGCCATCGAAATTGGGGTGGGCGTGGGGTCCTGTGGAACGGCCACCTTTACCGGGAGGCGGGTGATTGTCGGCGATATCATGTCACATCCCGATTGGTCGTCGTTGCAGGAGCTCGCGACCCGTGCCGGACTGGGCGCCTGCTGGTCGCAACCGGTTCGCTCCTCGTCGGGTCGGGTGTTGGGTATGTTGGCGATCTATCATCATCGCCCGCGCGTGCCCACGGAGTATGATATTTCCATCATCGAGCAGTCTGCCCACTTGGTCAGTATCGCCATCGAGCGCAGCGTCGCCGCGGACCAGGTGCGGCAACTGGCGTTCTACGACACGCTGACCAACCTGCCCAATCGGCGCCTGCTCAACGACCGCCTGGTTCAATCCCTGGCTGCCAACAAACGGAGTGGTCGTTCTGGTGCCTTGATGTTTCTGGACCTGGACAACTTCAAGCCGCTCAACGATGCCCATGGACACGTGGTGGGCGATCTGCTGCTGGTTGAGGCGGCGGCCCGGCTGAAAGGGTGCGTGCGCGAAATGGATACCGTGGCTCGGTTCGGCGGGGATGAGTTTGTGGTGATGCTGACGGATCTGAGCGCGGATAAGGCCGATTCGGTTTCGCAGGCCAGGAGCGTGGCGGAGAATATCCGCAATGCGTTGTCGCAATCCTATCGACTGGCCATCAGGCATCAGGGAGCGGAGGAGAGCCGGGTCGAGCATCACTGCACGGCCAGCATTGGCGTGGCCATGTTCGCCGGCCATGAGGCCAGCCAAAGCGACATCCTCAAATGGGCCGACAAGGCGATGTATCAGGCCAAGGAGGCCGGGCGCGATGCGATCTGCTTTTATGCTTCAGGGGCTTGCGTGTGTAACGACAGGTAGAGCCGCGACCGCCTTGGGCGGCCCGGGGGTATGGCGGGGCGGGGTGTTGCGGTGCCTTTGATGCGCTTACCCAAAAAGCCCCCGGCTTTGCCGGAGGCAGTTAACTATCGATGCCTCCCCCCTCCCTGGCTTGGCCTATAGTGTTAACAGTGAATTGAGATGGCCAGGCCACACACGGGTCAAGGAGAACAGTCATGGCGTTAACCGAAAGGCAGCAAGAACTGTGCACCAGTCACCCCTACGACTTCTCCGATCTGTCGGCGCTGTTTCTCAACTGCACCCTCAAGCCGACCGGTGTGACCTCGAACACCGAGGCGTTGATCGATGTTTCTCGCGCCATCATGGACGCCAACGGTGTCAAGACCCAAATCCTGCGTCCGGTGGATTATCAACTGCCCCCGGGGGTCTATCCCGACATGACGGAACACGGCTTCGAACGGGATGACTGGCCGGAACTCTGTGAACAGGTCATGCAGGCACACATTCTGATCATCGGTACCCCGATCTGGCTGGGTGAGGAGAGCTCCGTATGCCGTCGTGTCATCGAGCGCCTGTACGGGGAGTCGGGGAGATTGAACGCCAAGGGCCAGTACATCTACTACGGCAAGACCGCCGGGACCCTGATCACCGGCAATGAGGACGGGGTAAAGCACTGTGCCATGACCGTGCTGTACGCCCTGCAGCATCTCGGCTACACCATTCCGCCACAGGCGGATGCCGGCTGGATCGGCGAGGCGGGGCCGGGCCCCTCCTATGCCGATGAGGGCTCGGGCGGTCCCGAAAACGAGTTCACCCAGCGCAATACCACCTTCATGAGCTGGAACCTGATGCACATGGCACGCCTGCTGACCGATAGCGGTGGTATGCCGGCCCACGGCAACCAGCGTGACCGGTGGGAAGCCGGCTGCCGGTTCGATCACCCGAATCCGGATTATCGGTAGTCCGCGTAGCCTGGGCACCAGTAGCGTGCCCATCCGGCAAGTCGACGCGCCGGCGCGGCTATCGGCCGAGCCAGCCCAGCGCCAGGCCGGCCCACAGGGAGAGTGGCCGGCTCTTGAGCAATCCGAGTGCCTCGGTCCGCTCCAGCACCAGGGGGCGGATATCCTCGCCCTCGCGTGCCAACCCGTGATATCCAGCCACAGCCGTGGCGTCCACCGTGGCGCAGTAGAGATGCACCTGTTCGCTCGACAGGTGTGGTGCCGTCAGATAGGTGCCGATCGGTTTGATCGAGACGGGGATCAACCCGGATTCCTCGGTAATTTCGCGGGTTATCGCCTGCAGCGGCGTCTGCCCGGTCTCGATGCGGCCGGCCACGATGTCGACCAGCCAGGGAGACAGACCGGCCACGTGTGCGCCGGCACGGTACTGTTCCACCAACACCACCTTGTCCGCGGTTGGATCGTGCAGCAGGGCGGCCACCACATCGCTGCGATGCAGGACTTCCCGCACCAACGGACCGGTGGTGCCGCCGTCAAAGCGGTCATGTTCCACCGTCAGGCGACGCAGCTCGAAGAATCCCGCGTACTCGGTGCGGGTTTCAAGAATATTCGCTTTCAGTCGTTTGTCTGCCATGGCGTCATTGTGGATGAACCGCGCCGGGATGGCCATATCCCGCGGAACCCGGGCAGCCACTGCGCTACTCCCGCAGGGTGGATGCGACCCGCCGATACCGATTGAATCCCCTCCTGCCGCGGATTTCCAAAGCCCCCGCGTGTTCACTACTGACACGAGCTGGCATAGAATGACCGGTGACCTGTTCCTCTACTCATCGAAGCGCGCCACCACGGCGCGCCGTTGGTGATCACAACAACACTACCTGGGGGTGATCAGATGCGGCTTTTGACCTATCGCACGGGCGCGGGTGTACGCTGGGGGGTGAGCACGGCGGCCGGGGTATTGGATGTTGCCGCCGCCCAGCACGAATTCGCTGCTGATACCCGACCCTTCGAACCCGCCTGCGACCGGCTGCCCGGGTTGCGTGAACTGCTTGAACAGGCTGAGGGCCATGAGGATCTGTTTATCGACGAGGCCGCCCTGGAACTTGGCCCCTGCCTGCCGGTCGCCAACAAGATCATCGGTATCGGGCTCAATTACCGTCGCCACGCGCACGAGGCCAACATGGCAGTGCCGAAGGCGCCGATCCTGTTTGCCAAGTACAACAACTGCCTGGCATCGGCCCGGGACACTATCGACCTGCCGACCACGCGCCACCAGTACGACTACGAGTCCGAACTGGCGGTGGTGATCGGCAAGCGGGCCAAGCGGGTCGGTCCCGACGAGGCGCTGGACAGTGTGTTCGGCTACTGCGTGGCCAACGACCTGAGCGAGCGTGAACTGCAGCTGAGCGCCGGCCAGTGGACCATCGGCAAGATGCTCGACGGCTTCCTTCCGGTCGGTCCCTACCTGGTCACGGCGGACGAGGTGGGCGATCCGCAAAATCTCGGCATCCGCTGCTGGGTAAACGGGGAGCTGCGCCAGAACTCGAACACCGCCGACATGATCTTCCCGGTGGCCGAACTGATCAGCTACATCTCCTGTTACGCCACCCTGGAACCGGGCGACATAATCGTCACCGGCACCCCCGAGGGGGTGATCCTGGGGATGGAGCACAAGGTCTGGCTCAGGCCCGGCGACGAGGTGGTGGTCGAGATCGACAAGCTCGGGCGAATGACCAACCGCATGACCTGCAGCGACAACTGAAGTGGGGCGCAACGCCACATCCTACCCCGGGCATCGTGGTTTGTCGTCCGTGTAGAAGGGTGGGCACGTTGTATTCGACCACCCTACGAAAGTACTTTGTCAAATTGAAGTAGTACTAGTGCACGGAATTCTCATCCCGGTAGGCCTTCGGGCTGAGGCCGATCTTCTTTTTGAACAGCCGGGAAAAGTATTGCGGATAATCGAATCCCAACCGGTAGGCGACCTCGGTCCGGTGACATGGGGCTGCAACAGAAGATCCTTGGCCTATATGTTCCAGTTGTGATCTTCAATCCATCGAGAGAAACGCTCCATCTATTTATTCACCGTGGAGTGATCCATGTATCACTCTTTTCAGACAACATTACATGGCCCATGGTAGTGGTTTGGAAAAAGCGCGACTGCCGCAAGAATTGGAATGATAAATCCAGAAATTCAGCTTCATTTAAGTTTGGTGCGATAGATTCACCGGGCAAGGAACACCCTGTCCGCACTTGCCTGCGGCTGGGCCTGCATTAAATGTTTAATTTAACGCAATGGAGTCTTTAACTATGGATAACTTAAAGCGCCGAGTATTATTCTGCGCGCTGTTTAGCGCCAGTGCCGTTGCCATGGGCCAAGGTCAATGGCAGGCACTTCCAAAAACCGCCCCCGCCCCGGTGGACAATCCGACCACACCGGAAAAGGTGGAGTTGGGCAAGATGCTCTTTTTCGATCCCCGGCTCTCTTCCAACGGGACCGTCTCCTGTTTTTCCTGTCACAATGTGATGGAGGGGGGGGATGATCATCGAACCACCTCTATCGGTGTACACGGTCAGGCCGGTGGTCGCAACGCCCCGACCGTCTGGAACGCCGTCTTCCATTCAGTTCAATTCTGGGATGGTCGTGCAGCAAGCCTTGAGGATCAGGCCAAAGGGCCACCCGCCAATCCCATCGAGATGGGTATGTCCGGTCTGGATGCGGTCTCCACCCGTATTGCCGGCATCCCAGGTTACAAGAGCTATTTCGACAAGGCCTTCGGAGGGGGTGACAACGTCAATATCGATAATATCGCCAAGGCTATAGGCGCCTATGAACGCACACTGATTACGCCCAACAGTCCCTACGACCGCTATGTGCGCGGTGACAAGAAGGCGATGAGTGTCCAGCAGTTGCGCGGCATGGAGACGTTTGCGGCGACGGGCTGTACCGCCTGCCACTCAGGGGCCAACTTTGACGGGCCCACACTACCCACAGGACAGGGTTTTTATCAGAAATTCCCGGTGTTCACCAACAACGACTATGTCAGCAAATACGGCTTGATGAACGATACCGGGCGCATGTCCGCCACCGGTAAAGTCGAGGACAAGAACCTGTGGCGCGTGCCGACCCTGCGCAACCTGGTTTATACCGCGCCCTATATGCACACCGGCTCGGTTAAAAGCCTGGACGAAGCGGTTAGGGTGATGGCAAAGAGCCAGCTCAACAAGGACCTGCCCGATCAAGATGTGGCGAACATCGTCGCTTTCCTGGATAGCCTGAACGGAGAGTTCCCGGAGCAGACCATGCCACGTCTGCCCGCTACCCCGGGTGATCTGCTCGACTAATGCATTGACTCCGCACGCCGCCGGTCGCCTGACCGGCGAGGTGCTCAAGGGCGGGAGTTACCGGGTTACCGATCATGTCGTCGCCTCAAATAAACGTCCCTGTGCCAGCCCCCTGTCGGATCAGGTAACGGTACAACCGGGGCGATCAGTTGAACCCGCAAGCGGGGCTGGTTACAGCAACAGCAGCGCGATGAGCGGCATGACCAGGAATGCCAGGAGTGTCTGGAAGGTGATGATCGATGCCATGGTGGGGGTGTCGCCGCCCAGTTGCCGGGCCAGAATATAGGCCGACGGGGCGGTCGGTACCATGAGACAGATAACCAGGGCACCAGCGGGTATGCCGGAGAGGCCTGTCACGGCGATGAGCAAAGCCGCCGCGGCGGGCTTCAACCCGAACTGGACCACCGAGGAGACCAGGATGGGGCCGATATGTCCACGTACCGCCTCCGGTTTCAAGGCGGCCCCCACGGCGAGCAGACCGAAGGGCAGGGCAGCCCGGCCGATAATCTCCAGGATATCTTCTGTAATACCGGGTACCCCGATCCCGCTAAGGCTCAGAAACCAGCCGACGGCACAGGCGAGAATCAACGGATTGCCAATCACATCACGGATGATCGGTCTCAATCCCTTGCGAGCGCGCACCCCCCAGATGGCAAAGGCGGAGATGCACAGCAGGTTGATCAGGACGATCATGAAACCGGCTGACACTGCCGCCATTGCCAGTCCGTCTACTCCCAAAAAGGCCTGGGCCACGGCCAGTGCGATGTAGGTGTTGAAGCGCACGCCACCCTGGAAAATTGATGTAAAGGTTGCTCCATTCACCGCCGCGCCAAGTTGTTGCCAGGCGATGAGGAGTGCCGCGGCCAGGAGCACAGTCCCCACTACCACCAGCAGCATGACCGACCAGGGCGCCCCACCCAGACTTTGATTGCCCAGCGTGCGGATCAGCAGCGAGGGGAAGAGGATGAAGTAGGTCAGCTTCTCCATCCCGGACCAGGCGTCGTCAGGTAGAAATTGGCTCCGCTTTAGGCCGTATCCGATAAGAATCAGGACCAGGATAGGGGCCAAGGCCGTTGCGATATCGCTCATCGGGCGATCGTCACTCGTTGATTATGCCGGGGGGGGGGTGGATTATTCCGGTTTTTAGCCGGATCGTCCAGTTGGGCGGGACAGGTTGTTCTGTTTCCAGCTGGCCCGCTCTTTGAAGCTGTGGCATGGCTCCCGGGGACGGTCGTTTTTGACACTTGGGTGACCGGCCCCGGAATTCAGCCTGGACTCACGGACCCTGACGGACGCGCCGCCCGAGGTACGCGATTCGTGCGCGTCAATTCGATTGATTACCCAAGGCCTCCTGCTCCAGGCGCTGTTTCAGATCGGCACCCAGCCCAAGATGTTCGGCCAGGTGGTCGAGATAGGTACGTTCGAGAAAACCGGCCTCCCCAATCACCAGTGCGCTAGCGAGATAGACCTCGCTGGCCAGCAGGGCGTCACCCGCGACCTCGGCTGCAATTGTCTGTGGGTCGAGCGGTGTTTCCAGTTCCGCCTCCACCCAGGTGCGTAGTGACCCATCACCGTCATGGCGAGCGATCTCCTGATCGATCAGGACCCGCTCCCGTTCGTCGATATGGCCGTCAACCCGCGCCGCGGCCAGAACCGCACGCAGCACGGCGCGGCTCTCGGTGGAGGCGTTTGCCACGGGGGCCGGCGGGGTGCTGTCGGATGCTGCGGAGCGATTCTGGTTATAGGCGCGCCAGGCCATGGCCCCCAGGGCCGCTAGACCGCCGTAGGTCGCCAGCTTGCGACCTGTCTTGCTGCCCAACAGCAGGCCGACCAGGCCGCCGGTGGCCGCGCCCCTGCCGTAATCGGAGAGCCCCCCGGCCGGGTTGGTGACCCCGCTATCGTTGAGTAACGTCTTTCCGGCACCAAGTAGCTGATCGAGTAAGCCTCGGGTATCCATGTTTAACTCCTTTCAGGGATGAGTTTAAACAGCGTAGTATTACTTGCACGACTGAAATGAGGCTGAATATTTACGAGCGGCGGATCCTGCGGAGCAAGAACGATTTGGTTTACTCGATCAGGTCCGTTGGGGTGAGCTTGCGCATCCACCGCCATCCGATTCATGGTGGATGCGCTGATGCTTATTCCATTCTCAGGTCCGTAAACGGTACATCCTTGTACCACTCCTCACCCTACAAATTCAGCGATTCGGGCTTTGTGAAATGAACTCCGAAACTTGAGCTCTTAAGACCATAATGGTGTGGGAGCGCCGTGAGTGAACCTGCCCCAGTACGTCCAAGACGGTCCAGACCCCAAGTCAGGCGGGACATGCCATCACTCACGACACACTTACAAATAGCGCGTTTTATCGGTCATGTCCGGTTCCACCCATCTCTGGTCTGCAAGTGGGGCCTCATTTCAGATGCTCCTCAATCCATTCCCACCGCTTATCCTTGACCATCACGAAACGGCAGCGCCCCTCGGACATGTTCGCCCAGAGGCCGCCGATCAGCCGGTCATCCTCAGCGGCGCTCCAGCGATCCGCACCCTTGTACTCGACGGCCAGGACGGCCCCGGGGTTTTCCGTTGTGCCGGGTAGTTGGCACAAAAAGTCAGGGTAGAACCGCCCATCGGCCTTTTGCAGGAAGAAAGAACTGCCTTCGCGCCTGACGAGATTTCGCACCCAGAACTGGATACGCCCCTGCTGGGCCTGAATGTCCAGCCAGCAGGCGCACTCGAATTCCTCCTTGCTGTCGAAATCACCGATGCGGCCATAGAAATGTTTGCGGAAGTCGAAATATCCGAAACGTCCGTCGTAATCACGGCTGGGCGCGTAGGCCTGGGCGTGGAACTCGAAGGCGTACTGGTCGGTCACGGCGACGCGTGACGCAGCATCATCGCCAAACAACGTTTGCTGGAACGCCTTGTTGACCGCCTGCTTGCGCAGCTCCCGGATACGCGTTTCCAGCAGATTGCGGATCAGGAATTTCTGCAGGTTGGCGCGGGCCAAAGTGAAGCCATCCCGCCGTAGCAACTCGGTCAGCCACGCAGCCACGAAGGCCTGCTTGCTGGCGTGGGTGAGAGATGGCTCCGGCAAATTGCGGCACAGCCAAGTGGCTATGCGCACTTCATCCCAGTTCTCGGGCTGATAGACTAGACCCAGATCGCGTTGCAGATCAGGTAGGAAGCGGGACACAACCTTGCCGCTGTCGTCATCTACATCGATCTCGCCACCTTCCGACACCTTCAAACCAGCACCCAGGGCCGTCAGGTTGTCGCTGGTCGGTGCGGCATCGTAAGGCGACAAGTCCCACGGGTACTCCAACACTTCCGGGTCATCGAACAGTTGCAACTGTTCTGAATCATTGGGACCCTGCACGCGCAATGCGAGCTGTGGCACGCGAAAGCGTTCGCCCAGTTCAGCCGGCGTCTGGAAAAACTCGATAGCCGTGGTGCGGCTGATTTCGGCGGCCTCGATTATGGCCGTCGCAGCGGTTTCACTAGTGACCGATGCCTTGAGAACTTCAGCCTCATCCTCGGTCAGTGGTGTGCTGATGGTCAGCGTGTTGAGCTTGCCATCCCAGCTCACCTTGTCGCGCACCGGCTTGGGCATGCTCCTGAGGTCGGGTTTCTCCGACAGGGTGATCGCCACCGGCCGAACGACGACTCGCCCCGCGTGCCCCTCCAGATCCAGCCGCGCTTGATCGGCCTTGGCGGCGGTGACGAACTCGGTTACTTCGCGCCGCTCGAAGCCGGCACCCGCCACCAGACGGTCACGCAGCGCGCCTGCCGTCTCGGCAAAATTGCGTGACACCACGAACGCATAAGACTGATTCAGCGCCTTTGCCTGCCGATGGCTGGCGCCGGGTTGCCGCAACACGCGGCCCAGCAACTGCTCCACGGCCGTGGCGGATGACAGCGAGGCCATGCTGACCAGGATGTAGGCGAAGGGGCAGTCCCAGCCCTCGGCCAGCGCCTTCTGGGTGATGACGAACTTCACCGGACAGGTTGGGTCGGCAATGCCCAGTTTGTAGTCGACGTCGATTTGCTCCAGCCCCTTTTCTTCACCGGTGGCGACGATGATCTCGCTGGCCGGAATGCCGTGATTGGTGATCAGCTCATTGCGCACGTGCTCAAAGTCCAGCCTGTCCACCCCGGTGCGGCGGGGTTCCGACTGAATCAGCACCAGCGGCCGCAGGTAGGCGGCGCCCGCCCGGCGTTCCTCATCCGCCAGCTTGTGCAGGGCATCGCGCCGACCGATGGCGTCCGCCAGGCATTGCTGCCAGTTCGGCTCGGTTTCCAGTACCACCGGCAGCTTGATCATCTCCTCCGCCTTCAGTTCGGCGGCGGAGACACTGTGCAGCACATTGCTGGGAGTGCGCTCCAGATCGGGCGTGGCGGTCAGCTCCATTACCCCGCTGGGGCGAAAGCGCGCCAGCATGTCGAAGGCGAGTTCGGTGCGGCTGTTGTGTGCCTCATCCACAACCACAAAGGGCCTGCGCAGGCGCAGCACATTGGCCAGCGAACAGGGCGTAGTGCGATTCGCGCCTTCGCCCTCGTTCAACAGCATGTCGCGCTGGGTCGGCGACAGATTGTCGAAGTGATGCATCAGCGCGCCGCTGCTCTGATACACCTTGCGTGACTCCTCGTTCTCCACCTGAAACGCCTGCCGGGTGGCGACGATGATGGTGGTCGAGGTATCCAGCGTGGCGCGGGTTACGCTCTTGGCCTCATCCAGATCCATCACCGTGATCGGCCCGGCCTCGCGCAGCGCCGTGTGGTAAGGGTGCAGGCGGTCGCGCAGGGCGCGCAGCGTCTGCTCGCGGATCGGCTTGCTCGGCACCAGCCACAGAATCACGCTGTGCTCGCAGCGCAGCAGGTGGGTATTGACCAGCGCCACGCTCTTGGCCGCCAACCAGGTCTTGCCGCCGCCAGTGGGCACGCGCAGGCAGAAATACGGCATGTCAGCCGGAAAGCCTGACAGCGGGTGGTACGGGTTGCCACGCCCCCACAGGCGTTCGGTGGTGGCGGTGAAGGCAATCGAGGGCGAGGGCAGCTCGTGGCAGGACCTGAAATAGGCCTCGATACTGTCGAGCACATGCTGCTGGTAGGTTTTCGGCGCGAATGTGGTCATCACTTATCACCGTAGGGTGGGGTCGGCTCGTGCACCTGGGAGTCTGTTGACTCCGCCCCGGGGCTGATCTGCTCAATCACGCCGTGATGGCTGATGACAATATCCGTGCCGGTTTGCGCAGCGATCTCACGGGCACGTTTTGCCGCGCGCTGCATGGCCTGTAGCGACAAACGCAAATCCTGGTCCTGCGCCGTTTCGATAGGCTGTTTGTTCATGGCTGCTCACTCCAGTCCAGCAGGACCGGGCTTGGCCCCGCATTGTCATACAACGCCCACGCATCAACCCGCGGCGCATACAGCTGTTCAAAGTTCATTCGTCCGGCAACAAATCTGCGGCGGATGACGTCTTCGGGAACGTCGTGACCGCCTTGCCGTACCCGCTGAACAACACGGGCGATAGCGGCCTCGACGCTGTCGAGTTGCAGAAATATCAGCTTGACCCGGTAGCCTGCCGACCGCCATTCGTCGATATGGTGCAGGTAGCCGCGCCCTGACAAGGTGGTTTCGAAGGCGAAACTTTCTTTGGCTGCGAAATGCCGGGCCAGTTCGTGCAGCATCAGCCGTCCCGCTTGAATCGCCGCGCGCGCCGGCGCAAAGGGTGCAAGCCCGGCGGCGATCAGATCTGCATTGACGAATATTGGGCAGCCCGCCTCGTTGGGCAGGAACTCGCGGGCAAAGGTGGTTTTGCCCGCCCCGTTGGGTCCGGCGATGATGATGACTTTCAAGTCGTCGTGCATCGCTACACCTCCAGCGCGTAAGGGGTCTGCTTGAAGGTGATGCCCTCGCGGGCGGCACGGCTCCCCATGCGGTTGGCGGCGGCGTAGATCACCTTGGCCCCGGCGAATTTCGGCAGCAGATCGAACACCGGGCCGGTGAGCACATTGCCGCCGCCCACGGATTTATCCTTGAGGATGCCGTTGTAGAGCAGGTAAATCGCGCGGCCCTCGTGCACGCCGACCAAGGGGCTGGCTGTTTCGTCTCTTTTTGCCGGCGACAGACCGGTGCCGGTTTCGGCAAACCAGACGAATTCGGCGAGCTGGGCAAAACTCACGTCGCTGCGGATCTGGCCTTCGGCATCGAATAGCGGTTCCGCTGACAAGCGACAGAACTGGAAGCCACTGCCGAGACCCTCGACGGCAGTGCCCTTGGTGTTGGTGTAGCCGGTAACAACGCGCTTCATGCGCCCAGCAGTGACGGTCTTGGCAATGCCGGGGTCCATCTCTACCTGGATGAAACGACGGTTTCCGCCGTCCTGGGTGTTCTGCTTCAAAACCGCATGGCCGGTGGTGCCGGAGCCTGCGAAGCTGTCGAGAACGATGGAGTCCTTATCCGTGGCGATCTGCAGGATGCGTTGGATCAGACGGGTGGGCTTCGGGGTGATGAAGACGTCGTCAGAGGTATCGAAGTCGACCAGTTCGAGAAGCTCCTTCTTTGCCTCTTGCGTATGGCCAACATCTTTGTAGAACCACATCGTCTGTGGAACCACGCCGTCTTTCACATCGGTCAAGAATCTTTTGAATTGTGGAATCGAATCCTGTTTCTTTCCCCACCAAATTCGATTGTCTTTATCAAGTTCTTTGAAACGCTCCTTTGATATTGTCCAATAGCGTCCCTTTGGAGGGCCGCCAATAACTCGCCCTGATGGCGTTGTGAGAGAGTAGGTTCCATCGGAATAATAGTTCCGGGCTGAGAGATCGCTTGTCTTCCAGGGGCCTCGTGGATCATTGTCTGGATTCTTATACGCAGCATCTTGTGACTCATTGCGGCCAATTAAATTTGGCCTCCAGTTATCAGCTTTCGTCGCATAAATAACGATGTAGTCGTGGTCCTCGGATAGGTGGCGCGCTGAGTTCTTGGGCGAATATACTTTCTGCCAGAGTACTGTTGCTACAAAATTCTTTGCGCCAAAAATCTCATCCATCAGCAACCGCAGTGTCGCCACTTCGTTGTCATCTATCGAAATGACGATCGCTCCATCCTCCCGCAGAAACTGCTTCAGCAGCACCAGGCGCGGGTACATCATGCAGAGCCAGCGGTCATGCCGGTCCAGCGTTTCACCTTCCTTGCCGACCACCTCGCCCAGCCACTTGCGAATCTCCGGGCTGTTGACGTTGTCGTTGTAGACCCAGCCCTCGTTGCCGGTGTTGTAGGGCGGGTCGATGTAGATGCACTTCACCTGCCCGGCGTAGCGGGGCAGCAGGGCCTTGAGGGCGTGCAGGTTGTCGCCCTGCACGATCAGGTTGCCGGCTTCCCCGGCATCCTCAGCGCCGCAGGAAAGCTCGGGCACCGGCTCCAGCAGGCGGAACGGTACTTCTTTGTGGTGTTTGACGACGGCTTCTTTGCCGATCCAGTTCAATGTAGGCATTCGCGTTCCCGTTAGGTTTTTCTATTCTTGTGCTGGCGGTCGTTGGCCGAGGCCGACCCACTTGGCGCCTCGCCCCTTGCCCGTGGGGGCGATCAATCCTTCGCTCTTCATCGCACGCAGTACCAGCCGCACCATGTCGCGGCTGACGCCGGGGCAGGCTTGTTCGATCTCGGAGATGGAAAAGGGCAGGTTGCGTTTGAGGATCTCCGCGCGCACCCGGTCGCCCTTGGCCCCGCGTCCGTGTGAGAGGCTGCCGACCCGCTCCTCGAATTCCTTGTAGGCGCACAGCAGGGCGCCCCAAAAGTAGTCGAGCCAGGGCGCGATGTCGTGCGCGGCCTCGTGCCAGCCCTGGGAGCTGGCTTCCAGCGTTTCGTAGTAGCTCTCTTTCGATTCCTCGAAGATGCGCTCCAGGCTGATGAAGCGGCCCACGGCGTAATCGAAGTGGTAGAGCAGTTGCAGGGTGAGCAGCCGCGCCATGCGTCCGTTGCCGTCCGGGAACGGATGAATGCACAGGAAGTCGAGAATGGCCAGGGGCACCAGCACCAGCGGATCGGCCAGGTGCTGGTCCAGCGCGGCGCGATAGCGTGCGATCAGGTCGGTCATTGCCATCGGTGCGAGATGCGCGGCGACCGGACGGAACCGGATACGTGAACTCCCATCCGGGTGCCGTTCGACGATATCGTTGTTGGTCGCCTTCCAGTGTCCGCCCGGCTGCGGCATGTAGCGGTAGAGGATGCCGTGCAGCTGGAGCACCGTGCCATCGGAGAACGGCATCCGTTCGCCACTTTCGTGAATCAGTGCCAGTGCATCGCGGTACCCGGCGACCTCCTGTTCGGACCGGCTCTTGGGCGTGGCGTTCTTGAGGACCAGCGATTTGAGCCGGCTCGCCGCGACGACCACCCCTTCGAGACGGTTGGACGACTCGGTCGACTCGACCGCCGCGACTTGTCGCAGATCGCTCAGTACTTCGGGGGACTGGGCGACGTACAGCCGCTGTTTGCCCCGGTACTCCCCCAGGGCACGCAGCGTCGCCAGTTGCTGGGCGTCAAAGCGCAGCGCGGCAAGGTAGTCGGGCGACAGTGAGTGCATGGCTCGTCACGGTTTGAATAAATGGGGTAATCCTACTGCATAACGGGGTATTAAGCTACTCTATTACCCCAATAAAGAGCAGGTTACCCCGTTTAGGGTCCGCCATAGGGAAATATGGGTGTGTGGGTCGCCTAACGATTGAACATTGCCATGCGAGGTACGAGCGTCGGCAGTTTTCAATTTTGCCAGGGATTTTGCTGAGAATGAGCCTCTAACAGGGCAGGATTAGCACGTAGGTTGGGATGAGGAACGAATCCCAACATCAGGAGGTATGGTTCAGCGCCATATGTTGGGGTTCGCAGGCTCACCCCAACCTACGACCTTGTTACTGCCTCCCCATCACCGCTTCCCCATAATCGACCCCAACACCCCACGAATAATCTGCCGGCCGATGGTGCTGCCCACGGACCTGGCAGCACTTTTAAAGAAGGATTCCAGCACGGTCTGGCGACCACTCCCGCTACGTTTTTCTGCCTTTGCCAACTCCTTCTGCCGCGCCTGCTCCACTTCGGCGGCCTGTTGCGTTTCGGCCTGCTTGGCGGCGCGTTCAGTGAGTATTTCGTGAGCGGATTGGCGGTCCACGGCTTGCTCGTAGATGCCGGCGACCAGCGAGCCGGACATGATAGTCTGGCGCAGGGGTTTGGTGATGGGGCCAATCTGGCTCTCCGGGGGGCGGATCAGGGTACGCTCGACCATCCCGGGGCGTCCCTTGGCGTCCAGGGTGGAGACCAGCGCCTCGCCCAGGCCCAGTTCGCTGATCACCTGTTCGGTATCCAGGGTCGGGTTGTCGCGGAAGGTCTGGGCGGCGGCGCGCAGTGCCTTCTGGTCCTTGGCGGTGTAGGCGCGCAGGGCGTGCTGGATGCGGTTGCCGAGCTGGCCGAGGACCGTGTCCGGGATATCCAGCGGATTCTGGGTGACGAAGTAGACCCCGACCCCCTTGGAGCGGATCAGTCGCACCACCTGTTCGATCTTGTCCAGCAGCGCTTCCGGGGCATCGTCAAACAGCAGGTGCGCCTCGTCGAAGAACAGCACCAGTTTGGGTTTTTCCCGGTCGCCCACCTCGGGCAGCTGTTCAAACAGTTCCGACAGCAGCCAGAACAGGAAGGTGCTGTAGAGTTGCGGGGCGTTCATCAACTGGTCGGCGGCGAGGATGTTTATGACGCCCAATCCGTTCTCGTCGGTCTGCAGCAGGTCGGCCAGGTTGAGGGCCGGTTCACCAAACAGTTGGCTGCCGCCCTGGTCCTCCAGGCTGATCAGGCGGCGCTGGATGGCGCCGACGCTGGCGGCGGAGACGTTGCCGTAAAGGGTGCGGAATTCGGCGGCGTTCTCCGCCACGAATTGCAGGATGGCGCGCAGGTCCTTGATGTCCAGCAGCAGCCAGCCGTTTTCGTCGGCAACCCGGAACACCAGTGCCAGCCCCCCCTGCTGGGTGTCGTTGAGATTGAGCAGGCGGGCCAGCAGCAGCGGTCCCATTTCCGAAATGGTGGTGCGCACCGGGTGGCCCTGCTGGCCGTAGATGTCCCAGAAGGTGACCGGGAAACCGCGGAAGGTGAACTCATCCAGCGACATCCGCTCCAGTCGCTCCTGAATCTTCGGGTGGGGTTTGCCCGGCTGGCCGAGACCGGAGAGGTCACCCTTCACGTCGGCCAGGAATACCGGTACCCCGAGGCGGCTGAAGGACTCGGCCAGCCCCTGCAGGGTGACGGTCTTGCCGGTACCGGTGGCGCCGGCGATCAGGCCGTGGCGGTTGGCCATGTTGGGCAGCAGCCCGACATCTTTGTCACTGCAACCCAGGTAGATCATCTGTTCCATTGTTGGTATTCCTTCTCCGACTTTAAATTATTCATGATGGCCAGCGGGCATCCGCGTGGGCAAAAAAAACGTGCCCACCCTACCGGGCTGTTGCCAGCCTCGGGCAGGCACGGGGGCCTGCCCCTACGATTGAACAGGTGTGCATTCTGCGCAGAGGGCTACCAGCCACCCCCGCCGCCACCGCCGCCGCCACCACCGGAGGAGCCCCCGCCGCCGCTGCCGGAGGAGGAGCCCGGTGCGCTGGAAGAGGAGGAGATGGCCGAGCCCATGGCGCTGCCCACGGCGCTGGTGAAGCCGCTGAGGTTGCGGCTGTTCCAGCTCCGGCCGCTGTACCAGGTGGGGTGGTAGGCGTGGCCATCCTGTCCGGCGCCGGCCAGCACCTGGGTGAAGCGTTCCGCCCACTGCTGTTCGACCCCCAGTGCCAGGGCGTAGGGAAGGTAGGCCTCGAACAGCGCCGGGGTCTTCTCCACCGGGTGCTTGAAGTTCAGTTCGTCCTGTTCGGCCACCCCGAGATACTGCTTGAAGCCCTCGACCTTCTGCAACAGTTGCTGGCCGGCCAGGGTCGGCGCCTTGAGCCACTCGTAGAATGCCACATTGATGGCGATGGCGAGCAGCAGCATCAGGGTGAAGGGGAGTGAGATGGCGAAGGTGAGCATACCGATGCCGAATACCTCGCCGGCCAGGAAGGGCAGGGCGAACAGGGTGACGCCGATCGCCTTGGCGTAGCTGCCGACGCCGCTGCCGAGCGCATCGCGCCAGGCCCGATAGATGCCGACCACCATCTTGAACACGGCGATGCTCCAGATGGAGAGCCAGACCATCATGAAGCCGCCCAGCATCAGTTTCTCTTCCGAGCCGACACTCCATAAACCGACCCCGAGCAGGGCCAGGGTGATCAGCAGGCCCGGTACGATAAAGCCGCTGTTACGGACGAAGTAGCGTTTTTCATAATCCCGCTTCAGTGACGCCTTGTGCGCCTCCAGCGCCTTGGCGATTTTCCGGTGATTGGTTTGGTGCAGCTTGATCTTGTGGTCGCGGCCACCGAACAGGGCGCTGGCGATGGCACCCTCGCCGGGGGCCAGGGTGGGCGACTTGCCGGTCTTCTCCAGGGTGAACTTGCCCGCCCTGTCCTCCTTGATTTTGAGATAACCGCTGACCGCCATGTTGACCACGGCCGCACCGA
The DNA here is from genome assembly GCF_029017505.1 of Sedimenticola hydrogenitrophicus. Classification (GTDB taxonomy): domain Bacteria; phylum Pseudomonadota; class Gammaproteobacteria; order Chromatiales; family Chromatiaceae; genus Sedimenticola; species Sedimenticola hydrogenitrophicus_A. The sequence goes on from NZ_JAQGEI010000001.1 coordinate 123,866, forward strand.
AGGTCTGGTGGTCGTAGCCCATCTTCTGAATAAAGCGCATGGCGGCGGGGGAGTAGCCCTTGGGCGGGGTGTAGAGTGGGATGATCACGCCCAGTTCCGGGTCGCGGCCCACCCGATACCAGATGGCCGTGAAGTAGGCCAGCAGTAGCAGCAGGCCGCCGCCGGCGATCAGGAAGCCCTGGTTGTCGGTCAGGAACCAGCTGATGCGCTGCTGCCGGTCCGGTTCCGTGACATGGCCCTTGGGCCAACTGGTGACCAGGGTCAGCCCGTGGTGGACCGGCAGCGGGGCGGTGGTTTCGAACAGCGCCTTGCCGTCCTCGTCCACCCGGGCGCTGTACTGTTGCCCCCGGGCGCCCTGGGCGCCGGTGTAGCCCTCGACCCGGATCGCACCGGTGGGAACCTCGGGTGGCAGGGTGACCCGGGCGCCGGCGCGCTCGATGGGGAAGTCCCAGCCGTTGCCGGTGACGTTCCAGTAGAGCTCGTCATGCTCGGCGAAGAAGCCGAGCTGCCGGCTGGTGCGGTAGCGCAGGGTGTAACGGTAGACCCCCGGCTTCAGGTAGACGTTCTGGCTGCCGGCATAGATGCGCATGCCGTTGTCCTGGGCCTCGCTGCGGTAGGGCTCGCTGCGGCCGTCGCGGCGCACCTCCAGCAGTTCGAATCCCACCCGGTAGCGGTTGCCGAGGCGGTCTTTGTAGTCGGTGGGAAAGTCGCGGAAGATACCGCGGCGGATCTTGTTGCCTTCGGCCCGTACCTCGATGGTCTCCTCCACCAGCATGCTGCCGTCGCGCTGCACCTGGATGTCGCTGAAGTAGTCGAGGATGCGCTCCTGGGCGATACTGGGGGTGGAGAGGAGCAGCAACAACAGCAGGGTGACGGGTCTGAAAGGGTTCGGCACTAACGTATCTCCGGTGGATCGACCTCCACCGCGCTCTCCAGCTCGAAGAAGGCGGCGGGGTGGAAGCGGAAGGTGCGGGCGATCAGCAGATCAGGAAAGGAGTCGATGCGCACGTTCAGGTTGCGTACCGCGCCGTTGTAATAGCGGCGCGCGTACTGGATGTGGTTCTCCACGTCGCTGAGCTGTTGCAGCAGATCCAGATACTGCGCGCCGGCCTTCAGGTCGGGGTAGGCCTCGGCCAGCAGCAGCAGGGAGCGCAGCTGTTCATTGAGGTCGCTCTCCAGCCGGCCCCGTTCCGCCGGCGCGGTGGTGGCCGAGGCGGCCGTGCGCAGGTGGGTGATGTGGTCCAGGGTGGACTGCTCGTAGCGGGCGTAGGCCTGTACCGCATCTACCAGTTTGGGGATCAGGTCGTGGCGCCGTTTCAGCTGCACGTCGATATCGCTCCAGGCCGCCAGTACCCGGTTTTTGTCCCGCACCAGTTTGTTGTAGATGATGATGGCCCAGGCAATGAGCGGCAGCAGTAGCAACAGCAGTATTTCCATTGCGCCCGAGTTCCTCTGTTTTTATCGTTGTGCTACCCGGTGTAACCGGCAACCGGTTCCAGTTTGCGTTCTCGCCGATGGGATTTCAAATTTTTCTTTGCTGGTGAGACCGAAACCATGAGGGCAACCACGGGGGGTTGCCCCTACGGGATGGTGAATTTTTTTGGAAAGGTGCGTAGGGGCAGGCCCCTGTGCCTGCCCGGGTCGCTGGCACGGTGAACAGCAGGGCAACCACGGGGGGTTGCCCCTACGGGATTGAGGATGTTTTTGGAAAGGTGCGTAGGGGCAGGCCCTTGTGCCTGCCCGGGTCGTTGGCACGGTGAATAGAAGGGCAACCACGGGGGGTTGCCCCTACGGGATTGAGGATGTTTTTGGAAAGGTGCGTAGGGGCAGGCCCTTGTGCCTGCCCGGGTCGCTGGCACGGTGAATAGAAGGGCAACCACGGGGGGTTGCCCCTACGGGGTTGTGGGTGTTTTTCTGATCAGCTGAACCGCAGCTCGAAGCCGCGGCCGGCCAGCTGCCTGGCCTCCTGCTCCAGTTCGGCGTGGGGCAGGGTGTGGGTGGTGAGCCAGTGCTCGGGGAAGGTCAGTTGCAGGCGGCTTTCGGCCACCTCGATCGCCACCTTCACCTGGGTGGCGGCGGAGCGCGCCCGGTGCAGCAATACCGACAGGCGCAGCAGGATGCACAGGCGCAGGGCGGCCAGGGAGATATCCTGGGGCAGTTCGTTGAACACGTCGAAGGGGAATTTGCGCCGGTGGCCGCGGATCAGGGCAGAGAGCACCCGCTGCTCCTGGCGCGAAAATCCCTGCATATCGGAGTTGGCGATCAGGTAGGCACCATGCTTGTGGAACTGGCTGTGGGAGACCGTCAGGCCGATCTCGTGCAAGCGGGTGGCCCAGCAGAGCATGTCGATGTACTCCCCCTCGCGCAGTTGCCAGCTGTCGGCCGCCTGGTCGAACAGGGCGCGGGCGGTGGCCTCCACTTGGCTGGCGTGCTCCACATCCACGTCGTAGCGGCGGCACAGGGCGCGCACGGTGCTCTCGCGCACGTCCTCGTACTGGGTGCGGCCCAGCATCTCGTACAGCAGGCCCTCGCGCAGCGCCTTGTCGGAGACCTTGAGCTGTTCGATGTTCAGCGCCTTGAACACCGCACGCAGCACCGCCACGCCGCCGGCGAATACCGCCCGGCGTTCGCTGCTGAGTCCCTCCAGCTGGATCTTGTCCACATGCCCGGCGTCGATCAGTGCGTTACGCAGTTTCTTCAGCGCCTGGTAGGTGATGCCCTCCTGCTCGCCGGTCCAGCCCGCCGCCTGCACCACCTTGTGGATGGCGCGGATGGTGCCGGAGGCGCCAACCGCCACCTCCCAGCCGGCGCTGCGGTACTCATGCTTGACCGGCAACATCTCCAGCGCGCCGTTCAGTTCCGCCGAGCGCATCGCCTCGGCGCTGAGGTTGCCGTCGCTGAAGTGCCAGCGGGTCATGTTGACACAGCCCATGTGGATGCTTTCGGTGCGCCGTGACTGGAAGCCGTCGCCGACGATCAGTTCGGTACTGCCGCCGCCGATGTCGATCACCAGGCGGCGCTCGTTGCCGGCGGCCAGCCCGTGGGCCACGCCGAGGTAGACCAGGCGCGCCTCCTCGCGGCCGGCGATGATCTCGATCGGGTGTCCCAGCACCGCCTCGGCCTCGGCCAGGAAGCGGGCGGAGTTGCGCACCTGGCGCAGGGCACTGGTGCCGACGGCGCGGACGCTGCCGTGGGGCAGGGATTTCAGGCGCTGGCCGAAGCGCTTCAGGCAGTCCAGGGCGCGCGCCTCGGTCTCCGGGGAGAGCTCCTTGTTCTCCTGCAGGCCGGCGCCGAGGCGCACCATCTCGCGCAGCCGGTCGATCACCTGGAAATTGCCGTTGTCGACCTTGGCGACGATCATGTGGAAGCTGTTGGAGCCGAGATCCACCGCCGCGACGGTATCCGAGATGTTGGCGATATTGGCAATATAACGCAGCATGGGTCCGGCGCTTTATGACAAACAGGACCGGCATGCTACCACCGGGCCGGAGCGATTGAAACCACGGTTTTGGCGGCGTCCGCCCGGGCAACCACGGGGGGTTGCCCCTACGGGGTTATGGGTGTTTTGAAGGGAGGGTAGGGGCAGGCCCCCGTGCCTGCCCGGGTCGGTGGCACGGTGAACACCCGGGCAACCACGGGGGGTTGCCCCTACGGGGTTGTGGGTGTTTTGAAGGGAGGGTAGGGGCAGGCCCCCGTGCCTGCCCGGGTCGGTGGCACGGTGAACACCCGGGCAACCACGGGGGGTTGCCCCGACGGGATTGTGGGTGTTTTGCAGGGCCGGTAGGGTCAGGCGCACGTTTCCAGCCCCAGGCTGCGCAGCTGCCTGGGCGGCAGCAGCCAGATCATCTCGGCCGAGGCCGGCTTGGCGGTGCCCTTGAACTGCAGCAGGCAGGCGGCGCCTTTTTTGAGCTGCAGGAAGTTGAAATGGGAGCCGTTGGTACACCAGGAGATGAGTTCCGACAGGTCCGGTTCGTGGCCGATCAGGAGAATCGTGCTCTGGGTCGGCAGTTCGGCGAGCAGGCTGGTCAGCTTGGCCGGGTCCGAGCCCGGATTCAGCTGGGGAATCGCCTTGCGGATCGCCTCGGGATAGCATTCGGCGAGCAGATCGGCGGTCTGTACCGCCCGCGTCAGGGTACTGCTGAAGATATAGTCCGCTTCCGGTTCCAGTCGCTTCAGTCCCTGGCGCGCCTGTTCCATGCGCTTGATACCTTTAGCTGTCAGCGGGCGGAGGCTGTCGTCGGTGTTGTGTTCGGCGAAGACGGCGCGGTCCTCGGCGATGGCGTGTCGGATGATGATGATGTTCATATCTGCTGAGTCGGTCAGTCCGGTTGCACAGAGAAAACAGGTTAGAATATATACTATTTAAGCATGACACCATTGAGACTACGAACGGACAACAGCATGAATTACTGCAGCCAGTGCGGCAGCGACATTGAAATCAGGGTGCCGGAGGGCGACAGCCGGGAGCGTCACGTCTGCAGCCATTGCGGACATATCCATTACCAGAACCCCAATGTGGTGACCGGTTGCATTCCCGAGTGGGAGGGGCGGGTGCTGTTGTGCCGCCGTGCCATCGAGCCGCGAAAGGGCTACTGGACCCTGCCGGCCGGTTTTCTGGAGAACGGTGAATCGACCCAGCAGGGGGCGTTGCGCGAGACCCTGGAGGAGGCCAATGCCCGGGTGGCGGTGGAGCAGCTCTATACGCTGTTCAGCCTGCCCCATATCTCGCAGGTCTACATGCTGTTCCGCGGACCGCTGCTGGATCTCGATTTCTCGCCGGGCCACGAGAGCCTGGAGGTGCGGCTGTTCGAGGAGCGGGAGATCCCCTGGGACGAGCTGGCCTTCCAGGTGGTCTCCGAAACCCTCAAATACTACTTCGAGGACCAGCGCCGGGGCGCGTTCCGGCTGCGCTCCGGGGTGATCGAGCGCCTGCCGGGGGAGCGGCGACGCTATCGCACCACCCTGCACGAGTAGCCCTTAGGATCCGCGCAAGAATAATTCCGTAGTACCGAGGGCGTTCCTGGGCCCCGCTGGCAAGGCACGCTTTGCAGGCAATGGCTGTTCCCTTGCCAAAAAGTGTAACGCCGCCAGCGGGGTCCAGGGGCGACCGAATACAGGAACTTATTCTTGCACGGGTCCTTAGCTGGGCGCGTAGACCAGCCGCACATTGGTGGCGATCAGGCCGTCATCCACGTCGCTCTCCTTGAGATAGAACTCGACAATGGTCTCCCGGTGCATCAGCAGATCCGGGGTCACCTCGTCGGCCAGTTCGTTGATGTGGCAGAATACGCTCTCGTAGGGCGAGTGGGGGTCGCGCGGATCGGTAATCCAGAGATTAGGCGAGATGTCGCGGATAAAGCGCAGGAAGCCGTAGCCCTTGTCCTGGAACCATTTGGTACAGACCCCGCGCACGCAGGAGCCGGGTTTGCCCCACTCGTTGCGCGGCTCGTAGGAGAACGGCAGCAGATCCGGTATCAGGTAGCCGCGATAGAAGGCGTCGGCCTGACGCTGCAGCTGTTTGGAGACGTTCTTGAAACCCAGCAGTTCCACCCGGCAGCCGCGATTCTGCAACGCGGTGACCACCTGGAGAAAGTCGCCGTCGCCGGTGACCAGCAGGATCAGGTCCAGGTTCTCCGCCTGCAACATGGCGTCCACCGCCAGATCCAGGTCGGCGTTGGCCTTGGTGGTGATGTTGCCTTCCTCGTCGGTATAGCGCTTGACATGCTTGACAATAATCTTCCAGCCGTAGTCCCGCACCATCTGCTGGTAGATGTTGGATTTCTTCGCATACTCGCCATCCTCCCGGGCACGCTCCTGGTCAAAGGCGAGATAGGTGTTCAGGCGCAGCAGGGTGCCGTTATCGCGCGCCGCGAAGCGTCGCAGAATGTCATAACGCAACTGATAACCGCCATTGAATTTGACGTTTTCCGCGTCAACAAAAACACCGATTTTAAGCATGTACGGAATCCATTTTTTTAATTTCAAGACAGGGGTCGGAGTCAAATGGCACTTAACTTAAAGCGAATCGCAGGATTTTCGTCATTCCATCCTTAGGTCCGTAACCGGTGCATCCCTGCACCACTCCTCCGGCGCAGGCCGGAATCCAGGAATACCGCCACCATTAAGCAGTCTGGATCCCGGCCTGCGCCGGGATGACGGTGATTCTTGACTTAAGTTATTGACTTAAGTAAGTACCATTCGACTCCGACCCCTATAGGTAAATGATCCAACCGGAAGTGGCCCATTACATCAGATCGGCAGTGGCGGCTCAATCGCCGGCAGCGCCGCCTGTTGCGTGGGGGTGGTCAGGTTCGCTTCCAGGGCCTTCAGATACTGAATGATGATCCCCTGGGTATTATCGATATTCTCATTCAGGATGCCGTGCCGCTGGGAGTGCACGAACTCGAGGCGTTTCAGCTTGCTGCTGATCTTCTCATACACCCGGTTGGCACTCTCCGGCACCACCACCGGATCCTCGTCACCCTGAATGACCAGGGCCGGGCAGTGCACGTCCGGCAGGCGCTTGACCAGCTGGGTGACCATCAGACGCAACTCGAACAGGGCGTGTACCGGCATGCTGGTGTAATTGATGTCGGGGTGTTCCGTGTCATTGGGGCGGAACGGCATGATTCCCTCATAGGCGCGCAGCCAGCTCACCAGCCGGTTGGCATGATGCACCAGGGGCACGAAAATCATATTCTTGTTGCGGAACTTGATCGGCGCGGAGATGGCCACCACGCCGGCCAGCCCGTCCGGCTGCTCGGCCGCCTGCAGCAGTGACAGGGCACCACCGGTGGAGAAGCCGATCAGACAGATATCCTCACAGTGCTGCCGCATGATGTGGCAGGCCCGCTGGACCGACGCCAGCCACTCCTTCCAGCTGCGCTCGCGCAGATCCCAGGGCGAGGTGCCGTGACCCTTCAGACGTGGGCCGATGACCGCATATCCCAGGTGCCCCAGTTTATCGGCAAACGGTTTCACCTCGGCCGGCGAGGCGAGAAAACCGTGCACCAGCACAATACCCAGGCGGTTGGGTTGTTCCGGCAGAATCAGGAACGGCTCGGCGCTCCGGGTGGCAGTCTCCTTGCTGTTCAGCTCCTGATGCCGTGGCTTGGAGAAGCTGGCCCTGTCCCAGCGATAGGCGACCCGTTCGTCATCAAACAGATGGGCGGCAAGCTCTAGCGGGGTGGTGCTGGCGGCCCGGTTGATGACGTCGTCGATCATCTCGTTCAGGCCGACGACCGGGCGCGCCTCGTTGGCGTAGACCTCGACCATGTTCTCCAGCCGGATCTCATCAAATTCATGCTCCTTGCACAGCTTGGGCATGAACAGGTAGTGGTCGCCCTCGTGCTCGATCAGTTCCAGCTGTGCCGCGGTGAGGAAGAACTGGTCGAGGCCGGCACAGCGGCCGAACATCAGCTCACCATAACTGCCGGCATCGCGGAGACTGCGTTGCAGATTGATCTTCGGCAGCTTCTGTGCCGACTTTACGGCGAGATAGAGCATGCGATGGAACTGCCCCCGGTCGACCGCCTGTTGGCCGTTTTCGAGCAGCTGATAGATGATCAGGGCGGCGAGGTGGCTCAGGTTGATGGTCACCTGGTTGTAGATCGCCTTCATGTAGTCGTTGCGCAGCCGCAGGGCATTCTTGCGCAGCCGGTTGTTGAGCAGGTGGTGCTTGAAATCGCGCGGCGGCGCGTGCCGGTCCAGCAGTTCGTCCAGCGATTGCAGCTGCGGGATCAGCTGCTTGACGATCGGCCGCACCCACCAGCTCCAGTATTTGTGGCTGTAGAGGATATCCCCCAGGTGGATGTCCATATCCGTATTCTTCAGCAGGATATTGCCCTCGATCAGCAACTCTTCCGAGAGGCGGCGGCTGATGCCGCGATTGACCAGCTCGAATACGCTGTGCAGGAGGTTGTCGCTGACGCGCATCGGGTAGAAGGTGATATTGGCCGGCACAATGGTGGAGGGCCGTTCCGCGGCCGCCAGCAGCGCCTGCGACGTGGCAATCTCCAGCCGGTGCATCCAGTGCTCGATCAGCGGCTGGTTATCCTGTTCAAAGGCGAGCTGGATCGACTGTTTGAGGATATCCACCGCCAGCGACAGCACCGCCGCGCCGGTGTGGTGTTTTCTGCGTTCCAGGGCGGAGCGCGAATAGATGCTGTAGGCGCCCCGTTTATCCTGTACCCGGCGGTCCTTTACCATGCCCCCTTCGGGGAAAATGACCACCTTGTGTCCGCGCAGGATCTCCTCGGCGAGATAGGCAATCAGGCGCGGGTGGTTGTGGGGCACGGCGCCGACGTTGCGCAGGTAGTTGCTCAGGGTGTCGTCCCCGGTGAAAAACTCCGCGGCGGCGATGGAGCGGCAATAGGCGCCGGTCTCCTGATAGATCAGATACTGCGGGATGAAGGTCTCGAAACGGGCGAAATGGTTGAACAGGAAGATCTCGCCCTCGGCCACCTGCCCGCGGTCGTGATGCATCTTGATATTGACGCTCAACAGACGCTTGATAGTGGAAAAGAAGCGTATCGACCACTGGTAGGTGGAGATATTGATCTTTACTTCGTCCTGCCGATCCGTCAAACCGATTCCCCCTGATACGGATGCCCTGAATGTCGGGCCTCTAGGCATTTGCTGCAGCCGTTCAAGGCATTTGATTCTGCGTTTTATAGCCAAAAGTATAGGCGTTGGCGGGGGTTGTGTCTGCCGCTGCATCGACTGGTTGGCGCCACAAAAAAGGCGGCCCCGTTACCGGGACCGCCCGTGCTGGCTGACAGAGGCCGCGGTTACTGGTTGGCGCGGTTCTCAATCAGATCATCCACCACGCCGGGATCGGCCAGGGTGGAGGTGTCACCCAGGGAGTCGATCTCGTTGCAGGCCACCTTGCGCAGGATGCGGCGCATGATCTTGCCGGAGCGGGTCTTGGGCAGGCCATGCGCCCACTGGATCAGGTTGATCTTGGCGATCGGCCCGATCTCGTCACGCACCAGCTTGATCAGCTCGGCCTTCAACTCATCGGTCGGTTCGACGCCGGCCATCGGGGTGACATAGGCATAGATGCCCTGACCGGTGATCTCGTGGGGATAGCCCACCACCGCAGCCTCGGCCACTTTCTCGTGCAGCACCAGGGCCGACTCGATCTCGGCGGTGCCGAGGCGGTGGCCGGAGACGTTCAGCACGTCGTCGATACGCCCGGTGATCCAGTAATAGCCGTCCTTGTCGCGGCGTGCGCCGTCACCGGTGAAATAGCTGCCGGGATACTGGGTGAAGTAGGTGTCCTTGAAGCGCTGGTGGTCGCCGTAAACGGAACGCATCATGCCGGGCCAGGGGCGGGTCAGGACCAGCGCGCCCTCGCACTCGCCTTCCAGGGTCTCCCCGGTGGTGGCGTCCACGATGGCGGGCACCACGCCGAAGAACGGCTTGGAGGCGGAGCCGGGTTTCAGGTCGGTGGCGCCGGGCAGCGGGGTGATCAGATGGCCGCCGGTTTCGGTCTGCCACCAGGTGTCGACAATCGGGCAGCGCTCGCCGCCGACCACGCGGTAGTACCACTCCCAGGCTTCCGGATTGATCGGCTCACCCACGGTGCCGAGCAGGCGCAGCGAGGAGAGGTCGTGCTTTTTCACCGGCTCCTCGCCCAGCCGCATCAGGGCACGGATGGCGGTGGGTGCGGTGTAGAAGATGTTGACCTTGTGTTTCTCGCAGACTGCCCAGAAGCGGCCGGCATCCGGGTAGGTGGGGATGCCCTCGAACATCAGGCTGATGGCACCGTTGGTCAGCGGTCCGTAGACGATATAGGTGTGGCCGGTGACCCAGCCGACATCGGCGGTACACCAGTAGACCTCGCCCTCTTTGTAATCGAAGGTGTATTTGTGGGTCATGGCGGCGAACAGCAGGTAGCCGCCGGTGGTGTGCAGCACGCCCTTGGGTTGTCCGGTGGAGCCCGAGGTGTAGAGGATGAACAGCGGATCTTCCGCATCCATCGGCTCCGGCTCGCACTCCGCCGAGGCGTCGGCCATGGCGTCGTGATAGTAGATATCGCGGCCTTCGGTCCAGGCAATGTTGCCGCCGGTACGCTTGACCACCACGCAGGTGTGCACGTTGGGGCAATCTTCCAGGGCGATATCGGCATTGCTCTTGAGCGGGACGTGCTTGCCGCCACGCACCGATTCGTCGGCGGTGATCAGGGTCTGGCAGTCGGAGTCGAGGATACGGCTGGAGAGGGCGTCGGGCGAGAAGCCGCCGAAGACGATGGAGTGCACCGCGCCGATGCGGGTACAGGCCAGCATGGCCACCGCCGCTTCCAGGATCATCGGCATGTAGATACAGACCCGGTCGCCCTTCTTGACGCCGCGGCTTTTCAGCACATTGGCGAATTTACATACCTCGGTATGCAATTCGCGGTAGGTGATTTTTTTGTCCTCGGCGGGATTGTCGCTCTCCCAGATGAAGGCGGTCTGATCCCCGCGGGTCTCCAGGTGGCGATCCAGACAGTTGTAGGAGACATTCAGTTTGCCGCCCTGAAACCATTTGATCCCGGCTTCATTGAAATCCCACTCGCTCACCTTGTCCCACTTGCGGAACCAGGTAAGGAACTCGTCAGCGGCGTCGCCCCAGAAACCTTCCGGGTCTTCGACAGAGCGCTGATACAGCTCCTGGTACTTGGCTGCATCGATATGGGCTTGCGCGGCTGTTTCAGCACTTACCGGATAGATTTTCTCATCGGACATGGCGTGTCTCCTTCTCTTTAAAATTACATGGACCGATAGCTCGGTCGGTTTCTCTGAATTTAGTGTAGTTGCACTGCTGAACTGCTGGTGATGATCCACGGATCATCCGTTTATCGGAAATATTAAAAATGTCCCAATTCGTATTGCCGTTGAATCAGCCGGTCGACCGGATTGTTGTATTCCGTCAATACCGCGGCGATTCGCCTGAACACCTCGGCGGCGGTGATGGCGTCACCCCGCGCCGTGTGTCTTCCCTGTACCTCCACCCTGGCGTAGTCGGCCACCTCTTCCAGTGTATAGTGTCCAACCCGGCCGGTATGGACCAGGTAGAGTAGCATGGTATCCAGCCATGGATGTTTCAAATGACACAGCAGCTCGCGCTGCAGAATCTTGTTCAGAAAGCGGATGTCGAATCCCACATGGTGTCCCACCAGCACGCTCTCGCCGATGAAATCCACGATCTCCAGCATCACCTCCTCGATCAGCGGCGCGTCCTTCACATCCGCGTCGGTCAGCCGGTGGATGCGGGTCGATTCGGCCGGAATCTTGCGCCCCGGAAAAATCAATGTATTGAATTCCCGGCCGGTCAGTTCCAGACCCTGCATCTCGATCAGGGCGATGGAACAGATCTCGTCACCGGCGTAGGCCTGCAGCCCGGTGGTCTCGGTATCCACCACCACAAACCGGGTCTCCGCCAGCGGCCGGGTGACCAGCCGTTTCGGATCGATCGACAGCAGGCGCCGGTGCAGCGCCAGCATCCCGGGATCGGCCAGCAGCGCCCCCTTGCTCAGGGTGCGCCGGAATCCCGCATGTATCCTGCCGAATAACTCGCCGAGTTGTTCACTTGCCATATGCTTGTTGCCGCTGCCGTCCGATCACTCCAATCCGCATTCTTGATATTTTTATTCCGGCCCTTGGGCCGGAGCGGAATGATGTCGCCAAATCTGGCTGTCGGGCAGTCTCTGCCACTCCTCTCTCAGAATATGTCCGTTGCGTATTCGTCCTGCAGTTGCTCCTGAAACCGTTTGACCGCCCGCATGGCCATGCGCAGGGTGCTGCGTGACTGTGGGGAGAGGCGTTCCGGATTGATCAGCTTGTTCACTTCCCTGTCTGTTTTGGCCTGCCGGATCTGGTGGGTCAGCAGCAGATCCAGCAGCTCCTCGAAGGCCTCCTGTACCGAGTCCTTGAAATCGGTGGAGAGTTTGCCCACGCGCATCAGCGCATTCAGCCGGTCGGTGGTGTTCTGCGCCGCGATGCCGTTCTGCAGCGAGAAGATGCGCGCGGCGTCGGCGATGATGCGCAGGCCGTTGCGCTTGATGTCGATATACTCGCCCTGTTCGTCCTTCATGGTAACCAATCGATTGAAGAAACCGATAGCGGGTTTTCCCTCGGCGTCGTCGTCGGACATCATTTTCAGCAGCCGCGGTTTCTCCTTCAGCTCGGCGAGGGCGTGACGCCGCAGCTCCGTGGTCAGGCTGTCGTCGCCGTACAGGGTGTCGAAATCGAACACCACGTTGGACCAGCGCGCCGCCTTCGCAGTGGGCTGGTCGGCGATGTGGCTGATCTGCTGTTTCCACTTCGACAGGGTTTTACAGTAGAGCGGATTGCGCGCCATGATGGCGCCGGGGCAAAGCGGGTAGCCGATACGGTCCAGGTTCAGGTTCAGCCGGTTGCAGAAATGGTCGAACCACTCCTTGGCCTCGGCGCTCTCGCTGGCCGGGCTGTCCTCGATGACGATGCCGTTGTCCTGGTCCGGATTGAGCAGCATCTCCAGCCGGCCGCCGGAACCCATGATCAGTACGCTGAAGCCGACCGGCGCCTTGCCCAGGTCCTTGGTCTCCATCCAGCGCAGGGTCAGCTCCACCGCCCGGCGTTGGGCGATCAGGTGGTATTCGCTGAGCAGCCGGACCGCGCTGCTGGGGCGGTGGTTGGTCTCCTGGATGTCGATGGCGGCATCGGCCAGCAGCGGCGTCAGTTCCGCCAGCTCCTTGATGCTGCCGGCCTCGCGGAAGCGGTTGGTCAGGGTGCTGGGGCGGGAGATGAGGATGCGCAGGATGTCGGTTTGGGAGACCATGCCGATCGGGTATTGCTCCTCCAGCACGATCAGGTACTTGGCGGTGTGCCGTTTCATGATCTCTTCGGCTTCCCACAGGGCGGTGTCGGGGTCGATCACCCGCGGGGTGTCCGGGGTCATCTTCAGCACCTGCTCATCCGGGGTCGCGCCCTTGAGCATCACCGCCTCGGCCAGTCCGGCATAGGTGAGCACGCCGCGCAGCCGGCCCTGCTCATCGGTCACCACCAGGCTGCCGATCTTGCGTGCCTTCATGGTGCTGAAGGCCTCCCGCAGGGTGGTCTCGGGGGTGCAGGAGGCGACCGGGGTGCGCATCACCCGGGTGACCGGCTGTGCCAGCACACCGGTGGAGATGGAGCGGTCCGGGCTGCGCTCCCGCAGCTTGGTGGCGATCACCCGGTTGAGCACGTTGAACAGTTCCGGATGCGCCCCTTCGAGGGCCTTGAAGCGCTCCTCGGGGACCGCCAGGATCTCCGACTGGTTGGTGGCGACGGTCTTGGTGGTGTAGTCGTTCTTGTCCAGGTAGTTGGCCAGTCCGATCAGATCGCCGGGCAGCACGGTGTCCTGGCGGCCGCTGGGGCGGTGCATCACGATATTGCCGTCGAGCAGGATATAGATCTCCTTCCGGTAGGCTTCGCCGGGACGAAACAGGGCCACGCCACCGGGCAGGACGCGCCGGCTGGCACAGGCCACCAGCTCCCGCAGGGTCTCCAGCGGGACATCCCGGAAGGTGCGGGTGGCGGCAAGTATCTGCTCGGTTGTAACGGTTTCGCTCTGCTGTGTCATTCGCTGCTGTCGCTGACGATGTAAGGCCATTTCCTGCTATGACCAAAAATGTCCGGCTCCTGTTTTGTCCTGTTGCTCAGGAAAAAAAACTGCTATTTTCCCTTGCCGTTGGTTCTTACTGCTATCGATGAAGGCGCTCAATTGATCGATTGGATCTTTCTGCTGGTCACCGCCGTGATTGCCTGGCACGCCCTCACCCATCGCAATGACGATGGGGAGAACGATATCGGCCATCTGCTGTTCGGTGCGATCGCCCTGCTGTTCTTCGTGCGCGTCCTGTTTGTCGATATACTCCAATTACTGTAGGAGCGCCTCTGGCGCGAAGGTGTTCGCGGCGAAGCCACTCCTACGGGGTGCCCGTTCCCACTCAGAACATCGCGGCTGAAGCCGCCACTACTCGAAACGGTACGCACGCTGCCGGTGGTCCTGCTCCGGTATCCGCATCAGCCGCTCCGCTTCCGGTTTGGCCAGCTGCGCGGCGAGATAGCGGGCGCGGTCGGCGATGCTGGGCGGCGGTTGCGGCTGATTGCGCAGGAACCGGGTGAGAAATCCCGGCCCTTCCGCCAGCCCGGGTTCCAGGCGCAGCCCCTCCCGGTAATCGGCCAGGGCGCCGCGATACTCCCCCAACTGATCCTTGAGGATACCGCGATTGGCCAGGGCCACCCCCAGGGCGCGCCGGTTCCGCTCGTTGACGCCCGCCGTCAGTTCCCGCTCGACCGCTTCATCGTAATACCCCAGGGCCTGCCGCAACTGGGTTGTAGACTCCTGCCGCAGTCTGGCGATCTCCGCCTGCTGCGTCGTCGGGTCCAGCCGCTCCGCGTCCGCCGCCCGGCGTATGCCGATACGCATCAGTGCCTGCGCCTTGCCCCGCAAGGCGCCGAGGTTGTCCGGTTGCCGCGCATAGACCTGGCTGAAGATGCCCAACGCCTGTTCAAACGCGCCATCCTCCAGGTAGCGGTCGGCCGCCGCCAGCTCCCGGCCCGTCACCGTCGACTCGCCGGGGCCGCTGTCATAGAACGTCCAGCCGATCCAGACAGCGGTGAGGACGACGGCCGCCCGCACCAGCATCCGGTAGTGCGCGTCACCCATGCGCGGCTCCGATGATCGACAGATTGAAAAACCAGGAGAACAGGGTCACCAGAATGAGACTGATAAAACGTGCCCTGTTCTTCTGTCCGTTGAGCTCTTCGGCGGCCAGCTCCCGGCCAAGTCTGCGCCGCAACCGGCGCACGCTGACCACCCAGATGAGGTTGCTGACCGGGAAGAACAGCATCACCGACAGCAGTGCGACCCAGAGATAAAACATCGGATTCATGGTCTGATTCAGCTCTTGGCCCTGGTCGGGCGTTCCGGGTCTATGCGACCAGGAGCGGTAGCGACGATTCAACCCCGTGACCGGGTGAGTCACCAGCGCCGCGCACGCACCCGAACACACGAAAATAGCAATAATGAGTAGCGGCTATCCATTGTCCAAAGGTGCTATCTCAACCCGGCTTGTCCAGGTCCAGCTGGATATCGCCGATATCCTCATGCAGCGCCACCACCTCCTTGTGCGGCACGGTGGAGAGTTCCATGCGGTAGGCGAGGAACCACATCATGGCCACGCCCAGTACCCACCAGAGCAGCTGCCAGGCCCAGATCGAGGGCATGCCGAAGGTCCAGGTCCCGGCATTGGTGGGATCGCCGAATATCCAGTTGCCGATCACCGCGCCGGGTCCGATACCGAAGAAGAACCAGACCAGGGTGAGAATCCAGGCCGCCGGGATCAGGCCACGCTTCTCGGGGGAGAGGGAGGCGTGATCGCGCAGAAAGTTGTGGAAGATCATGCGGTGTTCGCGCTCGCTGCCGTTCTGGGTCAGGGCGGAGACGGCGATGGTGAGGCTGAGATTGAACAGGATGCCCCAGAACGCGGAGTGCAGGGTCATGGGCCAGCGGCCCCAGGGCATGAACTCGGCGCCGATGCTCTCGGTCAGGGTGACCGCGATCAGTCCGGCGATCAGCCCCACGGTGACGCCCTGCCGGGTCAGGTAGGGCCACCAGCAGACGGCGATCAGCGCCGGCCACATCTGGAATCCGTAGGCCACCGCCAGTCCGCCGAGCAGCACCAGGGCATCGGTGGAGGTGGTGGCGACCAGCAGCGCGGCGATGACGATCAGGATCACGCCCAGGCGGCCATACAGCTTCTGCTGGGCATGGCTGGCGTTGGGGATGATGAAGCGCTTCAGCAGGTCGCGGGTGAGCATGCCGCCGGCGGTGGACATGTAGGCGGCGCCGGTCGACTGCATGGCGGCCAGGGCGCAGACCGACAACAGCCCCACCATCCAGGGCGCGGTCTCGGACATCAGGTAGACCAGTTGTGGCACCAGCATGTCGCCCCTGCCCTCGGACTGCAGCAGGTCGATGCCGCCCAGGCCGGTGCCCATGACGTTGTTGACCAGCTCGGGGAAGCGCGCCATGAATTGGGTATCGGCGCCGAGGAAGTGGGCGCCGATGCCCTGGATGGCGGTGAAGAACATGAGGATGAAGCCGATCACCAGGGAGGAGGCCCACACCTGCTGCGGGGCGAAGGGTTCCGGGCTCTTGTTGCCGAAGGCCCACATGGAGAAGGCCGGGGCCGACTGGATGCCCATCAGGCCGAACATGTAGGTCAGTATCATCACCCCGGTCCAGGCGCCGCCGATGGGCGCGCTGGCGCTGCCGAGACCGGCGCCGAACTGGATCACCCCGGGGATGGCGATATAGGCGCTGTAGCCGTCCGGCGTGGTCTTGCCGAACATCGCCTTGCCGGTGCTCGGGTCGATCTGGCTCAGTGCGGCGATGCCCTGGTTGAGGCGTTCGAAGCCGCCGATATCGTTCATGGCGATGATGCCGATCACGGCAATGCCGCCGCCGAGCAGGATCGCCTGGGCCGAGTCGACATAGGCCACGGCGCGCAGGCCGCCGGAGGCGACATAGATGATCACCACGATGGAGAGCAGCCACATGCCGACATTGGTGCTCAGCATGTCATCGGTGAGGACGTTGAACAGGAAGCCTGAGGCGCGCAGCTGGATGCCGAGGTAGGGCACCGAGAAGATCAGCGCCACCAGTACCACCAGGATGCGGATCGTGTCGGAGCGGAAGTAGTAGGCCAGCATCTCGCCCGGGGTGATGAAGCCGAAGCGCTTGCCGAGCATCCATTGGCGTTTGAGAAACAGCACCCCGGTGAAGGGGATGGTGATGGCGTAGAAGGAGGCGTAGGCGTACTGGAAGCCGTCCCGGTAGATGAGGCCGGGGTGTCCCATGAAGGTCCAGCCGGAAAACGAGGTGGCGGTGGCGGCGAGGATGAATACCCAGAGCGAGATCTGCCGGCCGGCGACGAAATAGTCACTGGCGGTCTTTGCCGACAGCGCGCCCTTGATGCCCCAGAAGATGCAGTATGACCAGTAAAGCGCAACGAATACAAACAACCAGACAACCTTTGCGTCCATTGGTCGTATTCCCCCTCAGTAGTGAAAATCAAATGGTTTTAATTTTTCTGTTATCTGTATCTGTCTTGGCCACCGACCAATGGCCGATAGGCGAAAGCTGCCGCTATTATGCGAGAATTGTGCCGTTTAATAAAGCTATTGGGCTCAATGGCTTGGCGAGCTTCACAGCGCATCTGTTACCCCTTGTCTGTTACCAAAGGTGACAACCCCGTGTGGTTCGGTAACAGGGCCGCTCAGCCGGCCCCCTTCCTGCTTCGGGGAATGCCGAAGCGCTGGCGCCGCTCCCAAAGCGCCTTGCGGCTTATGCCGAGGCGCTTGGCCAGTTCGGTTTCGGTCAGCTGCTCCTGATTCTCCAGGACAAACTGGCGGAAATACTCTTCCAGGGTCAGGTCGCCGCTCCCCGGATTCAGGCCGGCGGGCGGGCTGGCGGCGGAGTGGTTGCTTTCGATGGCCAACAGGTCCGGGGTGATGACATCCTCCTCGCACAGGATCACCGCCCGCTCCAGGGCGTTCTCCAGTTCCCGCACATTGCCCGGCCAGCCGTAGGTGGTGATGGTGTCGATGGCGGCCTGACCGAGGGTCATGGGGGCGCGGTTGAGCTGCTTGCGGGTCTTCTCCAGCAGGAACACGGCCAGCTCCACCAGGTCCTGGCCGCGCTCCCGCAGGGGCGGCAGGTTGAGCTCCACCACCCGCAGGCGGAAATAGAGATCGCTGCGAAATTCGCTGTCCTGGACCCGCCGCTTCAGGTCCCGATGGGTGGCGGCGATCAGCCGCACATCCACCAGCCGCG
Source organism: Sedimenticola hydrogenitrophicus (assembly GCF_029017505.1). Taxonomy (GTDB): domain Bacteria; phylum Pseudomonadota; class Gammaproteobacteria; order Chromatiales; family Chromatiaceae; genus Sedimenticola; species Sedimenticola hydrogenitrophicus_A. Next base: position 141,713 of record NZ_JAQGEI010000001.1, read on the forward strand.
ACTGCTCCGAGCCGACCCGGCGGATCTCGCCGTTCTGCAGCACCCGCAGCAGCCGGGCCTGGGCGGCGAGGGGCAGTTCGCCGATCTCATCGAGAAACAGGGTGCCGCCCTCGGCCGCCTCGATCAGCCCGGTGCGGGCCGAGTCGGCGCCGGTGAAGGCGCCCTTTTCATGGCCGAACAGCTCTGATTCGATCAGGGTTTCGGGGATCGCGGCGCAGTTGACGGTAACGATCGGCGCATCCTTGCGCAGGCTCTGTTCGTGCAGGGCGCGGGCCACCAGCTCCTTGCCGGTGCCGGACTCGCCGAGGATCAGCACCGTGGAGTCGGTGGGGGCGACCTTGGTGATACGCCGGCACACCTCCTGCATGGCCGGGCATTTTCCCACCATGCCGTCGACCGGATAGGTCTTGTCCAGGTCCGATTTCAGCACCTCGGTCTTGCGCCCCAGCTGCTCCTGCTTCAGGGTGCGCTCGATCAGCATCACCAGTTCGTCATGGTCGAACGGTTTGGCGATATAGTCGATGGCACCCTGCTTCATGGAGTCCACCGCCGAGCGCACGCTGGCATAACTGGTCATGATCAGCACCGGCACACCGGGGGCGCGCCTGATCACTTCGGTGCCGGGCACGCCGGGCAGCCGCACATCGGTGAGGATCAGATTGAAGCTCTTCAGGTCGAAATTCTGCTCCGCCTCCTCGACCGACTCGGCCGTGGTCACGGTGTAGCCGCGGCGGGTCAGGAGGCGATCGACGGCGCTACGGATGACCGATTCATCTTCAATAACCAGTATCTGACTCATGACGTTTTGGGGTCCATGTGTTGGGGCAGCTGGATGATGACCCGGGTGCCGATCCCCGGCGCCGAGTCGATCTCTATTGTGCCATTATGTTCATCGATGATCTTGCTCACCATGGGCAGACCCAGTCCGGTACCCTTGCCGGCGTCCTTGGTGGTGAAGAAGGGTTCGAAGATCTCCCCCTGCACCTCCTCCGGTATCCCTTCCCCCTGATCCATCACCTCGATCTGCAACTGGGTGGCGGAGGCGAAGGCGAAGATCTCCACCCGGTCGCCGGGTTTCGAGGCGTCACAGGCGTTGGTCAGCAGGTTGACCATCACCTGGGCCAGCCGCTGGCGATCTCCCTTCATGCTCAGGCCCTCGGGACAGCCGTTGCTGAAGGCCACGTGTTTGCCGGCGCGGGTCAGGCCCACCAGCTGGATCGCCTCCGCCATGATCTCCTTCAGATTGAAGGTCTCGAAACTGAGGCCGATGCGCCCGCTGCGGCTGTAGTTCATCAGCGAGTGGACGATGCTGCTGATGCGGCGGGTCTGCTGCAGGATCGCCTCGATACTCTCCTGGGTGGTCTGTTCGTCGCGCTCCTCCAGCAGGTTCTGGGCCAGCGAGGCGATCCCGGAGACCGGGTTGCCGATCTCGTGGGCGACACCGGCCGCCAGCTTGCCGATGGAGGCGAGCCGGTCGCTGTGCGCCAGCTCCGCCTCCAGGGTCTCCAGGTCGGTCAGATCCTCCAGCAACAGCACCAGACCGCTGCGCGGGCCGGTCTGATAGCGTGGCAGATCGGGATCGAGAATGGCCGCCTTGTGCAGGTTGAACCAGTGCGGGCGGTTGTTGATCGGCACCTCCATGTGGTGAATATGCTCATCCTGGGCCAGGGCGAAACCGGCCAGCAGCTCTCCCCAGGGCTGGGTGAGGGTGGAGAGCTTGCGCCCGGTGGCCTCGTTACTGGGTACCCCGCTCATCACCTCCAGGGCCAGGTTCCAGGTGATCACGGTGTGCTCCGGATCGACCGCGCAGACCCCCAGGGGCAGGTCGAGCAGGATCTGCCGGTGGTAGCGGCGCAGGGCGTCCAGGTCGGCGGTCAGGCCCTTCAGTTTGCTGCGGGACTGCTCCATCCGCTCCTCCATGTGACGGATCGAGTCGGCCAGCGCGGTCTTGGCGTCGGCGTCGACCTTGAGCTGCTGATTGATGATCATGTGGGCCATGGCCGGCCCCACCAGGCCCGAGAGGTTGCGCTCGATCCGCTGGCGTAGCCGTTTCAGCTCGCGCGGACGGGTTTCGCCGCGATCCAGCTGCAGATCCTCCAGCGCCTGGTTGACCTCCATCTCCGCGGCTTCCTGTCCCAGCATCACCGCCAGGCCCTCGGCAAACTGGGTGGGCGAGGCAGCGGTCAGGGTGCCGGCCAGCGGGGTCATCGGCGCCACCTCGCTGCGACAGGCGAATGCGGTCTCCTCCTCCTCGGGTGACTGGCGGGTCAACAGGGAGACGATCACGAACAGCAGGCCGTTGCAGGCGAGGGACCAGAAGGTGGAGAACTCCCACTGATCCAGCCCGGCGAGATCGCGCATGGCGGGCACGTCGATGCCGGTGCCGATAAAGCCCGATTTTTCCAGCAGCGGCAGCAGCAGGGTGACGATCCAGATGGCGATGCCACCGAGCAGCCCGACGATAAACCCCTCGCGGGTGGCGCGGCGCCAGTAGAGCAGGCCGATGATGCCGGGCAGGAACTGGGCGACCGCGACGAACGAGATCAGCCCCAGCTGCACCAGCCCCTGATTGTGTTCCAGCACCTCGTAGAAGATGTAACCGGCGAAGATGATCAGCCCGATCAGCAGGCGCCGGCCCCACAGCAGCCAGCGATAGATATCCACCTTGGGGTCCGGGTAACTGGCCGGCAGCAGCAGATGGTTCAGGCACATGGAGGAGAGCGCCAGGGTGCAGACGATCACCATGGCGCTGGCGGCCGAGACGCCGCCGATAAAGGCCAGGATCGGCAGCCAGGTCGGGCCCTTGCTCAGGGTGATGCCGAGCACATAATAGTCGGCATCCATCTCCAGCTGCAGATACTCGCCCGCCCACAGGATCGGCGGGATGGAGAGATTGAGCAGCAGCAGGAACAGCGGGAACGCCCAGCTCGCCGTCGCCAGGGAGCGCATCGACAGGTTTTCGGTGAAGGTCATGTGGAACTGCCGCGGCAGCAGGAAGGCGGCGCAGAAGGAGAGGAACAGCAGGGTGGTCCAGGGGCCCTCGCGCACCGGCTCGTAGAGATTGCGCAGCGCCTCGGGGTGCTCGGTGAGGTACTGGTTGAGTGATTCCGGGCCGGAGAATACGCCGAAGATGGCGAAAAATCCCACTATCAGCAGGGCGATGATCTTGACCAGGGACTCGAAGGCGATGGCGGCCACCAGGCCGCGGTGTTTCTCCCGGGGGGAGATGTGGCGGGCGCCGAACAGGATCGAGAACAGGGTCAGCATGCCGCAGAAGCCCAACGCCAGCAGCTGCGGGATCTCGTCATGGGTCAGCACCTGGATGGAGGTGGTGACGGCGCGGATCTGCAGGGCGATGTAGGGCAGCGAGCCGAGCAGCATGAACAGGGTCACCAGGACGCCACCCAGCTGGCTGCGGTAACGGAAGGCGAGCAGATCGGCCAGCGAGGTGAGCTGGTAGTCCCGGGTCAGCCGCAACAGCGGCTGCAGCAGCACCGGACTGAGGATGAAGGCGATGGTGATACCCAGGTAGACGGTGAGGAACTGATAGCCCTCGCTCTGGGCAAAGCCAACGCTGCCGTAGTAGGTCCAGGAGGTGGCGTAGACCCCGAGCGAGAGGACATAGACCGGTGCATTGTCGGTCCAGCGGTCGGGCACCAGCCCGCTGTCGGTTACATAGGCGACGAAGAAGAGCAGCAGCAGGTAGAACAGACTGGCCCCGAACAGGATCTCCAGATCATAGGTCATGGTGTGGGTATCGGCGGCGCAACCAGGCGCCCAGCAGGATGACAAACAGCCACAGCGCGTAGGGCATCAGCCAATGGGCGTGGTCGGCGGCCCACCAGATTGTCAGGGGTGAAGCGAAAAGAAACAGGGCGAAAAGCGCCAGTAACAGTGCACTCTCTCTCAGCCTGATCGGGTCCGGGTGCTTTTGCATTTGCCAAGGTTACCAGCTGTTACTAATAGTAACAACTTGGCCGGAGGAGCGTTGGACCGGGTCGCTGGTTCGAGGAAGGCCCGCCATGGAGCGCTCCGTGGGCGCCTTGGGGGCGGGGCGGTTCCCCTACGGAGCTTGGTGTCGGTGAATACAGATCGTATGCTCGGGAGAAGGCTTTGTCCGTGACGATGGGCGGTTCGGCCGACCGGTTGCTGCACCCCCATTCGGGTGAGGTGCGCGGGACCGGGATGGGGTAGGATATAACTATCCCGCGGGCTCCGATGAACAGCCTGTCAGCCCTGAATGTCCCCGAGGACGCTTCGCTTCCGGGGGAACCGAAACAGATTTTACGGGTAGTGAGGGCCTGTCAATAAATAACTACGACGTCTTGCTGGTCTTTTCGTCCGCCTTCGGCGTTACGGCAAGACTTACATAGAACGACTATGCGCGCCTTGCCGTGCCTTGAAGGCAAACGAAAATCCGGCGCAATACGTAGCAGTTATTTCTTTCCAGGTCCTACAAAGAATTACTTATACCAGAATCACTCGATTCTTGGCTTGTTATATGGAGGCATCCCATGCATTATCTACTGGAAAAACTACAGAAAGATCATAGGAATTTGGAGAAGATTCTTGATCTGTTGACGTCTCAGCTCGATCATTTTCTAGCGGGTCGCGAGTCGGATTTCGACCTTAAGATCGAACTGCTGGAATACATGGAGGCCTACGCCGACCAGGGACATCATCCATTGGAGAATGTGATGTTCAGCGCGGCCAAACCCCGGGTGGCGGATCGGGCGGATCTGATGGATCGCCTGATGCAACAGCATCAGGAGCTGGCGCAGCTGACCCGAACCTTCCGCAACTCCTTGGAGAACATCTACCAGGGCGGGGTGATGCCGCGGGACGAGCTGGAGGTGCAGGGGCGTGAATTTATTGCCCTGCAACGTCAGCACATCGATCTTGAGGAGCAGGAGGCATTCCCGCTGCTGGATGAAATGCTGGAGGAGCAGGATTGGGCCGGGATCATTGATCAGTCACCCAGTCACGCCGACCCGGTGTTCGACAAGCCCGACAAGATTCGCTTTCAGACCCTGTTTGATTACCTGAGCAGAGCCGGAAAGCAAGGGGCATCACCCGTCGCGTAGGGGAACCTTGCGCGGTACGGGTCACGGCATCGCGGGATGTCAGGATGACTATTTATTATTAGAGAAGGGCTTGCCACCGGGGTCCAGGAGTGGACCCGTTAGGTTCGCGTGCCGGATTGCAGTCCGTCGGCCTTGACCGACAGACTGCGGAGGCGGGTGGGGAGCATTGTTAACAGCGACGTTCGTTGGGAGGAAGAGAGAATGGCTCATATCGTTGTATTGGGGGCAGGTACCGGGGGCATGCCCTGTGCCTATGAATTGAAAGAGGCCCTGGGCAAGGGGCACCAGGTCACGGTAGTCAACGAACGGGAGGAGTTTCAGTTCACCCCCTCCAATCCCTGGGTGGCGGTGGGCTGGCGCGACCGGGCCAGCGTCACATTTGACATACGTCCTCACCTGGAACGCAAAGGCATCAGCTTTATCGCCAAACGCTGTAGCAAGATTGATGCGCAAGCCAATACGCTCGAAATGGAAGATGGCGAAGTGGTCAGTTACGACTACCTGGTCATCGCCACCGGCCCGAAGCTGTTTTTCGAAGAGGTGGAAGGCGCCGGCCCGGCAATCGGCAATACCCAGTCGATCTGTACCGTGGATCACGCCCTGGGCGCCTACGATGCCTATCAGCAGTTGATCGAAAATCCCGGACACGTGGTCATCGGCGCCATGCCCTTTGCCAGCTGTTTCGGACCCGCCTACGAATTCGCCTTCATCATGGATGCCGATCTGCGCAAGCGCAAGATCCGCGACAAGATTCCCATGACCTACGTCACCTCCGAGCCCTACATCGGCCATCTGGGGTTGGGCGGCGTGGGGGATTCCAAGGGCTTCCTGGAGTCCGATCTGCGGGCCCACCACATCAACTGGATCACCAATGCCAAGGTGACCAAGGTGGAAGCGGGCAAGATGCATATCGAGCAGTACGACGACAGCGGCCACCTGATCAAGAATCACGAGCTGGATTTCAAGTTTTCAATGATGCTGCCGGCCTTCAAGGGGGTGGATGCGGTCGCCAATGTCGAGGGGCTGTGCAATCCACGCGGTTTCGTCTTCGTCGACAGCCATCAGCGCAACCCGACCTTCCCGAATATCTTCTCCGCCGGTGTCTGTATCGCCATTCCCCCGGTCGAGGCGACGGCGGTGCCGACCGGTGCCCCCAAGACCGGTTATATGATCGAGTCCATGGTCACCGCCATCGTGCACAACATCGCCGACGATATCGCCGGGCGCGAACTCTCCACCAATGCCACCTGGAACGCCATCTGCCTGGCCGACATGGGGGATACCGGTGCCGCCTTCGTGGCGCTGCCGCAGATCCCGCCGCGCAACGTCGCCTGGTTCAAGAAGGGCAAATGGGTGCACATGGCCAAGATCGCCTTCGAGAAGTATTTCATTCGCAAGATGAAGAAGGGCACGACCGAACCGATCTACGAGAAATACATCCTCAAGATGCTGGGGATCAGTAAGCTGAAATAGCGGCTGCCGCCGACAGAAAAAGCCCGGCCAATCGCCGGACTTTTTTTGTCCAGGATGGACTTAGGGCTCGCGCAAAAATAAGTTTCGGTATTCGGTCGCAACTGGACCCCGCTGGCGGCGTTACGCTTTTTGGCAAGGGAACAGCCATTGCCTGCAAAGCGTGCCTTGCCAGCGTGGCCCAGTTACGTCCTCTGTACTACGAAATTATTCTTGCGCGAGTCCTTATGCCGCGGAGGCCACCCTGTTTCAAGACAACCCGTAGAGGCAACCTCCCGTGGTTGCCCTTGGGGCGGTCTGGTGCTCGATCCGGGCAGGCACGGGGGCCTGCCCCTGCATCCGGCTGATCAGTGCCGGAATTGCTCCAGCATCTGCCGCAGTTCGCGGGCCTGATGACTCAGGTTGTTGCTGGATTCGGCCACCATGAGGGCGCCCTGCGAGGTGTCCTGCGCGGTTTCGCCGATACGTCCCATGTGCTCTTTTACCGTACCGATGAGGGCGGTCTGGGACGAGGTGGCGGTGGAGAGGCCGTTGCTGATCAGGGTGACCGATGAGATGGCGCCGGCAATCTCCGCCAACAGCTCTGCCGCCCGTTCGAAATGCTCCTCGGTCTGCATCGCCCGACTGCGGGCGTTGTCCATCATATCCACCGCAGAGCGGGAGCCCGACTGCAGGTGGCCGATGATCTTTTCAATCTCCTCGGTCGACTCCTGGGTGCGGGTGGCCAGGGTCCGCACCTCATCGGCCACCACGGCGAAGCCGCGGCCCTGTTCACCGGCGCGGGCCGCCTCGATGGCGGCGTTCAGCGCCAGCAGATTGGTCTGCTCGGCGATGTTGCGGATGACGTCCATCACCATGCCGATACTGGCGCTCTTCTCGTCCAGCTGGCTGATCACATCGCCGGCTTTGTTCATGTAGGTAATCAGGGCCGAAATCGAGCCTATCGCCTCGGTGGCGATCAGGGTCCCCTCGCGGGCAAACTGATCCGCCTGGCCGGAGGCGCCGGCCACTTCAACGGCCATGTCGGATACCTGGTGGATGCTGCCGCTGATCTCGTCGATGGCCTGGACCGCCTGTTGACTTTCCACCTGTTGCCGCGCGGCCTTGTCGCTCTCCCGGTCGGCGATCTCCGCCAGTTGCTGAATATTCTCGTCCAGGGTGTGGGTGGAGCCGCCGATCCGCCCGATCATGTTGCGCAGGTTGGTCGACATCTGATTGAAGCTGTCGATGATCTCACCGATCAGATCATGGCTCACCAGGGTGCAGTGCTGGCTGATGTCGTTGTTGCTGATCGCCTGCGCCACCTCGGATATGCGTTTCAGGCGGCGTAGCAGCACCTGTTTGCAGACCCAGTAGTTGGCGATGCCGATGCTCAGGCCGGCAATAATGCAACCGATATTGAACCAGAGTTGCATGCCGGGTTTCCATTCCACGAAAAACCGCGCATACAGGGGAAACAGCAGCCCCATGGACAGACCAAGCCCTATATAAGCGATGAAGAGCGTACGCAGAATGCTAGGCTTCATGACGGTTCCCTGATTTTTATTGGTTAACGGATAGCGGCTAACTGCAGATGACCTTTAGTATTTTTCCATAAGTTATGCTGATGATCCGGATAAGCCCGGCTAGCGGTACTCCGTCAGGGTCGGGCTAGCGGTTACGCCAGTGATGGTGCCGGACAAGCTCGGCCAGGAAGTCGATGTGGGCCGCGCGGTCATTCAGTGCCGGGATATAGTGATACTCCTCGCCGCCGGCCGACAGGAAGTACTCACGATTCTCCGCGCCGATCTCCTCCAGGGTCTCCAGGCAGTCGGCGGGAAAACCGGGACAGAGCACATGGACCCGTTTAATCCCGTTCGCGCCCCACTGTTTCAGGGTTTCATCGGTATAGGGTCGCAGCCACGCCTGCCGGCCGACCCGCGACTGGAAGGTGATGGCCCACTGGTCCGGTGACAGCGCCAGGGCGGCGGCCAGCCGCTCCGCAGTGGCACGGCACTCCGCGGCGTAGGGATCACCCTGGTCGGCATAGGATTGGGGTATGCCGTGAAACGAGAGCAACAGCCGCTCACACGCCCCATGGGTCCGGGCGAACTCCGTTACGCTCTCCGCCAGGGCGCCGATATAGCCGGGCGCGTCGTGGTAGTGGTTGATGAAGCGAAGCTCGGGGAGCCAGCGCCAGCCCCGCAGCACCCGACCGATCTCGTCAAAGGTGGAGGCGGTGGTGGTGGCGGAGTATTGCGGATAGAGCGGCAGCACCAGGATGCGCCGCGCATTGGCCCGGCGCAGGGTCTCCAGCCCCTCGGCAATGGACGGTGAACCGTAGCGCATCGCCAGTACCACCTTGGTCGGACCGTCGAGGCGTTGATCGAGGGTCTGCTGCAGCGCGTCGGCGATCGCCCGGGAGAGGGTGAGCAGGGGGGAACCCCGGTCGGTCCAGACCTTGCGGTAGGCCGCGGCCGAGCGTTTCGGGCGGATGCGCAGGATGACGCCGTGCAATACCAGCCACCAGAGCAGGCGCGGGACCTCCACCACCCGGGGGTCGCTGAGGAACTCCTGCAGATAGCTTCTGACGTCGGCCACCGCGGGTGAGTCGGGCGTGCCCAGGTTGGTGATCAGGATACCGGTGCAGGGGGGCGTGCTGTTATCGGGGACCGGTCCGTGAAATTTCATGCGCTGCTTTGGTGGCTGTTGAATTTGCGGCCTATGATCCCCTATTCGCCCGGTGAGGTGCAATGCCTGGTGCGGCGGCCACCTGCCGCGCGGTGTATGATACGGGCACCGCCGATGACGACGGTTGTGTGAAAGTGGATTGGACAACGCTGGGGTGGATGCCGGGTGAGAGGTTATGACAGAAGCGGCGGATGACGCGATCATCGAGCGGTTTGCCGATGCGCTGTGGATGGAGCGGGGACTCAGCCGCAATACCCTGGCCGCCTATCAGTCGGATCTGGCCAAGCTGGCCGAATGGCTGAACCGGCAGCGGGGCGCCACCCTGCTGGAGGCGCGCCGGGAGGATCTGCTGGAGTATCTGGCGGCCCGGGCGCGGGCCGGAACCAAGGCGCGCTCCTCGGCGCGCCTGCTCTCCTGTCTGCGCCAGTTCTATCAGCATGCCCTGCGCGAGGGCTGGGTCCGGGTGGACCCGTCGGCGCGGATCGATGCACCCCGGCTGGGCCGTCCCCTGCCCAAGTCACTCACCGAACAGGAGGTGGAGGCGCTGCTGGAGGCCCCGGAGACGGAGGACCCGGAAGGGCTGCGGGACCGGGCCATGCTGGAACTGTTGTACGCCACCGGCCTGCGGGTGTCGGAACTGGTGGGACTGCGCTTTGCCCAGCTCGGTCTGAACCAGGGGCTGGTCCGGGTGATGGGCAAGGGGGGCAAGGAGCGCCTGGTGCCCCTCGGCGACGAGGCGATGGAGTGGCTGTCCCGTTTCATCCGCACGGCCCGTTACGAGCTGCTCGGCGAGCGGCTCAGCGATGACGTGTTCCCCACCCGGCGCGGCGCCGCCATGACCCGGCAGGCGTTCTGGTACCGGATCAAGAAACACGCCGCGGCGGCCGGGATCCATAAACACCTCTCGCCCCACACCTTGCGCCACGCCTTCGCCACCCACTTGCTGAATCATGGGGCCGACCTGCGGGTGGTGCAGATGCTGCTGGGTCACAGCGATCTCTCCACCACCCAGATTTATACCCATGTAGCGCGGGAACGCCTGAAGAGCATGCACCAGCAGCATCACCCGAGGGCCTGAGTATGGTAGCCTTTGGGGCCAGGACATTAGACCAGGACATTAGATAAGAGGAGTGAATCCCGTGCCGTCATTTGACATCGTCTCCGAGGTGGATATCCAGGAGGTCCGCAACGCCGTCGACCAGGCCAAACGCGAAGTGTCCACCCGCTTCGATTTCAAGGGTACCAAGTGCAGCTTCGAGCTGAACGACACCGAGGTCACCCTGAAGGGCCAGCAGGAGTTTCAGCTGCAGCAGATGCTGGACATCCTGCGCCAGAAGATGGTCAAGCGGAAGGTGGATCTCGCCTGCATGGATATCAGGGACCCCGAGACCACACTCAATGCCGCCACCCAGACGGTGCTGATCAGGCAGGGCATCGAGGCCGACACGGCGCGCAAGATGGTGAAGTTGATCAAGGGCGCCAAACTCAAGGTGCAGGCGCAGATCCAGGGCGACCAGGTGCGGGTGACCGGCAAGAACCGGGACGACCTGCAGCAGGTGATCGCCCTGTTCAGGGAGGCCGAATTCGACCTGCCCCTCAAGTACATCAATTTCCGCGACTGACATGATCCGCCTCACGCGCCTGTTCCGCTGGTTGGTTCCGTGGTTGCTGTTGTCCGTCTCGAGCGCGCTGGGGGCCGCCCCGTCCGACGACCGGCAGATCGCCCGGGTACGCCAGAGCCTGGCCCTGCTGCTGCCGGATGTCCTTCCCGACAGTATCAGTCCCACACCGATACCCGGTCTTTTTGAAGTGGTGGTGGGGACGCGGCTGGTCTATGTGACCGGGGATGGCCGCTACCTGATCGAGGGTGAGATCACCGACCTGGAACAGCAAAAAAACCTCACCAACCCCCGCCTCAACGAAGTGACCGTGGCGGCCGTCGATGCGATCGGTGAACAGAACATGCTGATCTTCGAACCCGCGGAGCCGGCCCGCTACAGTGTCACCGTGTTCACCGATATCGACAGCGCCTACAGCCGCAAGCTGCACCAGGAGATCGAGCAATACACCCGCCGGGGGATCCGGGTGCGCTACCTGTTCTATCCCCGGGCCGGGCTGGAGAGCCGCTCCTTCGACAAGGCGGTGGCCGTCTGGTGCTCCCCGGACCGGAGCCGGGCATTGCGCCAGGCGATGGCCGGTGAAGCGGTGGAGGCGGCGAGCTGTGCCCATCCGGTTGGCGACCATTGGCGGCTGGGCGGGCGTATGGGTATCTCCGGCGCGCCGGTCATGGTGCTGGAAAACGGGGATATGCTGCCGGGTTATGTCTCGGCCGAGCGGCTGCACGAAATTCTGGGTAAAATGCAGCGCTTGAAGCCCTAGGATTGGTATGGCGGGTGGCAGGGTGTGACAACCGTGTTGGATCATTGGGGCCGGGTTATCCGGGTTGCGGAAATGTGCTGTCGTTTACAGATTCTTCCGCCAGAGTGGTCGAACATTCAGGGTGGACGGAAAGGCCGCCGATACCCCGGTCATGCAAGGCCATGGTCATGGAAAGACATCACAACTCTACCGGCCAGCCGTGTCAGGATCAGCAATCAGATATGAATCTAATGTCCATCAGTGCCGTCACCCGTTCCGACAAGGGGTGGGTTCGGGAGATCAACGAGGATAACGTGGCGGTACTCGAGGAGCACCGCCTGGTGGTCCTGGCCGATGGCATGGGGGGGTACAATGCCGGTGAGGTGGCCAGTCAACTGGCGGTCGAAACCATTACCGCCGAGCTGTTGCCGCTCTATACTGGTGAAAACGCGGAACCGTCGGAACGGGACATCCGTGCGGCGGTGGAGGCGGCCAATACGGCGATCCGCGCCGCCGTGCAGTCCGAGCCGGCCTACGAAGGGATGGCCACCACGCTGGTGATGGCCCTGTTTTGCGATCAGCGGGTGCACTACGGGCATGTCGGCGACTCCCGGCTCTACCGCCTGCGCAAGGGCCGGCTGGAGCAGCTGACCCGGGATCACTCCATGGTCCAGGCGCTGGTGGATGAAGGGATGTTCGACTCCATCGCGGAGGCGCTGGACGCCGGGGTCAAGGGCAATATCCTGCTGCGTGGACTGGGCATCCAGGAGACGGTCGAGGTGGACGTAGCCAGTGCGGCGGTGGAGGCGGACGATCTCTACCTGGTCTGTTCGGACGGGCTCAGCAACATGGTGTCGGATCAGGAGATGCTGGGCATCCTGCTGGATGCGGATGGCGATATCGAGCAAGCCGCCGGTCGCCTGCTGCAAACCGCGCTGGACAATGGCGGTCTGGACAATGTGTCACTGGCACTGGTATGCCCACAATCTTAAGGTGAACACGACCCTACATTCATGGTCGGGAGTAACGATGGAAAAGCTGGTTATTAAGAAAGATGATGCGCTGGTGGATGAGATACCGATCGATAAACAGATAGTTACCATCGGGCGGGACGCGGAGTCCGATCTGCAGCTAAATGATCCGTCGGTGAGCCGCCACCACGCCACCATCCGCCGCATCTACACCGACCTCTATATCGAGGATCTGGGCAGCACCAACGGCACCCAGCTGAATGGGCGTCCCATCACCAAGCATGTGCTGAAACCGGGGGACCAGTTGGCGATCGGCAGTTATCTGCTGGATATGCTGGTCGACATGCCCGAGGGGGCCGCCGAAGAGGATCTGGACAAGACGGTGGTGATCCAGCCCCAGGCGGTGGCCGCCGCCCGTGCCGATCACGCCGGTCACACCCAACCGGTCAGAAGGCTCCAGCCCAAGAGCGCCACCCTGCACTTTATGCGCGGGCCGAACCAGGGGAGCCAGGAAAAGATCGACCGTTCACTCTACACCATCGGTAAGCCCGGGGAGAACGTGGCGGTGATCGCCCGCCGCCCCCAGGGCTTCTATCTGCTGCACATCGGCGGCGCCAGCTTCCCGCGCATCAACAACAAGGAGATCGACTCCAAGGGCGGCGTGCAGCTGCACGAGGGAGACGTGGTGGAAGTGGGCGAGTATATGGCGGAGATCTCCTTCGTCCAGTAGCCGGTTCGACCCACCGCCACCGGTAGGCGCATCCACCCTTGCGCGACTGCCCTGTCGCGACGCGCCTCAATCACACAGCGATTTCAGCCGGTAGAGGGCGTCCAGCGCCTCCCGCGGGCTCAGCTCGTCGGGATTCAGCCGATCCAGCGCCTCCAGGACGGGGGAGGGAGGGGCCGGCTCGGATGCCGGCCCGGACTCCGGGGCGAACAGGGAGAGCTGGCTGGTGTGCTGGTCGGTGTGGCGCTGGGCCGCCAGCTCCAGTTCCCGCAGCCGCTGCCCGGCCCGTTTGATGATCGGGCGCGGGACCCCGGCCAGGGCCGCCACCTGCAGGCCGTAACTCTGATTGGCCGGGCCTTCCCGTACCGCATGCAGGAAGACGATGGAGTCGCCGTGCTCTACCGCGTCCAGGTGCACGTTGGCGATCCCCGGGTACTCCTCCGGCAGGGTGGTCAGCTCGAAATAGTGGGTGGCGAACAGGGTGAAGGCGCGGATCCGGGTGGCCAGCTCCACGGCGCAGGCCCAGGCCAGGGAGAGGCCGTCGAAGGTGCTGGTGCCGCGGCCGATCTCGTCCATCAGCACCAGGCTCTGCTCGCTGGCGTTGTGCAGGATGTTGGCGGTCTCCTCCATCTCCACCATGAAGGTGGAGCGGCCGCCGGCCAGGTCGTCGGAGGCGCCGATGCGCGAGAAGATGCGGTCCACCGGGCCGATCCGCGCCGCCGCCGCGGGCACGAAGCTGCCGGCGTAGGCGAGCAGCACGATCAGCGCGGTCTGGCGCATGTAGGTGGACTTGCCGCCCATGTTGGGGCCGGTGATGATGAGGATGCGCCGCTGGTTGTCGAAGTCGACGCTGTTGGCGACAAAGGGGGCGTCGCTCACCTGCTCCACCACCGGGTGGCGGCCCTCCTCGATGCGGATACCCGGGGTCTCGTCCAGCTGTGGTGGACTGAGCCGCAGGCTCTCGGCCCGTTCCGCGAGGTTGCCGAGCACATCCAGTGCCGCCAGCGCGGCGGCACACTGCTGCAGCGGGGCGATGACCGCCTGCAGGGTCTCCAGCAGCGCCTCGTAGAGCAGCTTCTCCCGCGCCAGGGCGCGCTCCCGCGCCGACAGCACCCGGTCCTCGAACTTCTTCAGCTCCGGGGTGATGAAGCGCTCGCTGCCCTTGAGGGTCTGGCGCCTCACATAGTCGTCTGGGACCTCCTCGGACTTGCTGCGGCTGATCTCGATGTAGTAGCCGTGCACCCGGTTGTAGCTCACCTTCAGGTTGGCGATGCCGGTGCGCGCCCGCTCCCGGCTCTCCAGGTCGAGCAGGAACTGGTCGGCGTTCTGGGACAGATCGCGCAGCTCGTCCAGTTCCCCGTCGTAGCCCTCGGCCAGTACCCCGCCGTCGCGGATCAGCATCGGCGGCTGCTCGATGACGGCGCGCCGCAGCAGCCCGACGGTGTCGGGATGGGTGCCGCACTCGCCGGCCAGCCGTTGCAACAGCGGGGCGTCCAGACTGGCCAACAGGGATTGCAGGGCCGGCAGCTGGGCCAGGGAGTCGCGCAGCGTGGCCAGGTCGCGCGGCCTGGCGCTCTTCAGCGCCACCCGGGCGAGGATACGCTCGATATCGCCGATGCCCTGCAGGCACTCGCGCAGGGCGGGAAACTCCTGCTGTTGCAACAGCAGGCCGATGGCGTCGTGGCGCTCCCGCACCTGGCCGATGTCACGCAGCGGGCGGTTGATCCAGCGCCGCAGCAGGCGGCTGCCCATGGGCGTGGCGGTGCGGTCCAGGATGCCCGCCAGGGTATGCTGATTCTGGCCGCTGAGGCTGTGGTCCAGCTCCAGGTTGCGCCGGGTGGCGGCGTCGATGATGATCGCCTCCTCGCGCCGCTCCACCGAGAGCCCGCGCAGGTGGGGCAGGGCGCTCTGCTGGGTATCCTTGACATACTGCAGCAGGCAGCCGGCGGCGCCGATCGCCAGCGGCAGGTCGGCGCAGCCGAAGCCGCCCAGGTCGCGGGTGCCGAACTGGCGCGTCAGCAGCCGTTCCGCGCTCTCCCGGTCGAAGTGCCAGGCGGGGCGACGGGTGGTGCCGTGCTTGGTGCCGCCTGGGGCGCTGACCCCCCCGGGCAGGGCATAATCCTCCATCAGCAGCAGCTCCGTCGGATGCAGCCGCTCCAGTTCGCCGGCCAGCGCCTCGGCCCCCCGCAACTGCTGCACCACGAAGCGGCCGCTGCTCAGATCGAGGATGGCTAGACCGAAGTGGTCGCCCTGCTGGACCAGGGCGGCCAGCAGGTTGTCGCGGCGCTCCTCCAGCAGGGCGTCGTCGGTCACGGTGCCGGGGGTGACGATGCGTTGTACCTTGCGCTCCACCGGCCCCTTGCTGGTGGCCGGATCGCCTACCTGCTCGCAGATCGCCACCGACTCGCCCTGTTTGACCAGCTTGGCCAGATAGCCCTCGGCGGCGTGGTAGGGGATGCCGGCCATCGGGATCGGCTGGCCCGCCGACTGGCCGCGTTTGGTCAGGGTGATGTTGAGCAGCCGCGCAGCCCGCTCCGCGTCGCCATAGAAGAGTTCATAGAAATCCCCCATGCGATAGAACACCAGCATGTCCGGGTAGTCGGCCTTGATGCGCAGGTACTGCTGCATCATTGGGGTATGTTGCTCGTTTTTTCCTAATGAACTCATGCCGTTACGCTGCTCTACTTATTGATTACTAAGTATTTATCGTTTTTTCGTCGTCTCTTACAGTCTCATTGAGTCTCACGAAATATCATCCAATCTCACGAAAAAGTGTAGGTTGAAGTGTAGGTTGTTCTGGTGTAGGTTTTGTGAAAGGTGACAACCTACACTTTTTCCGTTGCGTCGGACAAACTGACATCAATTCAAGAGGATGCCAATGGCAACAGTACAGGGTACCAAACCCTTGTCTTCCAGGACAGTGGAGACGATGAAATCGGGCGATAAGGACAAGGCTGACACCGGTGAAAACACGGGTTTGCGAGTGGCGTGCGGTGCCTCTGGAGTGAAAACATTTTTCTATCGCTATACCAGCCCGATCACCTCAAAGCTCGTTCAGGTGAAAATCGGCAACTTCCCGGAGACCTCCCTGGCCGAAGCGAGACTGAAACTCCAAGAGCTAAAACAAATTCGTCGTCAGGGTCGTTGCCCGGGTACCGAAGCAAGGGAACTGCAAAAGCAGGAAAAAGAGCAGGAAAAAGAGCTGGCGGAGTCAGTTGAGGAGTCCTTCACCGTGGAGAAGCTCGTAGAACTCTACCTGACCCAGTATATCGAAGACCGGAAATCTCCAAGCGGAAAGGTCATCGCCGGCGCACGAAAACCGAAAGGTCAGTCTGAGACGCGCAGAACCCTCTATGGCGATGTGATTCCCAAGTTGGGGGAGATGGCGGCAAATGCTGTCACGCGAAAGGCTGTGGTGGATATGATCATGGCAATTGTTCAACGTGGGGCAAATGTTCAAGCAGGAAATGTACTGAGAGAGCTTTCCGCCGCCTACGAGTTTGCGATTGGTCTGGGCTATTTTTCCGATGAGTTTGCAAATCCGGCAATTCTCGCCAAATCAAGCCTCAGACAGGCCAAGGTGAAACTTACCCATCAACGAGGAAAAAGAGTCCTCTCTGATACCGAGTTGGCGACGTTGCTGAAATGGTTGCCTGGCTCCGATTACACCGCAACACAAAAGAATGTACTTCGATTCACCCTCTGGACAGGGTGTCGTACCGGAGAGGTCTGCAATGCGGCCTGGAAGGACATCGACTTGAAGAAACGGACATTCCACATAAGGGAGAGCAAGACGGAGGTCGAGCGCTATGTGCAATTGCCCCACCAAGCGGTGGAATTCTTAAAAACACTTCGCCTGACCACTGGAGACTACCCGTTTCCATCCCAGAAAACGCGGCTGCCTATCCAGCAAAAGCAGCTAACCGAGCAGGCCTGGCGGATGAGAATAAGCAACAAGATGGTAGATCTTCCGGCCTGGACACCTCATGATCTGCGCAGAAGCGTCAGGACCGGCTTGTCACGCCTGCAATGCCCTAACGAAGTGGCCGAAGCGGTATTGGGGCATTCACGTAAGGGGATTGAAGGGACCTACGATTTGCACCGGTACGAGGCGGAGTGTAGGCAGTGGTTACAGAAGTGGGCGGATCATCTGGACTCGCTCATTGGAACGGGTTGAGGCTGCACCCGCTTCTATTCAATTACCACTTTCGCAATCATTTTCGCATCGATTTCCAGTCGCTCAGCCTGTTGCAGGGCCAGGTCCAAGATATTCTGCAGCATGGCGCGCTCTTCCTCAATGTAATTGGGCAGAGACAGTAATGTCGGCAGCTGGATTCTGAGCGCTTTGATCATCCGGTTCATCTCACGCACCAGAAGGCGGCGTTCTATGCCACAGCGGTCGGAAAAGTCTGCCCAATCGAAGGCACGGACTTTAGTCATATCGAACTCGTCTCCGATGGCCATGGCAAATTCGTGTTCGATATCCGGGTAGATACACACCGAAACCAGGTCGTAAGCAGGGGCGAGGCGCAGGCCGCCCGGCTCGACCAGAAACGAGATATTTTTGCCATGGGCATCACTATTGCCGATCAGGTATTGCAGGATCGCCCAACGGATCAGCGCCATGCGCGTGGCCGCTTGAGACTGGGTGATCGAAGCGATGGAGAAGAGCCTCTCGAAACTGACGCCGTCCCGAATATTGGCGACATCACGCCCACTGCCGAAATTGCGTTCATACTTGTGGTTGACGCTGAGATTGAGCACTTGGCAGCTATCCACCGCATGTAAACGCTCGACATGGCGGTTGTGTTTGATGCGGTCGAAGCGTTTGACCATCAGTACCGGCTCCGGTGCTCGTAGAATCTCTACCTCGGCCGAGGGTATACCGAGCGCGGCAGCCAGCTTCAGGCAAAAGTGCTCATTGGCCACCAGCCTGGAGAGCTTTGGGTTCATCGGCTCCGGTTTGAGGATATGCGTCGAAGCCAGCAGGCCTTCCACCAGGAACAGCTTTCCTTCCTCATCAACATAGACCGCCAGTTTATCCTGGTAACCGGCGATGGACATGCGTACCCGGCCGTCCCATACATTGAAGGGACGATTGGCCCGGTCATGGATGCGCTCGGAGAGCTCTTCAAAGGCGACTTCACGCACGATCGGTTCAAGCCGGGCCGGCAGGGTGCCTTCAGGCAACAGGGCAAGCGCACCTGTACTCTCCTGACCCAGCCAGCGCAGCAGACCAAACAGGTTGCCTTTTGAGACCGTGTGCGCTGCAGCCGCATCCTCCAGGGCTTTGCCCTCGGGCAGCAGATTCTCAAAGAAGCGGCGTACGTTGACCGAGTGCAGTTCATCGGTTTGGTTGTCCGGACGCCGAAACGGGAGGGCGGGGGAGATTGGATAAGCGCCGCTATTCGTCATCCAGGTCTGTTCGTATTCAAACGAGAAGCGCCCGGTATCGTCGTGATAGCTCAGGGTGCCAACCTGTTGTTCACCAATCCAGGCCGAAAGGCTGTGGGTTGTCATAATGACTGACTCTTGATGGCGGCAATTGCCTGGGGTTGCGCCGATTTTGGTACCGCCAGCAGGGTGAGCCCCAGTTGCCGTGCAACCGCCAGGGCCTTGTCCAGGCCGACGGAACGGTTGCCATTTTCAAGATCCGAGAGCAGCTGAACCGAAACTCCGCACAGTGCAGCGGCATCATCGATGCGCAGTTGTTGTTGCGTGCGCAGGCTCCGTACAAACGCGCCAAACGCCTCAACCGAGTCGACGACTGGGGAGGCGGGTAGGGGTAAGGGCGTAATTTTTCTGGCCATAAAGTTTCTCCAATAAAAGAAACTATAGGTCGATGCTGGGCAATAAGTCAATAGTTACTTAAAAATAAGAAATATATGTTGCGTGGTGGGTAATGCGCAGTATATTTATTAATTATGAGAAACAAATGTGGCCGAAGCGGGTTATAGGCGATGAATGGAGGTTATTGTCCCAAGTTAACTCCAGCAGCTAATTGGAAGGGGGGAATCGCTCAATCAATTGGCCAGGGTCTGCCGCTTCTCAATGAGAATTTTTACCACGGCTTGAAGTTCCTCTATTGTTTTTCCCGAGGCGAATGCATTTAACATCGTATCCACTTCATGGGCCAGCCACCCGACAGAACGATTGCCAAGGGAAACCCCGGGAGGGAACAAGCCTTCACTGATTCGACGATAGAGGGTCGCGTGGCTCATCCCGGTTCGATTTAACACCGCCGGCTTTCTTTCGATTCGGATGGTGTGATGCTCAGGCATACGCGATGAATGCCCAAAGTGGGGGTTGGTGTGCGATTGTCGGTTGCCTCATGAGTTCACGTGCTCCACCGTGCTTTGATACGCAGTTCATACTAACGGTGGGTCGTGCGAGAAAAACCTGGGAAAGCGGGCAGACAGGTGTGGGCTTTCGTCATTGAAAGCGCGCCGGTGTGTGTCGATGAGCGGCGGTGATTACAGATACTTCTTGAAGTACGCCACGCTCACCCGTACGGCGATGCCGAAGACGAGCACGAACGGCGGGGTCACCCAGCGCGGGTCCAGCGGCACGGGCGGTACCAGGTAGACCAGCCACAGGGCCAGTATCGACAGCGCCAGGCCGCGCTTGGTGCGGTGGTAGATGAAGCCGGACTCGCGGCCGGCGCCGGTGCGGCGCAGGTACCAGGTGATGATGCCGTCGGCGGCCGCGGCGATGGCGGTGACGAGGAAGATCGGCAGGGTGAGGAGCAGCACGCCCAGGCGCAGGGCGAAGAGCTGCAGGCCGGTGGCGGCCGTCTCCAGGAAGACCCAGTTGCCCAGAACAAAGCGGCGCATGGTCTCGTTGAGGGGCGAGAGCGGCGTCGGGTCCACCGCGCGGCGCATGAATTCGTCCATCCCGGTCCAGACGAAGACCACTTCGTAGATGCCGTCGGCCAGGGCGAGGATGATCGCCCAGGAGCGCTCATCGGCCAGCCGGCCGATCAGCTCCGCCTCGGCCGTGAGGTTGGCCTTGAATGCGGCCACGCCCCGCGCCTCGCCCGGATAGGGCCAGAGCACGTAGAGCATGTCCACGCACAGCACCAGCAGGCAGACGATGAAGAACCACTTCAGCGTCCAGAGCACCCCGGTCAGCCGCCGGCCGTTCATGGTTGCTCCCCACGGCAACGCTCCACCCAGGCCCCGATCTCGTCCATGTCCCGCGGCAGCAGGGGATCGTCCCCGGCCAGCGGCAGCCGCAGCTTGTAGAGCCGCCCCCCGTCGAGCAGCCCGAAGGCCTGTCCCTTGGGCAGTTGCACCAGGTCAGCCGGGGTGAGCATCTCGGTCTCCACCTCGGTCAGCCGGTCGGCGTTCTGCGCAACGAAGTCCACCGGCGTGTCCGGATCGTTGTTGTCGGTGGTGCGCGACTCGGCCACCTTGGTGTAGACCCGCACCTTGGGCAGCTGGTCGGTGAGGAGGGCGGCGGTCTCCTCGTTCTTCACCCGCAGCATGATGAGCGTATTGAGGTTGCCGCTCACCTGGCCCGCCTTGGCGCGGTCGCCGATCCCGGCCTCGATGTCCGAGGCGGTCTGGGTGTAGGCGGTGACCTGGACCCCGGCGCCGCCCGCCTTGTTGAGCAACGGAATGAACTCGTCGCCGATCAGCTCGTTGAATTCGTCGGCGTGGATGGCGATCCGTCCCTGGCGGTGCCCGGCCACCTCGGGCAGGCCCAGGGTGTCGCCGTGCTTGTAGAGCTGGCCGGCGATGGAGGTCAGGTCCGCGAACATGGAGTTGCCCACCGCCCCGGCGACCTCGGCGTCCGACAGTGCATCCAGGCCCACATAGACGATGCCCTGCTGGCGGATCACCCGCATCCAGTCGAGGATGGGACGGGGATCGCGGGTGTCGGCGTAGTCGGGTGCCAGCAGCTCGCCGCTCTTGCCGCTGGTCAGCTTCTCCAGCAGCGGCAGCAGGCTCGCGGTGAGCTTGTCGAAATAGGTCTTGTCGTACTCGAAGGCCGAGCGCAGGCCGTCGGCGACGGGATCGTAGAGGTTGCGCTCCTTGGCGAACTTCACCAGCGCCACCCCGTGCGGGTCCCGGCCGCGCAGCGCAAAGGGCAGCTTCTTGTCGTCGATGTTGGCCTCGATGGTCTGCACCCCGGCTCGCCACTCGCCGGGCAGTTCGCTCTCAAGCCACAGGTGGTAGTAGTCCACCAGCAGCGGCTCGATGTTGGTGACGTAGCGGGCGATGGCGGCGTAGTCCGGCTTGCGGCCCAGCCCCACCAGCGCCCGGGCGACGATGTTGGTGAAGCGCCAGGCGAACTCGCGGAAGGCCGCCGAGTTGCCCTGGGAGGGGAGCTGCGAGGCGATGCGGGTGGCCACCTCGGTGATGCGGCCGAACTCGCCCACCGGGTTGTAGCGCTCCGAAAGTTCCGGGAACCCCAGATGGAAGATGTGAAACTCATCCAGCCGCCCGGCACGTCGGGCCTCGGCGAACATGCGCCGCAACAGATCGATGTCGCCCTTGGGGTCGAAGACGATCACCGTCTCGCCGCGGCGGATGTCCTGGCTCACCAGCAGTTCCCCCAGGCGGGTCTTGCCCACCCGGGTGGTGCCCAGCACCAGGGTGTGGCCAACCCGATCGGCGAGGTCCATCCAAATCGGGCGCTCGTCCTCCAGGCCAACGCCGTGCAGGGCCGGATCGCCGCCCAGGGGCGGCAGGGGGCGCAGCGGATTCCACCCGGAGTCCAAGCGGGTGAGCCGGGTCACCCAGCCGAGCAACAAAGAGTGCTCGAAGCGCAGCTCGAACGCCCGGGCGGCCCGGTAGAACACCCCCGGTTCCAGCCAGCGCCGGGCCTGGGGCGAGCGCGCCTCCACCAGCCGCTGGCTGTGGCGCTGGTCCCAGGCGAAACCCCGGCCGAGGAACAGCTTGTGGCGCGAGAGGGGGATGCGTTGCCCGTTCAGCACGTAGCGCGGCAGGCGGCGCAGTTGCCGCCGGTAGCGGATGATCACGCAGCCCTGCCACAGGCGCAGCAGGCCCAGCGCCCCGAGCCCCGCCGCGGCGATCCGGGCCAGGCCCGGCAGCAGCGGAAAGAACGGCACGGGGTCGTGGAGCAGTACCCCGGCCAGGCCGAGGAGCACGGTGGCCGGGATGAACTCGATGACGGGGCGCAGCCGGTTGTCGAAGGTCGGTCCCACCGGCTCACTCCTTGCGCGACAGGTGGGGGTTGGGCGGCGGCAGCCGCAGGCCGAGGGCCTGCTGCGGCTCCGGGATCAGGATGCCGTTGATGCGGCTCTGCTTGCGCTCGCCCTTGATCAGATAGACCCAGATGTTGGTGGCCTGCGGGGTGCGCTGATGCAGCTTGAGCTTCTGGAACCGCTTCTGCGCCAGGCTCCAGTTCTCGCGATCGAAGTCCTTGAAGATGCCGGGGCTCACCAGCAGGAGGCCTTCGGGAACCGTATGGATGCGGGCATGCACCGTGTTGATGGCGAGTGTGCCGGACGCGAGGCCCTCCCTGAGCCAGACCAGAAAGCGCCGGCCGGGATCGTCATCGTCCGCCAGCGTATCGGTTTCCTGCGACCAGGAAATAGGGTCACCCCCGGCAGCCATGGGCGGCGCATGCCCGGGCGCCGGCGATGGCGAATCCGCGGCGATCACCGGACTGTCGCCGACACCTTCTGTATAGGGATCGCGTTCGTTGGTGGTCTCCATACGTTGGTCTTGCGGCGTGGCCTGCTCCGATGAGTCCTGGCGCTCCTCCTGCACCGTGCGCCCCGGCTTGTCGACAACGGGCGTCACCGTCCCCTCGAACACCGGCGGCCGGGCGTCCGGATCCGGCCAGAGGGTCTGCACGGGAAAGCGCAGCACGGTGAGGTGTTGCGACCAGTCGCCGGTGGTTACCTGCACGGTCCAAACGGCCCGGTCGCCGGTGGGTGTCAGCAGGCCATGCTGTTGCAACTCGTCCATGAGCCGGTCGTTGCGCGTGGGTACACCCTCCTGACCCTCCTGGTTCAGGTGCTCGCGCAGGCTGTCCAACACCCGCTTGCTGACCAGCCACAGATCGTCATCGAGCCGCCAGCCGGCGGCGCCGGGGCGGTTCAGCGGCAGCGCGTCCTGGTCCAACAGGTAGCGCAGGCCGGTGAGCAATCGTGCCGAAAGGGGTTTGCGCCGGGCCGTCGGTATCCTGGTCGGTGCGCCCACGAGATCACTTGCCACCGACAGCCCGTCCGCCTGGTGTACCAGCTCACCGAGGACACCCGCCTGATCGGCATCTCCGCTGATTGCGGCCACCCAGGCCGCGAAGACCTCCGCATCGGAAGCCAGCCAGCTAAGACCCCGCTGGGGCAGAATGAATCGGACCAGCAGGGGCGGCACCTGCTCGTGGAAGCGGTGGCGGCGTTCCCGTACGAACACTACCCGGTACCAATTCCCGTCGAGGGATAGTGGGCCGGCCCAAGGGTCCCACCAGCCGAGTTCCCGCCCCTGCCTGTCATACAAGCGCACCCGCTGGTCCGTCACCGGCTTACCGATGTCGTGGAGCAGGGCGGCCGTGGCCGTGGCATAGGTCCAGAGGTCCTGCCGCGTCGCCAGCTCCTCAGCGGCGGCACCAGAGGGCAGCAATCGGCCGCGGCGCAGCTTCAGGGCCTCACGCACCACCTCCAGTCCATGGGCCAGCATGCCACCGGGACCGGCATGATGATGGGCCTCCGAGGCCGGCAGCTGTTGCACGAAGCCCGCATAGGCCTCGAAGACCGTGGCGTAGAACGCCTCCCAGTGAGCGCGCGGCACCCCGACCAGCTGGCGGATGGCCGCCAGTTGCGAGCGGTGCGGATGGAGCAGGGTAGCGGAGTCCAGCACCGGCAGCGCCCCCTCCACCGGCGGTGCCGGTGGGCGTTTTCGGCCCCAGAGGTTCAGCAGCGCACCCATCGGTCCAGCCATTCCGAGACCTCTTCGGGCCGGGGCCAGGGTGCCCACTCACGCCAGAACTGCACCGCGTTGCCGTGCCGTCGAAGAAAATGCTCAAGGGGTTCCGCGAGGGGATGCCACATCTCACGGGCGGCGGCCGCCCGATACTCGAACAGGGACAGCCGACAGAGCTGGTGGCGCAGGATGGCCGCCTGGCGCGGCAGCGGCGCCGCCATGGCGGTGCGTAATGCGCAGAGAACGGCGACCGATGGGAGATCGTCCGGGCTCTCGATCACCCTTTCCAGGCCACTGAGGTGTTCGAGGATAACCCGGCAGGGCTCGATCCAGGGGCCAAGCCCAGCTTGGTGAATTCGTGAGATGGAGAGAGGATAGGCAGATAGCGTGTTCATATGCCGGCACTGTGCCAACGCCGGCCGGGTCACACCATGTAAAACGTGATTCCTGTTTGGGGTGGGTTTTGCAGCGGCGGACGCACTGCCGTTTGAGTAACCCTTTCAGCGCCGCGCGCCTCTTCCAGCGCGGCGGCCCTTTCGGGTAGGGCCTTTGCCATTACAAACCTCTTCCTTTCAGACCCATTGGGCCTTTGTGTAGCTGCCCTTTCGGCAAAGGGTAAGTCGTTCAGCGCATCGTATGCCCGTGTCTTTGAGTCTCGTCAGCCTTTGTGGGGAGGAAACCCACACCCGCCACAATTGAAGATACGCAATCGAGGTATTGCTGGCCACTGCGAACTCCCCTTGATTCAAGTAAAGAGCGCCGATGCGGCTGGCAAGGTTTTGTGGAAAGCGGTTTCTAGCTGGCTTGGTTGCCGCTTGAGCATGCTCAACCGTTCGTCCTCGCCTACCAAGTGCGATTCGGGCTTCCGGAACAGATTTGCGCCGGTTTCATACCGGCGAGACCACCTTGGTGTCGACCAGAGAGCGGAGATGTTCGTGCAGCAGTCGAGGAACGTGACCTCCCGAAATGAGTACTCCAGCCTCCATATTCTTTTCCATCGCATATCCGGTCAAGTTTGCACTGGTGATGAAACACACCCTACCGTCGGCTACCGCGACTTTGGCATGAACGCGCCCATCGGAGAATGCGTCGGCTTTGTCGCACCAAGCGTAGATCTGGGCGGAGGGTACCAATGCTCTCATCTTGCCTATCGCGTCGAAGGTGATGTTGCCGCCGTGGTCCTGAGACGACTCCAGCAGCATCGAGATGGTCACACCCCGATTGCTCGCGGCGCTCAAAGCCTTGACGATGGTGGAGACGTCATAGGCGACGAAGCTGGTGATGAATAGCGTATGTTCAGCGGCGTTGATGACCTGCAGTAGCGCCTGCTCGGTTCGTCGAGCCGAGACGAAGGGTGTCGTCGGTCCCGTCCACACGAGTTCGGTGGATTGTTGATTCGTAGCCTTGGTGGAAACATGGCCGGCGGCGAGCAGCATCGATGCAAGCTCATCGGCGCTGACCTCACTGGCTCGCCAAGCATCGATGAGCTGATCCACAACCTCAGCAGCAACGGGGGTGCTGACCACACCCGACAGCGCACCGGCTGCTTTGCTGGCATCGGTCCGACGAGTCCGGCTGGCTATGGCCTGGACCTTCTCTGGAGAGACCAGACAGACCACGGCTGCGACGGCGTCCAAGAGCCTCTCCATGTCACATGCCCTTGAAGAAAGCCGCGTCGATGCGTTCCAGGGTCGGAACCAGCAATGACCGATCCAAGTAACGATTGCCACGTTCGCAGGACGTCTCGGCCACAAGGCTACAAGCGTGGCAAGCCGCAGCATGAAGTGAGCGATCTTTCTCGGGATCGTGCTCGGAGCAAAGCGGGTCGGATGAGCAGATCTTCGAGCGGTTCAAGGCCTGTTCCAGCAGCCGCCCGAGGTTCTCCGGTTTGCCGAGATCGACGAGGCCGCCCAGTGTTCCGTCAGAGTCCGCTGCTGCGGTGTAGATGAGGATGCCGGCCTGCGGACTATCGCCTGAAGTGTCGGCATAGATCCGTTCGCGGATACTCGCGGCGTTGTAGCCGCACTCCAGCGCCAGCTCACGGATCAGCAGGTGTGAGAGCGTATGAAGCATGGCGTAGCGAATTCCGGGGTAGCCCTCATCCGGGTCGAGATGACGTGCGTTGCGCCACCCCCTGTGGCCACCTCGGAGCATCTGATCGACCTTATTCACCGCCGGTAGCGCCTCCCACACCACGAGCGCCTGTTCGTCGAACTGGATGAAGATGCCCTCGCCATGGACTTGGTTCGCGGGAACCCAATCCGGCTTGCTTCGCGAGAGGTTGGCCATCTGCGGCCGCTCGTTCGGGTCACCCGTTTCTTCGGGCGCCTCCACCCGAGTGAAGCCCAGCAAGGCATTGACCTCGCGCAGTCGCTCCAGGAGCAACACTCTGCTGATGTGCTTTGCAAAGGCCGGCGGCGTGCCGACCTTCTTGCTCATGAAGTGTGGGTAGTCTGTAGGCGGATCGGCCTCCGTAAGCACGTCCCACTCTGGACCCTTGATATCGGCCTCACCCACGACCTCCTGTCCGCAACCGGTGCGGTGCACCTCGATGGCTGACCAGATCGACGCCGCGGGATATTTGTCGATCCCTGGCAGCGCGCCGGTCTTCTTCAAGGTCTTCACCGTCAACGACACTTCGGCTTCGGATTCCAGCTCTTCGAAGAACTCCCAGCCATCTTGAACCAGCTGACTGAGCGGGTCCTTGCTCTGGGGAATCGCGAGCGCCGAGAGTGTGATCGGGAACCAGCTATTCGTGGCGCCCAGCAAAACGGCACGCGCCTCCTCGTCGCATTCATGGTCGAAGTGATCAAGGTGCGGGTGGCGTCCACGGCAGGCGGGTAGATTCTCTTTCCCCGCCTTGCCGAAGGCGTGGGCCATGCTTCTCGATGCCCCACACGCATCACACTTCACCCACAGGTTTTCGGTTTGCAGCGAGGCGCCGCTCTCGAAGAAGCGCAGCGTGCCCTTGCATGAACTGTTGCCACCGTGGACGAAATAGTGCCAAGGGAAGTCGTCGAGGTGACCATCGCGGCAGGCTAGCAGGAAGCGCGCCGGCACCGCATCGGCATCCTTCGCGGGTTGATCGCCCTTTGAACCTCGGCAGCCCTTGTGGACGAACCGAGTTCGCTCGGGCCTAAAACGGTTCTCCTTGATCTCGAACAGTCCGGCATCGAAGGGGGATAGCAGGCCGCATTTCACGCAGCGCATCCAGCGCGGGAATGGCCGGACGGGAACGCCGATGTTCGCCTCTGCCGACCAGACGTCGACGAGCTCGCTTTTTTGGAATGGCGGCATCCGCAGGTTCTCGACCTGTGCTCCCAGTACCTTCCGGACGGCGGCCAGCAGCCTGGCTTCCTGGATCGGCTGGCAACGGTCCTTTTCCCAACGGTCGATGCCGAGCGTCACCACGGACAAGCTCGGCAGATCGATCAACGCCCCGGGGCCGTAGGTCCAGAGCAGCTGGCTGGGTCGCACTTCTCCGACTGGGGTTTTGTCATTGATGATCATGTTCAATCCTCATCCTTCGTCGCGGGACGAGGCTTCCAATCGTGGTCGTCCGTGATGTGGCTGGTGTTCATGATCAAGCGCACGCCAGGCTCCACCTCACGCATCGACATGGGCACGGTCCAGTTGTCCCAGGCTTGGATGCCCGGTGACCTGAGCAATGCAACGGTCTTGTCCTTCTCCGGACCGCGCTTCTCATAGGCCAGGATACGGCCGCCTTTGCCCACTTCCTTAGCCCACTCGTCTGCGCGCTCCTTGAGTTCCTGTTTGGCCAGGCTCTTGGTACTGGACAGCTCGCTGACGTTCCAGGCGCGCTTGACCAGCACATCGATAGCATCGGTGATCTCGGTCTGGTCAGATTTGTCCAACTTGCCTGCACCCTCGTTGGGGCTGAACGCATCGTTATCGAGGCGCATCAGGCTGAGCAACGAGCCGGTCAGCCCACGATCCATCGCGCGCGGCGAGAAAGGCGTTACCGATTGCGCTTCGACGTGCTTGTAGAAGGTGGCGTGGTAGTGCTCGAAGGTCTCGTAGTGCGAGAGATCGCGTGGTCGCGCCCACGTGAGCACGGTGCACACCAAGCCGGGGAAGGAACGGCCCACACGACTGGTGGCCTGGATGTACTCGGCCGTGCCCTTGGGTTGGCCATTGACTGCCATCAGCCCCAGTCGATTGACGTCGACACCAACCGACAGCATGTTGGTCGCCAACACTACGTCGATTGCCCGGGTGTCGCCCTCTTGCCACTTGGTCACGTACTTGCCGGCGGCAACGTCGAACTCGGACTTGAACTTCACCTCCAACTGATCGAGGTACTTCGGGATGTCCTGGCTGGAGACTCGAGACGTCAACTCGCGAATGTTGCTGACGCTGCGTTGTGCCAGTGCTGGCCGCTCGACCATGCTCATCTGCACCCGGTAGGAACGCGTCTGCACGTCGTCCTCGGCCAAGCGCTTCATTCCGCCCAGCTCACGCAGCGAGTTGAAGTAGCCGACCATGGTCATGTACGGGTCTGCTGGCTCGCCGAAGCGATCGAACAACTCTTGCGCGGCGGTCAGGAAGGCCGTGTAGACCCGAATCAACATCGCAGGTCGCGAACTCCCCGGGGAGCAGACCCCGAGGTACCGCCGACCCGGCTTGTCCTCGATCGATCGCTGGACTGAAAAGTAGTTGTCCTCTACGTCCAGCCCATGCGGGGGGAACACCGACACGCGCCGCATGAAGACGTTGTTCACCTGCTCGCGGGCCTTTCGCACCGTGGCGGTCGACGCGATGATCTTCGGCTTGACCGTATGCTCGCCAAGTTTCCAGCCGCAAAGCTCATCCACGGCCGTCTCGTACAAGCCGACCATGGTGCCAAGCGGCCCGCTGATCAGGTGGAACTCATCCTGAATGATCAGGTCCGGCGGCCGGATCGGGCTGATGTTCTTGACCTTGGTGGCACCGAGCCCCTTTCCGGCCTGGTGATTGCCATTGCAGTCCGCCCCCTGCCATAGCAGGCCGTGCCGCTCGCATTCCTGGCCCACCCGACCGAATAGCGTGCGCACCTGGCCCCGCCACGCCATCATGGCGAACTTGTCCACCGTGGCGATCATCATGGTCGGGGGGCGGTGGTAGATCTCCTCGTCTACGACCAGCACCGGAATGCCCGCGTGAGGGAGCTTGCTGGACTTGCCCTTCGAGAAGTCGCAACGGCCCCTCTTGTCGCCACAGTAGACGAAGGTGCGCCCACGCCCCTTGTCGACCTCGACGTCGCGCCCAGGGGTGACTTCCGAGCCACACCAGGGGCAACTGGTCAGTTGAGCGGGAGACGCCGCCCCGGCGTTGTACTTGCCGGGGTTGCGGATGTCCTCGATGGCACGATGGCTGTCCTCGGTCGTGCCCGGCGTCACCTTGTTGCCCACCCACAGGCCGATGGTGAAGGGCTCGGTGCCGAGTGACTCGTCGCCCTTGGCCAGCGCCTCGCGTCGCAGCACTTCCATCGCACATATCAGCGCGGTGGCACGTTGGAACTGTTGCAGCGTAAGCAGGCGCAGGGTGTAACGCATGATCACGGCCAGACCACGCGAGCCGTCGTACCCGCCCAGGTTGCCCTGCATGCGCCGAATGGCCATGGTGAAGGCGGCCACACCCAAGTAGGCCTCGGTCTTGCCGCCGCCGGTGGGGAACCACAACAGGTCGGCATAGGCCTCGACCGGTTGCACGCGGTCAGGGTGCGTGGGGTCGGCCAGCGATGGGATCGACAGCAGCAGGAAAGCCAATTGGAACGGGCGCCAGCTGCGGTTCTTCAGCACATCGAACTGCTCGACGGTGACATCCTTGCCGCGCCGGATTTCGAGGGCGTATTGGCTGCGCACGCGCTGCGTGGCCATTGCCTGGTTGGCGAAACGGAAAGCCGCCAGGGCATTCGCGTCGCTCTTCAGCGTATCGATACCCTGCTGCAGGCGAGTGTGGATCTCGTGGCATCGATCCATTGCCTGTTGCGACTGCGCGTCGTAGCCAAGCACGTCGACGCCGACCCGAGCACGCTGCTCATTAATCCACGCGGAGTAATCCTTGGTCAGCAGATTCAGGGCATCGACCAGCGGATCGATATCCAAAGTGGCGAGGCGCTGCATGTCCAGCAGACCACTGCTTACCATCTCCTTCATCGCCGGCCGGTCGGCGGGGTCCAGCCCCGGTGTCTCGGTGACCTGCACCTCGTACTGCGGCATGACTGTGGTACGCACCTCGGTGGCCAGCGTCACGTCATCTGCTGTTTCGGCATGGACGGCAACGCCATGACCGACCGCGAACTCCACCCGGTTACGGTAGATCATCTCCAGCGATTCACGCTCCGGGTCCATGCCATCCGCATCCAGCACGGGGCGGCGCCGGAAAATAGCGCGCTTGGGGGCTTCCGCTTCCGAGCGCACGATCAGCTCCGGCTGGAAAACCCAGGCGGAATCACGATTGGTGTCGGGTTCCTCCTGTGCGTTGACCAGGAACAGCGTCACTAAGCGGTCGCCATTCGCGTTCTTGGCACGCACGGAGCCCTGCACCCGCACTTCGGGATAGGCCTTGTCCGGCGCCTGATGAGGGATCACGCCTTCGCTGAGCGGCAGCACCAGCTTGCCGCCGCAGGGGATGCGTTGCCAGACTTTGGCCTTGGTCTGCTCCTCGGCACCGGTTTCTTTGTTCTTGCGGGTGCGAAAGATTTCGTGCTCGTCACTGCGCTCATAGCGACCCCAGCGCACCTCGATCTCGATCCGTTCGGCATCCCCATCCACACAAAAGGTCATGCCCAGACTGCTCGGCACCAGCGACTGATTGCTGGCAGCGTCGATCTCATCGGCTGCATCCGATTCGGGCTCGACTCGGCCAGTCGCCGTGCCGAATTCCGCACCGGGTTCATGCTGACCGGGCGCCTTGGGGTCGGTGGGCTCCTCGACCTCGTCATTCGCCAGAGGCCCTTCAAGCCCCTCGATGCCACCCTGTGCCGCCTCACGCGGGGCGAGCTTGCCGACCAGGTAGCGATCGCGCACGCCCATATCGACGATGCGTTCGTGAGGGCCGCCAGCAGGGCCGAGCAGATCGTCCATCACCGCCAGTTGCAGTAGTTCGCGGATGTAGGCAAGTTCTTGCTGGTATTGGGGGGAGCGGGCGTCAGAGCCTACCGTCGGCACCTCGGCGATGGTCTTGTGCAGCGCCTTGGGCAGTGCGTCGACGAAATCCGTCCATTGGACGCGACCGACGCTTCCCGAGGCAGGCGGGATGAGCGAAGTGACGGCGATGGAGACTGACTCACTGACCGCAAGCACCCGGTCGAAATAGAGTGTGGTGGTATCGAGATCAGAACGAACCCGCAGCACACGCCCTACACGTGTAATGTCCCCCGCAGCGTTGAGCACCAGAACCCAGTCGTCGTCTGCGATGGCTTGATACAAGGAGCGTTCGCCCTTCAGAGCCAGCGTGTATGGTGCCAGCCTATGATCGGTAGTGAGGCCATGATCAATGGCGATCCAGGCATTCGTCATAATTGCTCCGTGGGCTCGCATCTTGAGCCAATGCTGTACTTCTTGAAAAATGCATCCATGAGCTCGTCGCCACCGTATCTACTCAAAACGTGCAATCGTGCGCTAACTTTTTGTTCTTCCGGCCAAGGAATGTCGGTCCAACCTCTGGGAAATCCGACTGCTTCCTCAACATCCTCAACGGTCCATCCCAGTATTCTCAGTCCCTCGACTGTAAATATCGCCCGCGGGTCGATGTAGGCCCAATAGTCCGCGTAGCATTCCTGCAATATCTCAAGCAAGAGTCGGAAATAGGCTTCCGAAAGAGTTATGACATCCCCCGAAGGAACTTCTTCGAAGTCTGGCGTCGGGGTGAATTCAGTGAACCATTCGAATTTCCCATTTCGACTCCAGCCAGAATGAAAAAATGGGGCGCCGCCGACCTTCTGGAGGTGATTGCGAAGGTCGACAAAGAACCGTGCCAACCTGCTTTCCTTCAGGCGCTTTTGACGTGGTTGATACCACGAGTCGAAATCAGGGTATCCCGACATTACTGCCTGGAGAGAGAACGTGACACTGCGTGCCGCTGATACAAATGCGCTGAATAGAAAGCGCATCTCCTCTATCTCAGCAGAGGTTCCTTTCATTCGGCCAAGAAAGTAGTCGGCTTCTGCGACCTTGTCGGCAACGCAGTGAAAGCCCCTACCTGGGAATTTGAACTTGGTCGATTCGGTCACACTGCTAAATCCTGTCCACGATTTTTTCGAGCTTGTCGAGTGACTTGCTCTTTTCGATGTACGCTGAATACGCCTCTTGAGCGCCCCGAATCAAAGTGTCGTAATGGACGATGCGGCTGCCTGGCGAGATCGACGTCATCGATGACTTGAGGCGGTCCGGGTTCGATGCCTCTTCGTCGACGGTCTTGCCCAGAACGAAGATCACCTCGATGTCGGGGCTGGTCTGGTTCTGCTCCCGCAGAATCTTCGTGAGCTTGTCGACATAGGTCTGGCCTTGCTCGACCAGCTCTAGTAATCCCATCTTGCGACCGACCTTCTTCAGCTCGACGATGACGTGCTTGCCCGCATTGGTGCGGTAGGCGATATCCACGCGACCCAAACGCTCTTTCTCGGTCATGTCTTCGATGAGCACGCCTTCCGTCGTGAGGCGCGATTCCATGATCGGACTGCCCGTGGCGCGCTCCCAAGCCGGGTCCAGCAACCAGAGATGATCGAACAGGTACTTCTGGAGCACGCGTTCTTTTGCGTCCTCATCAATGATGGTCTGAAAATCTCGGATCGCATCCAGACGGGATTTGACGATGTCCCGGTAGAGGGATGCCTCCAGTGAGTCTCTGTCGGCGAGCACGGCCAGCAGCCTGTCGGCACTCTCGATGCTCGTCACGAACTCCTCGGTCGAGCCGCGCAGCTTCATGCGCTCGAATGCCAGGATGCCGTGCCGATACATGAGCTTACGATCCTCTTCCTCATCGACCGGCAGCGCACTGAGCTTGGCGATCAGCGTCTCCGCACTTTTCTTGTACCCCTCGGGTAGCGTGTCGAGCCACTCGGCAAGAGCGGGCGAGGTTTCCTTCGCCTTTTCGACCTCGTGCTTCTTGCGCCATTCCGTCCAGCGTTTCTCGACCTGCGTCAGGCGCGATTTCAGAAAGGCAATGAGCTGCCCGTATCGGGGATCATCCTCCTGCACGCGCTGCCGATCGCTGGTCGCGATGTCTGGCGCATCGTCGGCATCGAGGAAATCCGCCTCGATCTGCCCGGTGAGGTACTTCGTGTAGAGCCTCCCGTCATTCAGTTTGTCGAGGATGTTCTCGTGAAACAGTCGGCCACGGGCGAACACGACGATGCCATTCAGGTTGCCGGCATCCTCACTGTCCAGTTGTTTGGGGAACCTCGCTGTGCCGATCCAGCCGCTGACCTTCCACCCTGTGTCCCAGCCATCGAACCGGTTGGGCAGCGATTCGTGCTCCAGGAGCTGACTGGCGGGAGTCAGGTCGAGCGCGTCATCGCCGAACTGCCAGAGGAACTGCACCATCGGCAGGTCACCACGGTCTGAGGGAGTGATGGGCTGACCATCGAGATCGATCTTGAATCCATGGGCCTCACCGATCACGGAAAACCGGCGAGCCAGGCGCTTGCGCAAGGCCAGCGCTCCACGGCCGAGACGCTGCCGCTTGATGTCGCGCAGGACGATGCGGGTGCCCTTGGTTGCAGTGATTCGATCGGAGGGCAGTGATTCGGGGCTGTAGAAGGGTTCCCTCTTCTGAACGGATTCGTGGATTCCATCCACGGTCATGCGAAGGCCATGTGCTGCGCCATCCCTGGCCGACTCGACCTCTATGACGTTGGCGATCGAGAATAGCGAGAGTTTGCCGAGCCCTTTGCGGCCCATCACCGGTCGGCCCTTGGCAGTCGTCTTGCCATGCTCGACATCTTCATCTCGCCGCCGATAACCGACCCGCAGGTACTTGCCGTTCATGTCGTCGACCGACATACCGATGCCGTCATCGGTGATCTTGATCCAGTTGCCGTCCGGATCGATCTTGATGTCGACAGTCTCGGCGTCGGCATCCCAGGCGTTCGCGACGGCCTCAGTCAGCACGGCGGCGATGTTGCTGTAGAGGTTGATTCCGAGGTGGTCTAGCACGTTCAGGTCGACCGTCATTCTGTATTTGTCGCTCATAGCGCTCCCTCATCGAACAGCCCGTCGTGGATGACGGAAGAGGCAGCCTTTGGTCGGCGTCCGCGCTTGGACTTCGTGACTGTGGACGGTCTGCTGCTGCTCGCCGCCGCTTCGAAGCGCTCACGATTGAGTACTGTCAGTCTCCTGAGAATTTCCAACCGAGACGGCCCATCCACCCCATACCGCATTCCACGCTTCGTCTCGAAGAACGCATGGTTCAGTTCAATGTCCTGCCACCCATAGCTATCAATAACAGCGCGATCAAGTTCTCCGATTAACTGCCGGAACCGAACAACGTCTTCTGATGTCTCGTCCGACGAGTGGACCAAGTTGTAGATGGCAGTAAACCCCTCTTGACGCGATTCGCAGGTGGTGGCGCGGTGATCAAAATACGCTTTCCCAACAGCCTCAAGGATCGGATCAATCGCGTCGTGAGAGAGATTTCCGTCCATCAAAAGATTTGGTGGGAAGGAGAACGTGTCAAAGCAGCTCGCTCCAACATATGCAGGCGTCTCGCCCGTCGTCGAACCCCACAACAGTGCCCACTCGGTGTGTGCGACGGATTGAAGAACGGCGAAAGCGCTGTAGGTTGCGAAGTCAAATAACTTGACCTTTTCGGAGTAGATGCTTCGCGGGTCTCCGAACGTCAGGCAGAAGTGCTTGGACAGCTTCGAAGCCATAAGCGCCTTCCCATGCTGACGAATTCGTTCATGGAATGCTTCTCTACGATCCCAGAACTTCCAGAAGCAGCTTTCGTGGACTTGACGCGTGAGTGATTCCCGGTACGGCCGCACTCGCTCATCTACGATATCCCACGCCCTCGTGAACTTTTCAGCTTCATTTCTTTCTCTCGTCCAAAAATTGATGACCCAACGAGATCCAGTTTGACGAGGGCAGTTGTTTATGTCGTCACCAACTATGTACTTGGTGATCACTTCACGTGACGCCGGTTCACTCTTGAGAATCGAAGCTGCTTCAGCCTCGTTCAAGACGAAGCCAATACCCTGGACCTTCACGCCGTCCGAGCAGAAGCCCACGTTTGACGGGAGCGAATGTGGAGAGGGGAGTTCCGAGCCGGGTTCGAGCATCGTCGAAATTGAGTCGACTTGCTCCCCATCTAGCATCACAGTCCCATTCCATGTTCGGAGGCTAAACACGAGTACGGAGACGTGGACGCCAGCCGTTCCTGGCCAAGGGAAAGACGAGAGCGCAAAGTACGTCGTTGTCTGCTCAAAAACACGCGTCAGAGCCTGAGTTCGAGTATCGCTCTCTGTAATCGAGTCCGTTGCAATGAAGCCGGCAACGCCACTACTCCGAAGCAGTCGGAGTGAGCGGACGAGAAAGTAGGCAACCAAGTTCACAGAACCCTTGGCGCCGTCGAGTAAAAGCCTCTTGAGTGCCTTCTCGTAGGTGTCGCCCAAGTTCGATGATATTTTGCGCCCCCCCATGAAAGGCGGATTGCTGACCCACGCATCGAACCCCCCGCTTTCACGCTGGAATACTTCAGGGAAATCAAGTGGCCAATGGATGAGGCGGCGCGGCGGTTTGCCGGGGGGCAGGTCTGCAGCCAGGTCCTGAGCGGCTTGGCGTTTCGCGTCTTCCAGCATTTCCGCGTCGCCGCGCGTGATGCGATCGGCCTGGACGCTAAGCGCCGAAAGGCGTGTCTCTAACTTGCGAGTGGAGTCTGATGCGAAGCTGATACCGATAAAGGCGTCAGCCAGTCGTTCTGCGACATCAAGCCTTCGCCGCGCTTCGGCATCCAAGCATGCCATGGCCTCGACGTCACGGATGTCTCGGATCGGCATCTCGCGCAGTCGCTGTCGCAACTCAATAGCCTCGTGAACCGCCCGCTCAATGTTCTGCCCGAACAAGCGTTGCTGCCCCTTACCAGTCGGCGTCATTGAGAGTTCGGTGAGTTGATCCAGACGATGGATGCCGAGCAGACTGTCGCCGCAGCGCAGGTTGTGATCGAGGAAGCCGAACGGACGCCCCTTGGCCAGCGTCACCAACCAGATGGAGAGCTTGGCGAGTTCGACCGCCAGTGGATTCAGGTCCACGCCGTAGAGGCAGCGCTCGGCGATCAGGCGGCGGGCGATCACGGTGCGAGCCTCGGTGTCGCGGGGCAGTGGCTCCTTGGTGTCCGGCGCATCCAACACTTCGCCATCCACACTCACCGTCTTTCCGCTGCCTTCGGCCTGTGACCAGGCCTCAACCAGTCGATCGGCCAGCCAACGGCAGGCCTGCACCAGGAAGGCGCCGGAGCCCATGGCCGGGTCGCAGATCTTCAGCTCCAGCAGTTCGGCGGGCGACTTCAGCACCCACTGCTCACGCGGGGTGCCGTCTGCTGGTCCCACGTAGGCGATCGGCGTCAGCGCCTTGGTGACGATGGCCTCGGTGAGCGATTTCGGGGTGTAGTGGGTGCCGGTCTCGCGCCGGTCGGAGCCGGTGGTGACGATGAAGGCCCCGGCGGGATAGACCAGCGGATAGCCCCATGGATCGGTGCGTACAAGATGGGCAAAAGGCTTGATGCGATTACGGAGGTTGGTGTCCCCATGGCAGGCGGCGAGCAAGCGATCGGCAAGCGTGTCGTCGACTGGCTTAGCCAGATCGTTGCGCACACGGCTGGCGGAACTGCCGGAACGCTCCTGGAGCAATTCGGCAAGGCGTTCGGCGCCGTCGAGGCGGGCGGATTCCAGCTCGGCCAACTTGACCCAGGGGGCCTTCGCATTCTTGGTTCCGTCGAGTTCTAACGTGACCTCGTCGGTGCGTTTGACGGTGCGCTCCAGCAGGCCCTCATAGACGTAACCGATCTGTTCGACGTCCAGTGCGCGGTAGGACAGGGTTCGACCCTGGAACTGCTGGATGGCCTCAAGCAACAGCAGCACGGTGCGGTTGTCTATCGGCAGCGGTTTGGCCGTGTCGGTACGCCAGTCGGACCCCTTGGCGCGGCCCTCAAGGAAAGGGAAGCGATCCGGGTCGAACAGCGAGCCGCCTAGCGCGGGCAGGCGCAGGTTCTCGTGTTCGATGCCGCCGAACACGGCGCGGAAGATGGCCAGCAGGCGCGACCAGGCGTCCCAACGGCGTTCGAGGATCTCCTCGGATTCCTTGCGCAACTGCATGCGCAGCGTCGAGAGCGCGTAGTTGGCCTCGTAGCGCTCGTCGCCCAGCAGGAGCAAGCCACGCTCCTCGGCGGAGAGCAGGAAGACGAGACGCATCATCAGCGTCAGTGCAGCTTCGTAGAGTTCCGGCTCCTTCACGTCGCGCAGCAGTTCGCGGTCGCGGTCCTGGTCGGCCTTGTCGAGCGCCTGGATCAGCACTTCGACGGCGCGCCGCACCTGCTCACCGAGGGCGTCGGTGACCTCGTCCTGATACTTCAGGGAGCGGTCGAACAGCGCGGGCAGCTGTTCGGCTTCATCGACGAAGAAGCGACGAATGCCCAGCAGATGCACGAACGCCTGCAGGGTGATGGGCTCTTGGCTCCAGATGCGGGCGTACCAGCTGGCGAAGGTAGTGACGGCACCCACCGGGGCGTCGACCAGCATCCAGCGCTCGCCATTGGTTATCAGCCCGAGTCGGCAACCGGTGGCGCGGCACAACTGAACCATGCGGTCGGCCGGGGTGGCGGCCCATCCATCCAGTTTCAGGGTGGCATCGAGGTCGACGTCCTGACCGTAGGTGTGGATGAGCATCAGGGGCTTGTTGGCCCGTTGCTCATCAATCACGGCGAGGTCCGGGGCCAACGCAACGCCGTGCTCTGGCAGGGCAGCATTCAGGTTGGCCGCACACCAGTCGGCGCGTTTCAGGACGTCGCTTTTGCCGTCCTCATCGAGGTCCAATCCGCGCGCCAGCACCTCATCGATCCACGCAGCGTGCAATTCGGAAAACTGCGGATCGTCCGTCTCTAGCGCCTCGCGCCATTCTTCGTAGGCCTGACGCAGCCATTTGCGCTTGGTTCCGTCGAGTTCTTCCAGACCTTGGGGAAAGGCCTCCTTGAGAACGGGAACGGCGAGGAACGGGCCGGAGATCTCGATGAGTGCCAGCCAGTCGTGGTGCAGGCCGTGATTGCTCATGCTGCACCCCCTTGCATGGCTGACTCGGGAAGCAAGAAGACGACGGCAACAGGGAAGGTGCGATCATCGAGCTTGGCATAGCGGGTTTCGATGGCCTGGACCTCCTGGATGCGCTCGGCCGGGATGCGCGCGAGGCGTGCCTCCAGCGCGGCGGTATCGCGTCTGAGCTGAGTGCGCTCGTCCTCGGTGAAGAGCGAAAGCTGCTCGGGCTGTTGGTCTTTCTTCAACTCGCTCTGGATCGCCTTCTCCAACTCGTCGAGCACGGCACCGATGTCATCCATCTCTTGTTGCTTGCGGGTCTGCAGAGTGTTGGCCAGAAACTTGAGTCGATCCTTCGAGCGGGCGTCGACCGCTTGCAGGATGGCGGGCTGGGCGCGATCGAAGCGCACCCGAAGGGCATCGAACAGCGAATCGTTCGCCGTGATGGGCTGCGCCTCGTCCAGCCACTGCTGGACACGCGTGACGCCCTCTTCGCGCCGGAACGACTGATCGCGCATATAGCCGCCCGAGACGGTCAGTTCCTCGTGAAGGCGATGGTGGTTGCCGCCGGTGATGACCAGCCGCGAGATGACGACCACAGCCGGGCCCTCGATGCTGCCATCCGGCAATGTGCGCACGGTGACACGATGGAGCTTCTTCACGTCGTCCTGCGCCCAGACCTCGGCGCGCAACAGCCGCAGGCACATCTGCACCAGTCGATGATTCAGGTGGACCAACACGACATCGTCTCGCCCCTTGGCCACGGCGTGGTCGAAGGTGATTGGGCGTATCTGCTGGGTATGCGGGTGACGCAGGCCCTCCAGACAGCGCGCCCATGATCCCGAGAGGGGTGGCATCCTGAATGCGCTGCCTTGGGGTGCATCTGCGAGGGCGACGGGTTCCAACGGGGGGCGGCCCGCGAGCGCGAGACCATTCTTCACCGCCATCTGGATGTGATCGGGCGTGAGGTGAAAATCCTGCTGGGTGGCGAGGAGCCGCTCGTGGAGCTTAGCGACGCGTTCTTTCAACTCACGTTCGGCGCGCACGAAGCGCCTGGCCTTGGCGATCTTGGCCTCTGCCAGGCGGGTGTCCAGATCCTTCAGCGAGCCTTCGATGAGGCCGGACATCTGGGGCGCGATGACCGGATTGACGCTGCCCATGTCGGCGCGCATCGACTCCAGTTTGCGCAGCGCACGCAGGATGTCTTCGCCGTGGCCGCCGACCGATGCATGGCCTTTGTCACCCCCGTCGACAGGGTGCCAGATCAGCACCTCTTTCGATCGTTGCCCGTGACGGTCGATACGCCCGTTTCGCTGCTCCATTACGTTGGGGTTGTAGGGGATCTCAAGGTGGATGAGACAGTTGCAGTGATTCTGAAGGTCGATACCTTCGGAGGCCGCGTCGGTGGCGAGCAGGATGCGGACGGGTGAATCCTTGGGAGATGCCTGGAAGGCCGCCTTGATGGGTTCCCGCTCATCCTGAGTAAGGCCGCCGTGGAGCAGGCCGAGACGTTCACCGCCGAAGCCGTGGCTGGCGAGGATCTCGTGCATCCACTGGTGCGTCGTACGGTATTCGGTGAACAGGATCACCCGGCGATCGTTCCACTGGCCGCCCGGTTTCAGGTTGGCCGAGAGCCATTCGACGATGGCCCTGGCCTTGGAGTCGGTCTGGTTCTTGGCCCGCTGTGCCCATTGCCTCAGATCGGCCAGCATCCGTTGCTGCTCCTGAGTCAGCGGTTGGGCTCGGCGCGAAGCCTCCTCGACCGCCTCCGATTGGGCGTTTTCGACCTCCTGGTCGTTGGCGTAGTCCTCATTCACTTTCAGGATGGCCTTGCGCAGGATGCGCTCGGCCATGGCGTCCTGCGCTTTGGGCTTGGCGCCATTCGACAGCGAGGCGATATGTTTTTCGAGGGTGGACGCGAACGCGGCGGGCGACGAGAACAGGCGCTTCTTGAGCAGTTGATTAACGAACGACGTGCCGAATGTGTTGCCGGTCTTCTCCGCGTCTTTCTCGCGACTGGCACAGTAATCGTTCAGCCTCTGGTGGATCTCCCGTTCTTCATCCGTGTACGGGACCGCCAGCGCCTGCAGTTTGCGCTGGGCATATAGCGGCTTGCCGTTGGCGTCGACCAGATCGCTTTTGAGGCGACGGATCATCACCTGACTCAACTGCTTCTCGTCAGGGAGGATGTTCCGGGCGAAGCGCTGGTCGTCCAGCAACTCCAGCAGCGAGGTGAACGACTCGGTGTAGCCGTTGTGCGGTGTCGCGGTCAGGAACAGGCGGT
Organism: Sedimenticola hydrogenitrophicus; assembly: GCF_029017505.1. Lineage (GTDB taxonomy): Bacteria > Pseudomonadota > Gammaproteobacteria > Chromatiales > Chromatiaceae > Sedimenticola > Sedimenticola hydrogenitrophicus_A. Next base: position 182,417 of record NZ_JAQGEI010000001.1, read on the forward strand.
GCTGGAAGTGCGGGCTGATCGCGCGGATGAACCGCGTGCGCTGACTCTCGAGTGCGTAATGTGCGCCGGCGGCAGGGGCGATGTTATGCGCTTCGTCCACGACCAATAGATCGAACTTGCGCGGATGGCCGGCATGCGCAGGTAGGACATCACGCATGGCACGCAGGCCTTCGCCACTCTTGACCCAATCCATCGAGGCGATGAGACGTGGGTGGGAGGTCCATGGGTTGGCGTGGATGCCGCGTTCACGCCGCAATTGCTTGATGTAGGCGGTGTCGACCACGCGGAATTCGAGGCCGAATTTCTCCAGCATCTCGACACGCCACTTCTCCTGGAGCGAAGCGGGGCAGATGATCAAGACGGTACGGGCGCGGTGCCGGAGCAGCATCTCCTGGATGACCAGCCCGGCCTCGATGGTCTTGCCCAGACCGACGTCGTCGGCGATGAGCAGGTTGACGCGGGCCATGTCGATGGCCCGCACCAAGGGATCGAGCTGAAAGTCCTCGATGCTGACGCCGCTACGGAAAGGCGCCTGCAGAAAACCTCGGTCGGCATTGGTGGCGGCACCCCAACGGACGGCATCAAGGAAGGCTTCGAGCGTGTCCGAGTCGTCTTGCCCGGTGATGGATGGCAAACCTGCGCGTTCGATGACCTGTGCGCCAGGCTCGATTTCCCAGATGACTTCCAATTCCTCGCCGAGTCCATCCTCGTCGATGGAACTCATACTGACGAGATGGTGAATATCCGGGGACAGTGTCGATGCTTTCTCTATCTGATACTGGGCTGATGCTTCCCTGGCACCTAGAAAACGCGATGAATCCAAGGTAGAGGACTGAATGTCCGAGACGATCCACTGACGCCGCCGAACCTCGACCAACTGGCCCGGTTCCGGACGAGCACGGTAGGCCTGGTGCTTGTGATCGTTCGAGATTTCCATGCGGTCTGCCATCTTCCTGTTCAGTCCTTCTCAAGTGCTCCAGGTGAAGCGCTGCGCTTCGTCCTGGCCATGGCGACCGTCCGTGCGACGACTCCTGCTGCCTCGATCGGAGATTCGTGCTCCCAGAATCGCAATACCGTCCAACCGATATCGAGTAGTCTCGAATTCGTGTCCGCATCCCTGAGGCGATTCGCCTCGATCTTCTTCCGCCAGAACTCGGCGTTCTGCTTTGGCCAGGTGGCATGCTCGGGGCAACCGTGCCAGAAGCACCCGTCGACGAAGATGGCGATCTTCAACCTCGGAAATGCCACATCTGCCACGCGGCGAGGTTTCTTCATGACCGCGTAGTCGACCCGGTAACGTAGGCCTCTTCGGTAGAGCTCTCTTCGCAATGCGATCTCGGCATCAGTTCCCTTCTGCCGAACCTTCGCCATGCGACGACTGGTCTCGGGAGACGAGGGCTTGATGCGTGCCATCGGGTGGTCCTCGTCAGTTCATCATAGGGCCGCAACCGACTTGAGATGCGTATTGATGCTGCGCGCGATGGCGCGACCCAGGTCGACAGGAACCGCGTTGCCGATGAGCCGCCCCAGCGCCTTCAAGCTCACCTCTCCGTCCTCCGGCACGAAGGCGTAGTTCCGCGGGAAGCTCTGGAGGATCGCCGCCTCCCTCAGGGAGATGGCTCGATGCTGTTCCGGATGGCCGAAGCGGCCATTCCCGAAGCCATAGCACTGCGTCGTCATCGTGGGAGCTGGCTTATCCCACTCCATCCGGCCGTAGACCCCTGGGTAGGTGCGCCCGCTCTCTGCACGGTGGCAGTCAGCGACCAAATGGTCCGGCCAGTCACGCCAGGTGCCCCCCGGCTTCGACGCCTTGATCCGCTGGAGATTCTTTTTCGACAGCGTCGAGGCGATGTGTAACTTGTCTCTCGGCGCGGACTCACCGGCACGCAGTGGCCGCAAGCGACCTATGGCCTGACGAACCGTCCTCGGTTTTTCGTGGGTCGGTTCGATCATCTCGATGTCGCCATGTTTGGATGCCAGGAGCACCATGCGTCGCCGCATCTGAGGCACGCCGTAACGGGAACTGTCGACGACGTCGAACCAGACCTTGTAGCCGAGTCGCTTCAACGTATCGACGAAATCATGAAATACCTCGTGTTTCACGACAGTGGGCACGTTTTCCATCGTGATGACATCTGGCCTGGCGCCTTTGGCGAGACGCGCGAACTCATACAGCAGGCCCCACTTGCCATCCCTGCCGTCCAGCTCATAGCGCTGCGCATAGGTCGAGAAGGGTTGGCACGGAGCGCAACCCGCGAGAATCGTCAGATCGGCATCTCCGAAGAGCGCCTTCAACTCTTTGGTGGTGACCTTACTGATATCCCGTTCGACGAATCGAGCCTGATTGTTAGCCTCGTAGGGGAATCGGCAGGCGGGGTCCAGATCGATACCGGCGGTCACAGGGAGCCCCTCGAGGACGAAGCCGTGCGTCAGCCCACCCGCGCCACAGAACAAATCAACACATGAAGGTTTCGACACCGTCAAACTCCAATTTTTTATTGGCCTTGTCCATAGGGCGATTGAGACTGCCTAGGTCCCAGCGTTCACGAGTCTTTGCCGTGGCCGTCGGTCTCCGCTGCTCCTCCCGAGCGAACCCATCCATCGACCTCATCGGCCTTGAACTTCCAGAATCGGCCAATGCGATGGGCTGGCAGCTTCCGCTTGTTAATCCAGGCATAGACGGTGTCCTTGCTCACGCCCAAGTACTCCGCGATCTCCTCGACCGACAACCAGCGTTCCGACATGACGTGGCCTTCCATTGAACATGGGCTGAGTGATTGCATTGTTTCAATGATCGCATGGGATTTGCTTATTGTAAATCCGAAGTAGCATGAATAGATACGATTAGATATGAATAGGATGGTGACAGACTCGGACGTATGTGATACTTAGCAGGTATGAAATCCGTGGTTGCCTGGAAAATCGCCGATGCTCTGGTGGTCGCGCTCATCGCGCTGGTCATTGGACTGCTATTTCCGTGGTGGGCAGGAGCCATTGTTTTGGCGCTCGGGTTTGGATTGGTATTCAGGCCGGGGCGCCAACGGGCGATATACCGGGGTGTGGACTCCGAAGACGGGAAATCGGCCAAGGATCTGGTGGAATGGAACGAATGGGAAGTGACTCACGGCCCATCGGCACCAGGTATCGCCAATCCCAGCCGTCGGGACGATTGATTCCCCGTTCGGCACCTCTACTGGACTTCAGTCGTCCTTCTCTTCATCGCCGAAGAACCGGTCTTTCAACTGACCCAGCTGCTTCTTGCTGGGTAGTGCCTGCTCGGCACCGTTCTTGATCGCATCTCCCAGGAGTGTCTGGTTATCCGGGTCCGTACGTCCTTCAGCCTCGGCCTTCACGGCGCTGCTGGATGCCCGAACATCGCGTTCCCCTCGATCGATCATGTTGCCACTGCTGGCCCGCTCTTCTTCCGCTTCCTTCTGGATGGCGGCGAATCCCTGGCGGACCTGACTGTCGGTCGGGATGCCGGCGTGATCGGCCGCGTGCCGGGCGGCGCCCTGGAAATTGGCCGCCCGGTCCCGAATTCCACCCGGTTCGGTTTCTTTGTTGGATACCGAGGCCATGTATGTGTCGCCTTTCCTGAATACGTCGTCCTTGGTCGGCGCGTCACGCAACCCGGCCAGTTCCAGCCCCTCGTTCCGGCCGTACTCCTCCGCGTAATGGGAGATGGCCCGCATGGCCGTGGTGTCTCCCGCCGCCGCGCGGGCGAATAGGGTGTCCACCTCCTGCTCTGCCCAGCTCGGGTCGAGGCTGCCGGGACGGGAAAAGACGCCTTTGTCGGCGCCGATCATGTGGTCGCGCACCTGCATGGCGACATCGGCACTGAAGGCGAAGCCTTGTTCTTCCACCCTGGACTGTGCCTCCTGCCAGGCGGCGGCGTCCTGCAGGGTGGCGGTGGTGGCGTGGCGGTGACCGATCTGCTGCTGTAGGCCACCGGACAGCTCTTGCGCCAGGCTGTCGCCGGTCCGTTGGTGGACGCCGGCGGCTGCGGTGTGGCCAGCGTCGATGGCGGCCTGCCATTGTTTGCCGTACTGGGTGCCCTCGGCGTAACGCAGTGCATCCTGCCAGTCCTCCTTGATCTGGGCGTCACTCTTGCCGGCCAGTCGCAGCTCACCCCTCAGCGCTACAGGGCTCACCAGATCGAGCAGCTTCGGATTCTGGGCGGCCAGCGAGGCCAGTCCGAGCATCTCGGCAGCCTGACTCGCGCTGTAGCCACGGTTCTTGCCAAACTCGTCGGCGAGGCGCTGGGTTTCGCCGAACTCGCGGCGGAACGCGGCCATGTCGGACCGATTCCAGTCCAGGTTCACACCAGTCTCCGCGGCGGTCTGGCCCGTGAAGCGTTCCATGTTGCTGTAGTTGGCGGACACCTGGTTCGCGTAGTCGGCCACCTGGGTCTGCGCGGCCTGCAGCGAGGCGGTGGCCTGGGTCTGGACCGAGGATTTCACGGCGTCGCCGATGTTGGCGGAGAACGGCAGGTTGGACTGGGGCACGTCGACATACCGGCCTTCCGGCGTGGTCGTGTACATCGCGCCAGTGGCCGGGTTACCCATGGTGGAGACACCCGCCTGCCAGCTCGGGCTCTGGTTCTGCTGCCACCAGCCGGCGTTGCCGATGCTGGTGTTGCCGAGGCTGATGTTGCCGGTGGAGGCCTCGTCGGCGGCCCGGCTCACGGGTGCCTCGTAACTCTGGGCGACGCGGCTGGCGAGGCTCGCCATCATGGCGCCGCCCTGGTTGACCACCAGATAGGAGATCATCGGGATGGAGAGGCTCAGGTAACCGGCGATGAGGGCGGTGTCGCTCATGACCTGGCCGAGGCCGGTGTAGTTGGCCAATGACAGCGCGGTGCTGCCGTCGGGCAGCAACAGGCTGCTGGCGGCCGGGTACTGGCTGTAGAGGCTCATGGCGAAGTGCAGCACGGCGTAGAGCGGCGCCCATAGCTGGATCCAGACCAGGCTCTTCAGGTAGGTGAGCGCCACCTTCGCCACGCTGGGCAGCATGGCGAGCAGGAAGGCGATGGGGAACACGGCATAGATGAAGGCCTCGAACAGGTTGCGCAGGATTGGCAGGGTGCGCGCCGCCATCTCGCCCAGCGCCGCGTAGGTGGTGCGTCGTTCCTGCTCGGCGCGGGCCAGGGCGAAGTCCTGAGCGGCGGCCGGTGCGCCGGCGCTGGAGGCGAACTGGCTCAGGCCCCGATGCAGGGCGTTGGACAGGGCGTTCTGGCGGATGATCTCTTCGGCGCTGACGCTCAAACCCGTGAGGTACTGGTACGAGACCGGCATGGCGGCGGCGAACTTGGCCACCGCGGCCGCGGCCGTGGGGGCCTTCACCAGCTTCTCGCCGTAGTACCGTCGGGCCTGGTCGACGTCGGCGGTGAGATCGGTGTTGAGCTGGTTGCCGGCGCCGTCACGGCAGCCCAGGATGAGCCGGTTGTTGGCCGCATCGCGGTAGGCGAAGCTGCGCGACACCGAGGTGTTGGCGCGGATGAAGGCCCACAGGTCCGGCGCGGCGAACAGGTCGTCCCAGGTGTAGAGCCCGAGCAGGATGTCGTAGAACACGCACGATTGCCAGAACTCGCTGAAGTTGGCGGCCAGCCGGCTGTCGGTGATCTCGAAGCGGGTGGAGGCCTCCACCAGGTACTGGCCGAACAGCATGCCGTTCTGCTGGTACTGCATATCGCCCGGCAGGCTGAACACCGTCTCGTAGGCGCGGGTCAGCCAGTCGCCCACCAGGCTCGCGGTGCCCGCCACTGCGCCCAGTCCCAGCGGCACGTTGGAGACCACCGACGATTGGGTGGCGTCGATGCGGTCGGTGATGATCACGTCCACCTTCGGCACCATGAAGGCGTTGTAGACGAGGATGACGCCGAACAGCCATTGCAGGTTCATCGAGCGGTGTTTGAAGGCGCCCTCGATCAGCACCCACAGCAGGCCGATGATGGCGGTCATCTTGAGCGCGGTGATGTAACCGCCGTTGCCGGTGATGGCGGCCACGCCGTTGAACACCAGGCGCAGGAACTCGCCGCCGCCGTAGGTGAAGATCTCCCAGTTCATGCGTACCGGGTTACTGCGCCGAGGCCCACACCAGGCTGCGGAACATGCCCGGCGAGAGCTTGCCGACCAGGGCCTTCTCATACTCGCGCACCCGCTGGGTGAACACCAGCGACTCGTCGAAGCCGCGGCGCACGTCGTCCTTGTAGCTGCGGATCTCGCGCCGGGCCTTGATCACGCCGTCGAGGAAGTCCTTGATCTTGTCGTCCTCCTTGTTCTCCAGGGCGCGCACCGAGGCGACCAGCTTGCCGAGCAGATCGTTCAGGTAGGTGTAGAGGATGTCCTTGGCGATGAGCATGGCGTAGCCCTCGATCTCCGGTTGCAGCGCGCCGGGGATGTAGGCCACGCCCACGGTCAGGTACTTGTGCACCGGCAGTGAGGTGGAGGCGAGCAGACCCTGTTGGACGGCGTCCAGGTGGGTGTCGTTCTGGATGTTCAGCACGATGCCGTCGAGGATGGCGCGTACCTTCTCGATCAGCCCCTGATTGATGGCGATGGTCTGTGTGCCGTTCATCTCGGTGCAGGCGAATTCGTCGGCGGTGCCGTTGGAGCAGGCCTTGACGGTGGCGCTGCCGCCCTCGAGCAGCACCCTCAGCAGGCCCTGTCCGGTGTTGTCCGCCAGGATCGACGGGATCACCTGGTAGGTCGTGGTGCTGTCCTCACTGCCGGGGTTGTCCACCCGCATGATCACCGTGCCCGAGAGGTTCATCATCACCTGGGCGAGGTCCTTGTCGTGGGTGTAAAAGGGGTTGCGCATCATGGCCCGCCAGGCGAGGTTGCCCTCGGTCACCATCAGCTTCTTCATCTGGCTGTTTTGGAGGGTGCTCATGCGCTCGCCGCCGGTGGTGCAGGCGACCTCCGCCTCGGACCAGGCCTCCCCCCGGCTGTTGACCCGCTCCATGATGCAAGCCTGCTTGGACATGCCGAAGGTCTTGAGCGCACCGCCCACCAGGGCGGAGCCCGCCTCGCAGCTGTTGATGCTGTTGAGCCCGTACTTCTGCGCCCAGGTCTGGATCTGCTCCATGGTGGAGGCGATCTGCGGGCTGATGGTGCGCAGCGCCAGCATGAAGGCCTGGCTCACGGCCACCGAGCCGATGTTCTGCAGCATGGCCACGAACTCCTGGGCGTTGATGAAGGAGAAACCGCCGCTGAAAAAGTCGATGCCGCCGCAGCCGGCGCGAAAGCGCGGCCACTGCACCGAGTAGAGGGTGTAGTTGCGCTGCGGCACGCGCATGAACACGCCGCCGCCGGTGAAGTAGCCCGCGCTCTGCCCTTCGTAGACGCCGGGCCGGGTGACGTTGCTGAAGTTGAGATCGTTGAAGAAGCTGTCCATGTCCGTGGCGATGTCGGCGCAGGCGCTAAAGGCCGTCACGCCGAGACACAAACCAAAGACAAGTGCACGTGGTCTACTCGTTCGCATCAATCGGGTCTCCTGAAATCTGTGCCTGCATCAGCGGATTCGGTGGCCGGTCGTTCAACAGGGTGTAGATGCGCTCGCGCAGCTCGCTCCAGCTCACGTAGCCGAAGGCGACGGGATGGATGGCCCGGTCACGCGGGTTCACCAGGAACAGGGCGGGCACCGTGTCCACCTCGAGCTTGACCGCCACCTCCGTGCTGCCGCGGGGGTTCGGGAAGTCGGGCAGCGTGCCGCCGTCCAGGCTGACGGGGATGACGTGAAAACCGTAGGCCTCGGCGAAGGCCTTCAGAATGGGCGAAAGCTTGTGGCAGAACGGGCAGGAGCCCTTGAAGAAGAAAAACAGCCCATGGCTCCGCGCGGTCTTGACGAGAAAGTCGTCGACCAGGCGGAGCTTCGCGTCGTTGAATACCTGCACCGCCTGATCGTTGACCGGATTGGTGAGGCGGGTGTCGAGGGCAGGGGTGGTCCACACGGCGCGCTGCCAAGCTTGAGCAAAGTCGCCCGCGCGGTTCATGGCGAGCTGGTTCAGGCGCAGGTAGGCCTTCAGGTTCTCGTCGGTGGGCTCCAGGATCGCGCGGGCCTTGGCGACTTCGATCTCCTTCTGGAAGACGGCCAGCGCTGCGACGGGGTCGAAGGGCGCCGGTGGCGGCGCCTCTGGCTTTGCGGGCTCCGGTTCCGGTTCGGGATCCTGGTACCAGAACCAGCCCTCCCCGTGGCGCTCGTAGTAGACCTGCGGATTTTCTGGGCCGGCCTGCGCATTGCTCACGGCGAGGAATCCCAACAGAACGACCCAACGCCTCATGGCAGCAACCTCTTGATACCTTGCTCGATGATCTGCTGCATCTGGTTGTCCGAAGGCCGGTCGGCGCTATCGGCGGCGGCGAAGGCATCGGCGTAGAACTCGGTGAAATCGATGTTCGCAAAATCGATGCTGGTCAGCTCCTGCGGCGTGAAGCCACGGCACTCGGGGTTCTTCGCTGATCCCCAGCCGATGCCGAGCTGGGCGTGGCCCTGCTCCTGGATGATGCGGCCGAGCTTGGAGTTGAAACAGCAGTAGGTGTTCTTGCGCGCCAGGCAGCCGAAGAAGGATTTGATACTGCAATAGGAACCGATGTAGTGGCACTGCCCGGCCTCGCGCTTCTGGCCGAGGATGATTTCCTGCTCGGAACACTGAGCGAGCGACAGGTCGAGACCCCAGCCGCTGTCCTTGCAGCAGTTGGAAAAGCCGAGCACGGTCTTCTTGCAGCGCAGGTCCTGGCCCTTGAAGACCTCCATGTTGTCGGTATCGAAATCGTTGGCCGCGGCCTCCAGCTCGCCCAGGTGACTTGCGGCGAGGGCGAAGTCCTGGTTGGGCTCGTAGCCGGCGTCGAAGCAGTTGCCGTCGAGACAGAAGGTCTGGCCGCCGCAGTCCATCACCGTCTGGGAGGCCGCCTCGCCCTGGGGGCAACGGTAGGTCTGCTGGTACTCGTAGCAGCTGCCGTCCGGCAGGGTATCCACGCAGGTGGAGTTGACCTGGCTGCACCCGCGCTCGCGCAGCTCCTGGCAGTAGGGTTCCTCGCGGGTTTCGCCGGTGGCGCAGCGGTAGGAGAGGTCGTAGCGCCAGCAGTCGCGGTAGACCTCGATGCCGTCGATGAGGCGCGTCTCGGCCGGTTCCACACAGGTCTGTGACTGCTGCACGCACATACCGGCCTGCGCCTGCTGCTCCAGTGCCCCGCAGGTGCTCTCCCAGGTTTCGGTCCAGTCGCAGTCGCAGTACTGGGTGGCCTTGAACTTCATCCAGCCCTCGCCGCCGCCGGCGACGATCACCCGCATGTCGATGGTGTTGAGGCCGGTGCGCAGGTAGGGCTTGATGTCGACGTTGAGCGACTTGTTCCAGCTCGTGCTCAGTTCGCAGCCGCCGTAGCTGGTGGGTCCGTACTGCACCCGCTTGAAGAACGTGGAGCCGTCGCCCCACGGGTCGTAGAGGTCCACCTCCAACCGGTCGCCGCCGTAGGGTCCGACATAGACCAGCGTGCCATTGACCGCCACGCGAATCCAGTCGTCGAAGCCCGCCTGGATGAGGGTGAAGTCCTGGATCTTGCCGATGTCTTCGATGGTGAAGGTGGTGCTGCGGTCGAAGACGGCGCAATAGCCGCTCCAGTAGTTGTCGCTGATGGTGCCGATGGTCAGGTAGGGGTAGCTGTAGGTCCAGCGCATGTCGCTCTGCACCGTATCCAGGCTGATGCCGCCGGCGTCGCACTCGATGGGCCGGTTGCAGGCGAGGTTGAGGGTCTTCTGGCAGGCCAGTTCCTCCTCCATGCCCCACTCGGTGCAAATCTCCTCCGAAAAGGTCGCTGGCGCGGTGGTGGTCGTCACCTCCTGGCAGCCGCTGTACTGACCGCTGAGCTGTTGTCCGAGCACGGCCTCCGGATCGGCACTTATGGTGTCGCCGCGCTGGACGATGGGATCGTTGCGTTCGATGGTGAAACGCGGGCGGCTCAAGGCGCTGTCCTGGACGAAGGTGCCGACCTCACTGTTCGGCAGGTTCTGGCGTGCGGCGTCCTCGATGCCGAGGCCGGAGCCGTAGTACTGGGTTTCCGGGACGTTGGTGCCCTGGTAGTCGGGTACGACGGTCAGGTCGGGGTTGGCGGCCGCATCGGACACGCCAGTATTGGCCGTGTTGCCGAAATCCTTGCCGAGCTGCAGGGCCTGATCTCGGGTGAGATCCGCTGAGACCGGCGTCGCCGCGAGCGTGAGAGCGAACAGGAGCGGGATACGCATTCCACTCATGGCCGCACCTCCAGCCGTTGCCGCCACTGCTCGGCCCGGTCGCCCAGGATCGTGCCGCCAGCCTCCCGCGCCATGACGCCCAGGGCGTAGGCGAGGCTGACGTCACCGGCCACTTTCAGATGCTCGGGTACGGGGCAGCCCTCCGGCGTACAGGGGGCGATGGTGTCCTGCGGCAGGACGAAGGCCGGGACCTTGTCCACGTCGAAACGCTCGAACAGGGTGGGATCGATGGCCAGGGAGGGGGTGGATTCGGCGGATGCTTCACGGCCGTTCTGCGGTCCCAGCAGCTCGCCGAGTCGCGCCGTGGTGCGCTGCATGGAGTTGTCCACCAGTCCACGTAGCACCAGCGGCGAGCCTGTTCGTCCCGCCTCCGCCAGCAGCGCGCGGAGGGAATCCTCCGGCAGCGAGAAGGAGATGAAGATCAGCGGATGCGGGTCGCTGTCCTCGGATGCCGATGCATTGGGTACGGCCAGCCGGGGATCGGCCAGCAGTGCCTCGATGTCCTTTCGCGCCCTGGCCAGTGCCTGGTCGTCGATCTCGGGCACGCTGAGATCGGGAGTGCGATCGGGGCTGGCCCGTCCGGCGGCCGACAGGGCGCGTTCGGCTTCACGCTCGAGCTTATCGGTGAAATTAGCATCCCGGCTTAGTCGGCTGGCCCGTTCCACGGCGTCCGCCGAATGGGTGCTCGCCGTGTCCAGATCGCCGGCGTTGGGCTCCACCGCCATGAGCGGCGCGGCCGCCAGGCACAGGGCGGTAAGTGTTCCGGTCCTCAGAATGCGCAGCATGCCTTCTTCCTCCAGATCAGATAGGCCCAGTCCTCGCCGCGCACCGGAAACTCCCGCCCCGCGCCCCAGGGGATGGTGACCCGGCCGAAGGGCTGCGCGTTGAGGGTGAAGGGCACGGGGTAGAGCATCTGGGTCTTGTATTGGGTCTTGCGCAGGATCGGCAGCGGCAGGGGCATGCACATGGCGCCGCGGCTGGATGTATCCCGGGCGATGAACTGGCGGTGCAACTTGGCGGCCATGCGCTGTACCAGCAGCAGCGAGCTGTCCACGCCGCCCTCGTGATGCTTCACGTTGCCGTCGATGGGGTACATGGAGCCCTGGCAGCCGGCGCACCAGAACAGCGGATCGAGCGGAAACCCGACCGTGGCCGCTACGCAGTCGGCGGCACAGGCAGCCTGGGTGATGGGGTTGGCGAACAGCGCCGCCTCGGGGTTTATCAGGAAGGCGAGCTCGTCATCTTCCCAGAGCGGATCGACCTCGGTGATGTAGAGGATGTCGAAGGACTCCGGCGTCACGCAGGCCAGATCCGTCAACAGGTTCATCCAGGCCAGCAGCGGGTAGACGTACCAGTGGACGTGATAGAAGGCATCCCGCCGATCGCTGGTCTTGGCGTTGGTGCCCGACGGCGCGGCCAGCGAGCCCAGTGTGACACCCCCCAGTAGCGGCGAGCAGAACGGCGTGCGCACCACCTCCGCCACCCGGGCCGGCTCCCAGAACCCGGCCCCGAAGCCGATCCGGACAAACACCGGCGGCGGCGCCGGGCAGGTGCAGATCAGCGGCACACTGTCCCCGGCATCCTCCATCCCCATGTCCACCTTCAGCGGCCCGATGCTGATCGGGAACACGCACTTCCAGCACACATCGGTGAAGGGGTTGGGGAAACGGCCGTAGCACGGCTCGGCGGCCGAGGCCTGGGGAGCGGGCAGCCAGGACAGGGCCACGGCCAAGCATGCCGCGAATAGGCTCTGATGGAACGATGGGCGCTTCATGGCGCCTATCGTTCACCTGACAGGACATCCGAGAAAGGGAAAACGTTATTTTACGCGCAAGATATTTTTTGAGGTGGTCGCGGTGGTGTGAAGCGATGGCTCGGAGCTGTTGATCGGTAGTGGAGGTGCCGGTGTATTGGGGCGAGCAGCGGGAACGATTTATGGACGTTGGGCCAGGTGAAATCCATAGTGTGTTGGAAAATGTGAAATGCGCTGACGCGCATCATCGAGTGGTTCACACGGTTATCACAATAGGTACACGCGGCTGTAACAATAGGTAAGTAAGCTCTCGGCCATGTTTACTTATCTAGACAACCAGCCATGAGTCTCTATACCGTCGCACGCGATACGGGCGAAGCACTCTACGCACAGATTGCCCGCCACCTCGAACAGGAGTTGGCGAAGATGTATTCGCCCGGAGATTGCCTCCCGTCAGAGAACGATCTGGCCGCGCGCTTCGGGGTGAACCGCCATACTCTGAGACGCGCCATCGATGAACTGGTCGATCTCGGGTTGCTGGAGCGCCGCCACGGCCGTGGCGTCTACGTGCTGGAAACCAAGCTCGAATACCGGATCGAGGGGGGCACCCGCTTTACCGAAACCCTGGCGGCCCTGGGTTTCCAGACGAACGTCCGCATCCTGCGCAAGCAAAACCTTCCCGCCATCGAGCGCGTGGCCGAGCGTCTCGGGATTCAAGTGGGTGACCCCGTTTTCTGGATCGAGACCCTGCGTACCGCGGAGGACCGCCCGTTATGCGTGATCTCGCACTTCATCCCGGCGGGGCGCTTTCCCGAGGTAATGGCGAATTATGAGGGCGGCTCGCTGCACGCCTTGTTGGCCACGGATTATGGCTGCAAGCTCAAACGAACCGAAAGCCTGGTAACGGCGGTGCTCCCGCAAGGCGATGACGCCAGGTTGCTGGGCATGCCGCAGAATCGACCGGTGTTGCGGGTAAAAAGTGTAAACGTGGACGATCGGGATGGTACCCCGGTCGAGTACGCCATCACCCGGTTCCGCGCCGACCGGATACAACTGCGCATCAACCCGTGACGGTCTGCCAACTGTCTGAATCCTTACGTCATCAACCTTACAGGAGCCACAACAATGTACGTTAAGAAAATCATAATCTCAACCCTGCTGACCGCATCGCTCGCCGGTGCCAGCTCCGCCGCGCTCGCGCGTGACCTGATCATGGGCCTCATCCCCGCCGAAAACAACGAGGAGATGGTCAAGACTTTCGAGCCGATGCGCGTCTACCTCGAAAACAAGCTCGGCCAGAAGGTGAAAGTCTTCACCGCCACCGACTACGCCGGCGTCATCGAGGGCATGAAGAAGAAGCGCGTCGACATCGCCTGGTTCGGCCCGTTGTCCTATTACCTGGCCGAGATGGAGGCCGGTGCCGAGCCGTTCGCGGTCGGCATCCGTGAGGGCAGCAGCAGCGCCACCTACAAGAGCATCCTCCTCGCCCCTTGCGGCAATGGCATTAAGTCGATTGAGGGCATGAAAGGCAAGAGTGTCGCCTTCGTCGATCCCGCTTCGACCTCTGGCGGACTGGTGCCGACCTACATGGTGAAGAAGGCGACCGGAAAAATGCCGCAGGACTTCTTCGGCAAGTTCACCTATGCCGGTTCCCACGACGCCGCCGAGCTGGCGGTGAAGAACAAGACGGTCGATGCCGCCGCCGACAACGATATCACCTATGGAAAGATGCTCGACAAGGGGCTGATCAGCAAACAGACCAACTGCGTGATCGCCGAATCGGACCCGCTGCCGGGCTCGCCGCTGGTGTATCGCGGCGACCTCCCGTCCGATCTCAAACTGAAGATTCAGGGGGCCATTCTGAGCGCCCACAAGGAGATCAAGGTGGCGGGCTACGGCAAGATCAGCCACTACGTGGCTGCAAGTCCCGAGGACTATCAGGTCGTGCGCGACATGGTGAAGGAACTGGGACTGAAGAAAGATCAACTCAAATAACCGGATCGCAGCGCGGGGTGGAGGCCGCAACCTTTGCCCCGCGCTGATAAGGAGACTGTCATGGCCAATATCACCATCAACCAGGCGGAGAAACGCTTCGGCAACGGCTTTCACGCCCTCAAGGGCGTGAACGCGGAGATCGCCTCCGGGAGCTTTACCGTCGTGCTGGGTCCGTCGGGTGCGGGCAAGTCGACCCTGCTGCGCCTCGTCAACGGGCTGGAAACACCGACGCAAGGGCACGTTGCCCTCGCCGGCGAGGCCGTGACCCCGGCCAACCTGCGCACGGTGCGCGGCGATGTCGGCATGGTGTTTCAGCATTTCAATCTGGTCGATCGCCTGTCGGTGATGACCAATGTGCTGGTGGGGCGTCTGAAGACCCGCTCCTGGCTGGGCAGCGTGCTCTACCTGTTCAAGCGCGAGGATATGGATATCGCCCACGAGGCGCTCGATCGCGTGGGCCTGGTCGAGAAAAGCTGGGAGCGGGCGGACCGGCTCTCCGGCGGCCAGCAGCAGCGCGTCGGCATCGCCCGTGCGCTGGCCCAGCGGCCTAGGGTCATCCTGGCCGATGAGCCGGTCGCAAGCCTGGACCCCGTGACCAGCGAGGAGATCATGCAGTTGCTGCGGGAAATCTGTCGGCGTGACGGCATCACCCTGCTGGTGAACCTGCACCAGGTGGATCTGGCCAAACGATTCGCGGACCGCATTATCGGACTGAACGCCGGCAACGTCGTCTTCGACGGCGCGCCGGAGCAACTCGACCGGGCAACCCTGGCGAGCATTTATCACCGTGAGGGAGTCGTTCATGACGAGCAGCTTGAATCTGTGCTGGCCTACGCGTAACGGCGTGCCACCCGCGGCGGCGCTCGTTACCGTCGCGCTGGTGTTCGGCCTTCTGCTGTGGGCCGCGCCGCGCGCCGAGATCGATTTCGTGCGCCTGGCGGGCTCGATACCGGCAATGATCGAGTTTGTCGGCAGGTTACTGGTAATGCCCGATTGGGATTATCTCCCGGAGCTCGGTGTGAAGATGCTGGAGACCATCGAGATGACCTTCCTCGCCACCAGCATCGCCCTGGTCCTGAGTCTGCCGTTCGGATTCCTGGCGGCCAAGAACACCAGCCCCCATCCGGCAGTCTTTCATGCCAGCCGATCGGCGTTGTCGTTCATGCGTGCGCTGCCGGAGCTGGTGTGGGCGCTGGTGTTCGTGTCGGCGGTCGGTCTGGGGCCGCTGCCCGGCGTGATGGCGCTCGCCTTCGTCACCGTGGGCTTCATGGGCAAGTTCTTCGCCGAGAGTATCGAGGTGGTGGACCGCCGACCGGTGGAGGGCGTGGCCGCCCATGGCGCGGGCTGGCTGCAGTTGCGCACCTTTGCCCACCTGCCGCAGGTGATGCCCGATTTCATCGGCACCACTTTATATATCCTCGATCACAACCTGCGGGCCGCGGCCATCCTCGGCTTGGTGGGGGCCGGCGGCATCGGTTACGACATGGTGATGGCGATGCGCCTGTTCGACTATGACCGGCTGCTGCCGATCGCGCTGTCCATCTACCTCGTCGTGACCCTGCTGGACCGGGCCTCGGACCGCTTGCGCCGGAAGGTGATCTGACATGACAAACCGGACTCCCTTGCCCAGAAAACCATTCAACCCGACGCCGGTGTGGCTGTCGGCCTGGATCGCCGTCCTTTGGCTGATCGTGGTCGACTTGGACATCTCCTTCCAGGCGCTGGCCTGGGGCCTTGCCGACATCGGTGAATACTTCGGCCGTTATGGCGATCCCGATTTTTCTGACTTGTCTAGATATCTGAAACTGTTGGCGCAGACCATCGCCACGGCGATTTGGGGCACGTTCTTCGCCCTGGTGGTCGCCTTCGCGTTGGCGCCGTTCGCCGCGCGCAATCTCACCACCGGCCCCAGGGCGTACCGCATCGCGCGCGAGATCCTCAGCTTCATGCGCGCCATGCCGGACCTGCTGCTGGCGCTGATCTTCGTGGCTGCGATGGGGCTGGGACCACTGCCCGGTTCGCTCGCTCTCGGGGTGCATACCGCGGGCTTTCTCGGCAAATTTTTCGCCGAGAGCCTGGAGCGTGTCGATCCCGGCGTGATCGAGGCGGTACGCGCCGTCGGCGGCGACCACACACAGGTGGTGATGTACGCCGGCTGGCCGTCGATCCTGCGCGAGGCGCTGGGGTACACGCTCTACATCATGGATCGCAACGTGCGCATGGCCGCCGTGCTCGGCCTGGTCGGCGCCGGTGGCATCGGTCTGGCGCTGCACGACACCCTGCGGTTGTTCAAGTACGACGAGTCGGCCGCGCTGATCGCCGTGATCCTGGCGACCTTGCTCGCCTTCGATTATCTCTCTACCTGGTTACGAGGAAAACTCCAATGACACTCTATGAACGCGCGGATTGGGCGCGTCTGCTCTGCGCGCACCCGGCGGCCGAAGTGAAGCAGGCCGCCTCGGACCTGGCGTACCGGCACACGGTGGAAGATCTCACCCTCCCGCAGGCCGGCCTGGGTTTGATGCAGTTGCGCGACAGCGCACTGCGTGATGCTTACTTCCTGGGCGAAATCCCTCTGGCCCGCGCTCATGTGCGCGTGACCACCGCCGAGGGACGGCAGTCGGAAGGCGGGGCCCAACTGCTCGATGACCGGTCGGGTCTCGCCCGCGCCGTGGCGATCCTCGATGCAGTGCTCGCCGGCGGACTGCCCGGTGCCGAAGCAGTCGTGCCCCTGCTGGAGCGAGGCCGGGAGCGTTGCGAGGCGCTCGCGGCCGAGCGCCGGGCTCAGCTCGCGGCGACCCGGGTCGATTTCTCCCTGCTCGGCACCACCGATGAGGAGGACGAGGATGTCTGAGATCGCTTCCATACAACCCTCCGCCTGGGAGCCGCTGACCCAGCAGTTCGTGTTTCGCCGCCTGCTGGAGGCGTTTTCGTATCCGGGTCGCGTGGCGTCCGTGGCGCGTACCGATGCGGCGCCGGTCCTGTCCCTGCTACTGGCCACGCTGGTTGATGCCGAGATCGCGCTCGCCGATCCGCAGGGGCTGATCGGTGCGGACGACTGGCGTCGTCTGGGCGCGCGGCGCGCGGCGCCGGAAAAGGCCCATTTCATCGTCGCCCGCGGCGATCTCGCCCCCGCCTTCGAGCCGTCCCTCGGCACCCTGGAGTCCCCGGAACGGGGCGCAACCGTCGTGTTGCAAGTGGAAAGTCTGGGCGTAGGCGCGCCACTTTCGCTGTCCGGCCCCGGTATCGACGGTGCCGCGACGCTTGCCGTCGGCGGCCTCGATCCGACTTGGCTCGCCCGGCGCGCCGCCTGGAATAGCGCTTTCCCTCTGGGCGTCGATGTGATCCTGGTCGACGGGACCCGGCTCGCGGCGCTGCCGCGCACGACGCGCATCAAATTCGAAGGAGGTCACTGATGGGATACGTTGCGATCAAGGGCGGCGGGCGTGCCATCGAAGGCGCGGCCGGCGCCGCAGAAGCCTTGCGCGCTGCCGAAGGGGAAGACGGCCGGCCACTAACGCTGGCGGCGATCGAGCACCAGTTGCGTCTGCTCACGTCGCGCGTCGTCTCCGAGGGGGGGCTCTACCACCCCCGTCTCGCGGCGTTGGCCCTCAAGCAGATGCAGGGCGACACGCTGGAGGCCGCCTTCGCGCTGCGCGCCTACCGCTCCACCAAGCCACGGCTGCTGGAGACGCCGGTCCAGGACACCGGCCGGATGCGGCTGATCCGGCGCATCTCCAGCGCCTTCAAGGACATCCCGGACGGGCAGATGCTCGGCCCCACCTTCGACTACGCCCTGCGGTTGATGCGTTTCGATTTGGCCGGCGAGTCGCCGGAGACCTTCCGCGGTATCGCCCGTCGCTTCCTGTCCCAGGTGCCGGAGACGGACCTGCCCGATACCTTTCCCAAGGTGGTCGACGCGCTGCGCGCCGAGGGGCTGCTGCCGCCCGCCGGCCAGCCACGCGAACCCGCCTTCGATATCACCCGCGAACCGCTGGTGTTCCCTGTGCCCCGTTCGGCGGCGCTCGCCACCATGGCCCGCGCCGAAACCGGCTCCCTGCTGGCGATCGCCTATTCGAACATGCGCGGCTACGGCGACGTGCATCCGACCATCGCCGAGCTGCGCGTGGGCTCCCTGCCGGTCATGCTGCCGCATCCGGTGACCGGCGAACCCACCGAGGCGGGCGAGGTGCTGATGACCGAGTGTGAAGTCGTGGCCATGTACGAAGAACAGGGAAGTTCAAGTGTCGCGGGAGGCAGGAAGCCGGGAGCGACCGAAGACGAAGGCGAATCCGGCGGCCCGCCGGTGTTCACCCTCGGCTACGGCGCCTGCTTCGGCCACAACGAGACCAAGGCGATCTCCATGGCCATCCTCGACCGCGCCCTGCAGAAAGGCATGCGCGATGGCCCGTCCAACCCCTCCGAAGACCCCGAGTTCGTGCTCCTGCACGTCGATGGCGTCGATTCGATGGGCTTCGCCAATCACTACAAGATGCCGCACTACGTCACCTTCCAGTCCGACATGGACCGCCTGCGCACCACGCGGACGAAGGCCGGTGGGAAGGCGGCAGGGCGCAATGATGAAGGAGTTCAGTCATGAATCCCGGCTATGAGCTGCCACAAAACGAAGCTGGCTACAGCTTCGGCTTTCTCGATGAATACGCCAAACGCGAGGTGCGGCGCACGGTTCTCAAGGCGATCTGCATTCCTGGCTATCAGACGCCCTATGCCTCGCGCGAAATGCCCATGGGCAGAGGTTTCGGCACCGGCGGGCTGCAGGTGACGCTGTCGCTGGTCGGGCCCGGCGATACGGTCAAGGTGATCGACCAGGGCGCGGACGACTCGGTCAACGCGGTCAATCTCAGGAAGTTCATCGAGCTGACCTGCCCGCATGTGGATACGACCGAACACACCCGGGACGCCACCCTGATCCAGTCGCGCCACCGCGTGCCGGAAATGCCGCTCACCGAAGCGCAGGTGCTCGTCCTGCAGGTGCCGTACCCCGACCCGCTGGTCGTGGTCGAGCCGTCCGAGGCGCGGCGCAAGACCATGCACGGCGAGGGCGATTATTCCCGCCTGCTGACCAAACTGTATGAAGACATTGTCCAGTTCGATGAGATCACCATCTCGCACCGGTACCCCACGCGCATCAATGGCCACTACGTGATCGACCCGAGCCCCATCCCGCGCTACGACGTGCCACAACTGCACCAGAACCGGGCGCTGATCCTGCTGGGTGCCGGCCGCGAGAAGAAGATCTACGCGGTGCCGCCCTATAGCCAGGCCGACCCGCTGGCTTTCGATGACGTGCCCTTCCGTACCGAAGACTTCACCGACGAATACGGCCGGCGCCGGGCCTGCGCGCGCTGCGGAGCCATCGACAGCTTCCTCGACGAGCTGATCGACGACGACGGAGCCAGGATCTGGCAGTGCTCGGATTCGGACTACTGCAACGAGCGGCTTGCCGCCGCAGGCAAGCAAGAGGTGGCCCGCGCATGAACCAGATGCTTGAAGTACGGAACCTGTCCAAGATCCATGGCCGCGGTTGCCCGCGGTGCTTCGACAGCACCGGCCCTGACATGGATACCAACATCTGCGCCCATTGCGGCTCGGTGGTGGCGGCCCACGGTGTGAGCTTCGACCTGCGCGCCGGCGAGATCCTCGGCATCATGGGCGAATCGGGCAGCGGCAAATCGACCCTGGTCAAGACCCTTTTCTTCGATGAGACGCCCACGGTGGGCGAGGTGCTGTTCTTTGACGGCGAGCGCCAGTGGGACCTGTTCGCGCTGAACGCCGCCGAGCAGCGTTGGCTGCGCAACCACCGCTTCGGCATGGTGTACCAGAACCCACACCTGGGCCTGAATTTCAAGGTCTCCGCAGGCGGCAACATCGCCGAGAGGCTGCTGATGAGTGACCTGTCGCATTATGGCGAAATACGCGAACGGGCGCGGCGGCTGCTCGCGCGCACCGAGGTGCTGCCGGAGCGGATGGACGAGTCGCCGAAGAAGTTCTCCGGCGGCATGCAACAGCGCGTGCAGATCGCCAAGGCTCTGGCCACGCAGCCGCCCCTGCTGTTCCTCGACGAGGTGACGACTGGCCTGGACCTCTCCGTGCAGGCACGGATCCTCGATCTGATCCTGGAGATCCAGCAGGAGTTGGGCACCGCCATGATCGTGGTCACCCACGATCTGGGCGTCATCCGCCTGCTGGCGGGCCGCACCATCGTCATGAAATATGGCCGGGTCATCGAATCCGGCCTGACCGACCAAATTCTCGAAGACCCCCAGCACGCTTATACCCAGCGGCTGGTGGCCTCCAGCCTGTAAGGAGTCGCGCCATGCAACCCGTACTCAAAGTCGAGGCGCTGTCCAAGCAATTCCAACTGTATGAACAGGGCAAGCTGATCCCCTCCTGCGCCGACGTCCACCTGGAGGTCCAGGCCGGTGCACTCACGGCGCTCATCGGCCCCACCGGCGCCGGCAAGTCGTCGGTGCTCAAGTGCATCCATCGCACCTACCTGCCGACCAGCGGTCGCATGCTCTATCGCGACCGCGACAACCACGTCACCGACCTGGCGCTGGCCTCGGAACACCGCATCCTGGAGTTGCGCCACAGCGATATCGGTTTCGTCACCCAGTTTCTTCACTGCCTGCCGCGCAAGGCCGCGCTGGATGTGGTCGCGGAGCCGCTGCTGGCGCGCGGGGAAGGCGCGGGGGGCGCTCGCGAGCGGGCGGCGGAACTGCTCGCCCTGCTCAATGTTCCCGAACGCCTCTGGGGCGTGCCGCCCGCGACCTTCTCCGGCGGTGAGAAGCAGCGCGTGAATCTCGCACGGGGGCTGATCGCCCGGCCGCGCTTGCTGCTGCTCGACGAGCCCACGGCCAGTCTCGATCCGGCGACCACCGGGCGGGTGGTGGATCTGATCGAACGGATCAAGGCCGAGGGCGTGGCCATGCTGGCCATCTTCCATCAACCGGAGCTCGTCAACCGCCTGGCCGATCGCGTCGTCGAGCTCACGCCGCCGGTCGCCGCCACCGAACTTCTGGAGACCTGCACATCATGACCCGTTTTCTTTTGACCCACGCCGACGTCGTGCTGGCCGACGAGGTGCGCAAGGACGTCGCCGTCCTGATCGAGGACGACCGCATCGCCGCCCTCGACCCGGAGACCAGCGGCGAGGCGCGCATCATCGACCTCTCCGGTCGGCTGCTGATCCCCGGCATGATCGACCTGCACTGCGATGCGCTCGAAAAGGAGGTGGAGCCCCGTCCCGGCGTGCATTTCCCGCTCGACTTCGCCTGCGCCCAGGCCGACAAGCGCAATGCCGCCGCCGGCATCACCACGGTGTTTCACGCGCTCTCCTTCGCCAACCACGAACTGGGCGTGCGCAACAACGCCTTCGCCGCCGAGATTGCCCGCGCCGTCCACGACTGGCAGCCGCATGCCCTTGTGGACAACCGGGTGCACGCACGCTACGAGGTCACCGACGAGACGGCGCCGCCGGTACTGCAAGCGCTCATCGAGAACGGGGAGGCCCACCTGATTTCCTTCATGGACCACAGCCCCGGGCAGGGCCAGTTCCGCGACGTGGAAGCCTGGCGCGGCTATCTCGCCCGTACCTACAAGACGGAAGAAGGCGCGCTGGACGAGATTCTCGCGCGCAAGGTCGAGGCCGCCCGGGGCGCGATGGCGCGCATGGAATCTCTGGCCCGCCAGGCCCGCGCCCACGGTGTCGCCATCGCCAGCCACGACGACGACTCGCCGGACAAGGTGGCTGCGGTGCAGGCCCTTGGCGCGGTGATCTCCGAGTTCCCCATCAATCTGGAGACCGCCCGCGCCGCCCGCGAAAGCGGGCTGGCCACGCTGTTCGGCGCCCCCAACATCCTGCGCGGCAAGTCCCAGTCGGGCAACATGCGGGCGCTCGACGCGGTGCTGGCCGGCGTGGCCGATTGCCTGTGCGGCGACTATTCGCCCACCGCGCTGTTGCCCTCGGTGATGAGACTGCAGGAACTGGCCGGCATCACCTTACCCCAGGCGGTCGCCCTGGTGACGCGCAACCCGGCCCGGGCGGCGGGGCTCGATGATCGTGGCGAGATTGCCGTGGGCATGCGCGCCGACCTGGTGGCGGTCAAGCATCTTGGCGGCCTGCCCCAGGCCGAGCGGGTATGGTCGGGCGGCAAGTCGGCGCTATCCGCGCACTTCGATCATCGGTGAGGATCGGCAGATGCGCACCCCGTTGATCTATGTCGTCGGTGCCTCCGGCAGCGGTAAGGATAGCCTGATGCAGTACGCCCGGCGGAAACTGGCCCGCGAGCCGGGGGTGGTATTCGCACACCGCTACATCACTCGCCCCGCCGATGCCGGCGGCGAAAACCATGTGGCCTTGAGCGATGAAGAATTCCAGGCTCGCCTCTGTGCGCGTCTCTTCGCCCTGCATTGGTACAGCCACGGGCATGCCTATGGCATCGGCATCGAAATCAACCAGTGGCTGGCGAAAGGCGTGACGGTCGTCGTCAACGGCTCGAGGGCTTACTTAAGCGAAGCGCGCCGGGCTTGTCCCGAGTTGCTCCCGGTCTGGATCGAGGTGTCACCGGGGGTCCTGTGCCAACGTCTGCACGAGCGCGGGCGTGAAACCGCCGAGGAGATAGAGCGGCGCCTGGCAAGGCATCAGAATATGCAGGGCGGGAGATCCGGCGGGGAGGTGATCCGCAACGACACTCGACTGGAGGAGGCAGGTGATGCGCTGGTGGCATTGATCCGCCGACGCGGCGGGATCAACGCATGCGCCTGACCTTTCTGGGCACCGGCGCGGCGGGCGGCGTACCGTTCTACGGCTGCACTTGCCCGGCCTGCGAGCGCGCCAGAGGCGACAGCCGGTATGCGCGGCGTCCCTGTTCCGCCTTGCTGGAGTCGGGCGAAACACGAATCCTGATCGATGCCGGCCTGATGAATCTGCACGAGCGCTTTCCCCCCGGCACCCTGACCGCCATCGTGCTGACCCATTACCATCCCGACCACGTGCAGGGTCTGTTTCATCTACGCTGGGGCGTGGGCGATACCATTCCCGTCATGGGACCACCGGACTCGGCAGGCTGCGCGGACCTGTACAGGAATCCCGGACTGCTCCGGTTTCAGGTGCTGCGCAAATTTGAGCCACTGAACATCGGTCCGTTCAAACTCACGCCGCTGCCTTTGATCCACTCCAAGCCTACCTTCGGTTATGCCATCGAGGATACGGGAGGCGAGCGAATCGCCTATCTCACAGACACGGTGGGATTACCCTCTCGCACCAAGTGCTTTCTTCGTGAATGGCGACCCGTGGACCTCGTCATCGATTGCACCCATCCCCCTCAGGCCCCGTCGCCAGGCAATCACAATGACTGGGACCGTGCCCTCGCGACTATCGACGAGATCGGTTCGGCGCGAGCATGGATGACGCACCTCGACCACAGCCTGGACGCCTGGCTGCTTGAACACCGACCGACTCTGCCCCAAGGCGTCCGAATTGCCACTGATAACACCGACGTCACGTTGGCTGGCTGAAACTCTCCGGGTACTGATCGAGCTGTATATCGACTCGTTTGACTTGCCCCGAAAGTGCTGATACTCAACGTTGAGATAGGGCAGGTCAAAGCATCATGTCTAAGTTGTCTGATCAGAGTTATTTACTTTTGGGCACTGAGACCGTATTCAACCACCGTAAGTCGCGTTCCATCCTGGGTCACTATCACCGGTACTCTCTGAATATGAAATCGTTCAATCAGCATACCCTGCTGGTCGAAGTACAAGCGAACCTGCCATTCCTTCATGAGCGCCAGCACGGGTCCATTGGTCAGGATGGGTTTCATATGCACTGAATTGCTTTCAACCATCGCCCGTGCCCACTCGACTTGCACAGGGTCGTCTCCGTCAAAGAACAGAAGTTGCTTCGATAGTGTCATGTAGTCGAGCGGGTTTACCGTCGTGCCCGCCGGGTGAATGATACGGCCTTCATGGTCCTTGATGTCGTAGGGCACGGTGAGGCTGGGATCGACATAGTAGGTGTGGTTCTTCGTCGCACGTGGTAGTTGCACGCCTTCTGGGCGTTCGACATAGGCTTGGTACCTGGCCTTGGCGTCATCTTCGAGACGCGTCAGCTCGCCGCTTGCCTCAAGCGCGGTGAGGCGCTGCTCGATGGTCTGCAGCATGTCCTGCTCGGCGATGGGGTAGACGGGTCCCACCACGCCGAGGTCACGGGCGAGCAGGACGCTAGAACAGGCGAACAGCGCGACCGATAATGTGATCTTTGGAAATCCAACCGATGTCTTCATAGCGTGAGTCGTAGCTGTCGGGGTGGGGTGTCCACACGAAGTAGCGTCCGGCCGGGATCACCCCAGTGGGTCCGGCCTGCAGGGGCTGGCCGGAGCGCGAACGGGTCTTGGCGGTGGCGATGTGTTCGCCGTTAATATGGAAATCCCGGCCCTCGCGGGTGACTTCATCGCCCGGCACGCCCATGGCCTTCTTGATGAAGAACATGCCCTGCGGATAGAAGCGATTCTGCGGCGGGTAGAAGGCGACCAGATCGCCACGGGCGGCCGGGGCCTCGGTCTTGAGCACCAGGTAGAGCACGCCCGGCAGGCTTTCGGTGCCGTTGATACCGATGCGGTACCAGGGCGAGAGCGTCAGCGAGAGGAGCCAGATGAGCAGGACGATGCCGACCGTCAGGCCCAGCCATCGCAGGAATCGGCGGATCTGCACGCGAAGTTTCGTGGGTTGGAGGACCGCAGTCTGGAGTGTCATGGGCTTGGCGCCTCGATGCGCTTGCGCAGCACCGGCGTGAGATCGGGGGCGCCGGAGATGAGGGCCGGGGCGGCGAGGATGACGACGCGGTAGTCGCGCGCCAGGTTCGCGGTCTCCTGTTCCAGGCGGGCCGCGAATCGTGCCGCATCCATCGAGCGTTCCGCGTCCGGCAGCTTCATCAAGTCGGGATGACGGACGTGTTCGTTGACCAGGCCGGCGAGGTCCACCTGGGCGACCGTCAGCGGTGGGAAGACGATGCGTTCCACGAGGAGAGCGATCAGTCCACCCGCCAGTCCGAACAGCAGGCCGTATGACCAGCGGGGCATCAGCGGCTTCCTCCGGTTTCCACCAAGCGCTCGATCGCCTCGACCAGGCTCATCCCCTGGCGCTGCATCGTCTCGATGGCGGCGTATTCCTCGGCGCGGGTGGAGTAGAGTTTCTCGGCGAAGGGGTCCACCACCAGACGGCCGATGGTGGTGCCGCCGGGTCCCATGATGGCGATCTCCGAGTACTTGCCCTGCTGGGTGTCGACGCTGGTCAGCAGCCGGCGCAGGGGCTCGTCCATCATGATGCGGTCGCTGTTCTCGGCGGCCTTGATCGATTCCGGCTTCTGGCGCAGCAGGAACACCCAGTCGGCGTTGTCCAGGGCGGCCTTGGAGGTGCCCGACTTGAAGTAGTCGTCGATGCCCTGGGTGATGGTCATGAAGGCCCCGCCGAATTTGCGGGCCGTGCGGTAGCCTTGCTCGATGAACTGCCCGGCGTTGCCTTCGCCCATTAGACGCCAGGCTTCGTCGATGATGCAGAGCTTGCGCTGGTTGCGATCCCCCAGGTACATCGCCTCGGTGATGCGCATCATCAGCAGCAGGAGCACGACGGTCTGCAGATCCGGACGGGCATCGAGCTCACCCAGCTCCAGCACCACGAAGGGGTTGTCCAGGTCGATGTTGGCCGCGCCCTCGAAGTAACGGCCGTAGCTGCCCTCGCTGGTGTAGGGATAGAGCATGCGGCCGACACGGCGCGCGCTTTCGTCGTCGTTTCCGAGCAGCCAGCCGGCGACCTCGGAGATGGTAGCGTGGTTGCCGTGGGCGCCCCAGGTCGCCTTGATGGCCTCTTCGAGAAAGGCGGTCTGCAAGCTGTTGAGCCCCTGTTTGGAAGCGGCCATCTGCGCCAGGACCGCCTTGAGCATGGGCATTTCTTCGGCGATGTCGCGGATGCCGGTGAAGGGGTTGAGTCGGATGCGCGTCCCCTCGGAGAACTCCAGGTAGGTGCCGCCCACCAGGTGGCAGAGCCGCTCGTAGCTGCGCCCCGAGTCGATGACCCAGACGCGGCCCCCGGTGCCGAGCAGGCTGGTGACCATCTCCTGGGTGAAGAAGCTCTTGCCGGCGCCGCTGGCCGCGGCCACGGCGACGTTGAAGTTGCCCTTCTTGTTGTCGAAGGGATCGACGTGCATGACCTGGCCGCGCCGGCCGAGCAGCATCAGCAGGGGCGTGCCGGTGCCTTTCCATTCGGCGATCACCGGTGCGGTGTTGATGCAGGACCAGGTGAGGAAGGTGCGCAGCCGGCCCAGGGTGCGCATCTCCTCCACGAAACCGGGACCGGGCATCAGCGGCAGGCTGGAAAGAAAGGCGTGCAAGGCGGTGAACCGGTCCTTCTGCAGGGTCCAGCCACGTGATTCGAACAGGGCGCGGAGCCGCTGATCGGCGTAGTCGCCCTCATCGCGGGAGGCGAACAGCACCAGTTGGGTGTGGGCCTGCAACAGCTTGTGTCCGCCCTCCACCAGGCGGGTGACGAAGTCCCAGTCCTGCTTGCGCTCCCGCCAGGCAGGCAGGAAGCGCCCCATGGCCGAGTCCGCCATCTGGGTCGCACGCGCCGCCTTCATCTTCGCGCCATGAGCGGCCGTAATCTGATCCGGCATGTGCACCGTGAGGGTATAGAGAAACGGGCACGGCAGGCGCAGGGTGTTGCCGAACAGGTCCCCGATGAGGTCGCTCATCCCCCAGCCCGCCCAGGACTGGGGATACTGGCGGACGGAGTAGGGCCGCACCTCGACCACGTGGTCGCCGCGGGCGAGCCCCAGGCCGTCGCGGCCGACCAGCAGCAAGGTGTCGCCGTCCACCGCCTGTTCCTTGAGCAGGCGGTCGTCTTCCCAATGCAGTGGGATGCGTCGGTCCTGCGCCGGGCTCAGGAGGGTATCCAGCAGGTTGACGAGGACATCGGCGTCCACGGTCCGGCTCGGCAGGCCCGCCGAAGAGAGGATGCCTCGGATCGCCTCCCGGGTGCGCGACAGCCATTGGGTCTCGGCGGCGTCGCCGGTGCTCTTCGTCGCGGGTCGCAGCACGGTGATGAACAGCCGGAAGTCCCGCACCAGCATCGGCTGGTCCGAAAGGAGCGAGCGCCAGTTACCTCGGCGCAGATAGTCGACGCGCTTGTCCGCGAGAAATCGGAACACGGCATCCTGGCCGTTGCTCTTACTGCCGCGGCGGGCCTTCGCCCAATGCTCCAACAGCGGCAGGACATCGGGCGAGGCATACAACAGGAGCTGCACCGAGGTGCCGGGTTTCAGGCCCTGGGTGAACAGCCCGCTCAGTACCTTGAGCTGATTCTCGCCGAGCCCCACCGCCGGCGTGGCCTCCAGCATGAAACCCACGCTGTCCTCGTTGAAGAACAGCTGGGTCTGCGGGTCGAAACGCTCGTAGGGCAAGAGACCGGCCAGAGGATGGTGCTCGGCCAGCAGGCGCGCGGTGCGCAGCGAAGGCGGCAGATCACCGGCGGCGTAGGCGCTACCCGGTGATTCTTCCCGGAACCATTGCCGGACCTCGTGGGTGACGAGCTGTTTGATGTCGGTGAGGCCGATCATTGCCCGAGCCGCCAGGTGCCGTTGTCCAGCCGCAGGTAGAGGTAGGTCTCGTCGTGGAGATCGCCTGTTTTGTCCTCCCAGCGATCGATCCAGACGCGGATGTGCCTCGGTCGCGTCAGCAGCGGATCGCCCGGCTGCACAGTGGCGATGATGGGCGCGTCCGTTGCGTTTGCACGCGGCTGGTCGGATGACTCGTTCTTGTCGTACTCGTCTCCGCCATCACCATTGAGGCGGCCGCGTTGCAGGGTACCCGTGACCGAGGCTTGATAGATCTCACCGACGGGCTTGCAGCCCACGCCATCGGGTACGCCGCAGGCGTATTTGGGGTTGCCGGCGCAGCCGGCCAGCAGGACCAGCGCCAGGGATGAAAAGAGCGCCTTGGTCATTGCGCCACCTCCCGCTCGGCGTTGGCGTCCGGTGTCGCGCTACCGGGTCCATCCGTGGACCCGGCGGCGCCCTGTTCCAGCCAGGTTCTGAGTTGCTCGATGGGCAGGTAACCGTTGTGGACGCGCCCATCCGGAGCGACCAGTGTCGGGGTGCCCTGAATGCCATGGGCGCGGCCGAAGGCCATGGCCTGATCGACGAGTTCGCGCGCCCGTTCGGTACAGTCGGCGGCAGGTGGCTCGCTGTCCTTGGCCGTTCCATCCATGATACGCATGAGCGTATCGGCTGGCCGCGCATCGCAGAGGATGGCCACCGCCTTGTCGCGGGCCTCCGGGTGCAGTGCGGGAACGGGGAACATGATCTCCCATACCTCGATGCCCTCGGCCTGCCTCAGCGCCTGATGGAGCTTGCGGCACCAGGGACAGTCGGGATCGGAGAAGACGGCGAGTCGCAAGGGTCCCTCGCCGTAGTGCACAGCCGCATCAAACGGCAACGCCTTCCAGTCGAGACGCGCAAGCTGCGCCTTGCGCTCGGCGGTCACGTCCCGCGCGGTTGTCAGGTCGTAGAGGTGGCCCACCACCAGCCAGCGGCCCGAGATGTCCGCATAGAGGATATTCCGGCCGGCCACGACCTCCACCAGCCCCGGAATCGGAGAGGGTGCGATGGTATCGATGCTGGTCGATGGCATGGCCTGGCGTACTGCCTGTTCGATGGCGGCGAAGCTCTGCGCCGGCTCGGCTGCTACGGGGGTGAGGCCGCTCGCCAGGATCACGAGCAGGCCAGCGAGCAGATGGTGGGTCAGTTTCATGAGGATCCTCCGGTGTCGTTGGCGTTCTTGAGCATATCCACCCCGAGTTCGAGGCCTTCGTTCAGCACCACCTCCACCACCCGGCCGGCGTCCACCTCGAGGACCGGATAGACCTCGTTGGCCCGTTCCAGATACCACTGGGCGATGCGGTCCAGCGCCGAGGAGAAGCCGTTGGCGACGCCAAATTGGGCGATGTTGCCGGGATCGATGTTCTGCACGTTGCCCAGGGCACTGGAGGACAAGGAGGTGAACGACTGAGCGACACCGTTACCGATCCCGCTGGCCACGCCG
Organism: Sedimenticola hydrogenitrophicus; assembly: GCF_029017505.1. Classification (GTDB taxonomy): domain Bacteria; phylum Pseudomonadota; class Gammaproteobacteria; order Chromatiales; family Chromatiaceae; genus Sedimenticola; species Sedimenticola hydrogenitrophicus_A. The sequence goes on from NZ_JAQGEI010000001.1 coordinate 211,529, forward strand.
GCGACCAGGGCGCGGGCGATGAGCTGTCCCTGCTTGCTCACCACCCGGCCGCGCAGCCCTGCCTTGCCGTCCTCGCCGGCGACGAAGCCCTTCAGGGCGACCTCCAGCGCGGTGCCGTCACGCAGCACACAGCTCAGTTTCTCGAGCCGCAGGTAGGCGCGTTCGGAAGCCAGGTCCCCAAAGCCGGCGGCGGTGACGAAACACTCCCGCACCCGGGAGCGGAAACGGTTGGGCAGGGTGCCGTGATCCAGCAGACGCAGCAGCACCGGTTGCGGGTTGGTCTTGGCGAGGCCGCCGGTGGGTGCGTCGAGGCCGGACAACATGACGGCTTTGGCGAAGGCCCCGGCCGGCAGGAAGTCGCGGACATGATGCGTGACCGGTTTACCGGTGCCCGCATACTTGTTGTCTTTCCCATCGGCACGCTTGCCGTCCCCTATGTTGGGATTGGCCGTGAGATCGACCACCAGGATGCCGGGTCCCGCGCCGGTGGATGCGGTCGTCGCGCGGCGAGTCGTGCTGTCGAATCGTCTGGGTGCCGGAGGGGGAGGCAGCAGTTGATTGTTGGCAGCAACAGCGGATGTGTTTTGGGCGGTCTCGTTCGCTTGTTGAGGTGGGGGTGTGTTATCGGTCAACGGTTGGGCCACTGACTGACTCCGAGGCGGAGGAGGCGGTGGAAGTGCCCGGGTCGTCGCCGTGGCGTCCGCACGCTGCTGGCGCTGTACGTCTTCGAGCCGGCCGCGCAGTTCGTCCATCTGGCGACGCAGCTCCGCATTCGTTTGCTTCAACCCCTGCAGCTCAGTCTCGGAGCGGGCGATCCATACCTCGCTGGGATCCAGATTGCTCGCCGGCGTGCGGTAGTTATTGACCACCTCCTTGGTATTGGCGGCTTGCTCGATCCGGCGGGCCGGATCGGAGAGGTAGAGTCCCAGTATCACCAGCGAGACCAGTGCGCCCACCGCGGTGAGCGTCACCCAGACCTGGCGGTGTTTTATGCCGCGGCTGTCGTCCATCTACCGCCCCTCCCTGACCAGATAGAGTCGGGTCGATTGCTGGGGTGCCAGGCGGTGTTCCACAATGGCGACCGCCTTGATGTCGGTAGCGAGGTGCGCGAACTCGCGCTCATCCAGGCGCATTTCGACATCCGAGATGTTGGTGAGTTGGTACACCTCGCCCATAAGCTCGCCGCTGTAACGCGCGGTCAGCACGATGCGGGCCTCCGCCCACAGTGGGATCTCGCGTTCCTCGGCTGAAGGCATATAGCCTTCGGGCACCGCGCCGCGGGCCAGGGCGCGCACCAGGTGCTTGATCCGCTCGGTGTAGGGAATGGCAAGTGTGGCTGCATTGGATACTTCAGCTGCCCGGTTCTTCGGTCGGAGCAGTACCGTATCCGAGGGCATGTCCACGGGGACCGCCAGCAGGGTATGGGTGGCGCCCTGGTCGTCCCGTAAGAAGAAGCTGAATGCACGCGATGTCAAACCGGGCGCTGGACGCAGGAACACCTGGCCGCCTTCACGGTCGGGTTCCACCTGCATATAGTCCTCCAGGCCCCAGACACGACTGATCTGGCCCCCGTCGGCCATGGCGATGCGGGTGAGGTCCTTGCTCGATACCTTCACGGTCACGGTCTGGCCGTCCACCACGTCCACCAACTGCAGGGCGTGGCCATCAAGACTCAGGCCGAGCAGAACCAGCGCCAAGAGCGAATGGATTCTCACTGTCTTGTACCTCCGTAAATTGTGAGACGAACAGCCGCCCATCCCGGTAGGTGAAGCGGATCAGGAACCGCGCCTGACGCTGTTCGGTCTGTTTGTTGCCGACCAGCGTGGTCAGTTGCCCGGCAAGGATGGCCTGCTCGCCTTTGAGCCTGACTTCCTGGGGATAGAACACCGAAGAGAGGCGGTTGCGCTGGATCTTCTGCGTATCGCCTTCGAGTCGCGCGGCGAGCGCACCGTAGCTTTCGGGATCAGCGTAGCGCAGGAACCGGTTGACCTGATGGCCGATGTTGTCGGGGTTGTAGGTCAGCGCGAGCCCGGCGAAATAGACCGCCATCTGCTCCAGGTACTCGGGCGAGACCTCGTCGCCGTGTACCCAGAAGGTCTTCTCAAAGCTCGGCGGCACGACGATGGTCTTCTCCCGCATATCGGTGTTGAGTACCCAGTAGGCGAGCCCCAAGTTGGAGGTGGCCAGCAACAGGGCGACCGCCATCCAGAGGTTGCGCCGCCAGAGCGTATCCGTGAGCAGGGAGCGGTAGCGGCTCTCCCTCATCCCACGTACTCCCGCACATGACTCGGTGCACGTCCCCGAAACCACCAGGCCGAGGGCGTGTACCAGTACAGGAAACGCGCGATGATCCCCCGGCCGCCCTCGGCCTTCACCCGCGCAAAGCCGCGCGACAGCAGCAGGCCGATGACCACACCGACGAGGATCTGGCCGAGCAAGGCCCCCATCAGGGTGAAGAAGATCACCAGGATGGCCTCGTCGGCGTCCCAGAAAAAGAACTGGGGCGGATCATCGAGGCGGCGGGGGATCAGGTAGCGTTCCTGGTCCATCGGTTACACCACGGCGGAACCGAAGATGGCATCGATGATGGTCGGGCCCAGCGCGCCGAACACCGCTAGGATCACGCCCAGCACCGCCGGTAACGGACTGCCCTTGGCGGCACCGTAGCCCAGACCGATCAGGCCGCCGACGATGGCGATGCCGCGGCCGAGATAACCGGTCGCCGCGTCGTAGAAGAACTGATAGGCGGACTGAAACTCCGCCCCCGTCGTCGAGGCCAATGCCGCCAGCGGCAGCATCAGCAGCACCAACAGGGCAAGGGGTTGATGAAGTGCGGTGGATCGAATCATGGTTGCTTGTCTCCAGGTTGGGTTGTGGGGTCCTTCGAGAAGGCGGTGAGCCGGATTTCCGCGCGCCGGTTGGCGGCCCGGTCGGTAGGGGTTTCATTGCTCTGCAGGTAGCAGCACTTGCCGCGACCGCTGACTTCAATGTCGTTGGCATTCAGGCCGTGTTCGACCAGATAGGCCTTGACGGACTGGGCGCGACGCAACGCCAGCCAGTCGTTGAAATCCTGGGGACCGACACTGTCGGTGAACCCCGCGACGAACAGCCGCTGTTGCTTGAGCTCGGGCAGGAGATTCAGCAGGGCTTGTTTGTCCGCCTCGGACAGCCTGGCGGTGTCGAAGGCGAAGTGGGTGGTGAACAGAATCCCGTCCACCGCCCCGGCTGCATCGGATGGGGCCTCGTCCGTCGCGCTATCGATCTCGTCCTTGTCCTGCTCCATCCCCGTGGGCGTGACCTTGGAGATCGGTTCATCCTTCCGCAGCAACGGCGTCTTCGGCGTCGGCCCGGCGCAGTCGGCACACACCACGTAGAACGCGTGCGTGTCCCCCCACGCAATAGCCGGTTGCTGTATCACGCCCAGTCTTGCCGGTGTGCTTGGCTCACTCGGACTGGGCGGTGTCGAGGCACAGCCCGCCAGCACCGCAAGGCAGACGCCCATAAACCCTGATCGCATAGTCTTCACGTCGTCGTTCTGTTCTCTGATCTGTTCTTGTGCCGGCGTTGTAAGCGCCAACGGCTTGCCAGCTATAGCCGAACTGCCGGACGTTCCCGGCCAGGATCCACGCACCTACACCGATGTTGAGGCAGGGGTCCAAGAGGTCTTCCGGCTCGATGCCGTACTGCTCCAAAACGGGAATCCACCAGGAGTTGATCTGCATCAGCCCGATGTCAGCGGTATCGTTCCCATTGACATGCACCACGCCTGGGTCGAGTCCACTCTCCACCTCGGCGATGGCCCGCAGGAGCGCCGGCGAGATACCGTACCGTTCGCCGGCCTCGCTGAAGCATTCCCTCAGCTCGTCGGCCTGGCCCGTGCCGGCAACCAGCAAAGCTATCGCTGCAACCAGGCCAAGCACTTGCCGAGGCGCTTCCATTCCTGTACGACATCACGGGATAGAGAGACGGCCGGTGCGTGTTCCTCGACGGCCCTGTATAGGGCCTCCGCGGCTGCCAGTGCTTCACGCACCTCCGGGGGGAGAGAGCTGGCTGAACCCGGCTTCTGGCCGGGATCAGACAAAGGCGCAGCATTCTTCGACTGGCACATCCTGCTTTCCTCGTAATGCGTGGAACCCATCCGGAAATCACGTTCCGGGTACGAGGTGGCATGGTCTGGAATGCAGAGGGCGGAAGGAAGGGGAAACGTTATGGGATTTCTGAAGGGATTAGTTGCGGTTGGAGCCTTCAAACCCCTCTGCAGTAGCACAATAAGCGCGACACCGCTTCCGAATTTATTGCTGAGGTATCTCTAAGAATGCTATGAGCTGGTGTTTGGGCGCACATCTGTTCCTAGTTGTCTGTAAAAAATTCCTATAATATCTTCAATAGTTCACAAAACGTCTTATTTTTGAAAGCTAAAACAGTGACTTATCGAAGAATCGTTGTCTGATAATGTGACCCATGGCTTGAGATTAGGAGGTAATCAGCAATGGGTGGCAATGTCATCAAGTTCCCACAAGGAGCAGGGCTTATGCGACATACGAAAAAGAATCATGAGGAGTTGCATGAAGAACGCGGCCGTCAAGCGGGGCGCGTACTTGCCAGCTCGCGGACACGGTTGTCCTGGGAAGACCGCACTTCGATAGCGCGGCGGCTGCATGACGAGATCGTCCGTTCAGGCATCAAGCCAGGGGACATCGCGGCCGCTGCCCGGCTTGGTAATGGCACGAAGGAACTGAATAAGCTTGCCATGAAGGCGGATAAGGACCCGAAAAAGGCGCAGCTCTTGGCCTACCCGGACCGCTACTACGACGTGATGAAGGCGTTAGCACGGCTCACCCGCCAGAACGTTCATCTTGTCGTGGACCGCCTGACGGTTGGCACTTCCGTTCACCCAACGCGCGCTGAGCAATTGAGTGATGTCGAGAAGACCATGCGGGCGCTTGAGCTTCTTGGTGCACGGGTCGACAAGGAACTTGGTCTGTTCGAACAGTACCGCCAGACATTTTTTTCGAAGCGCGAGTTCATCAGGCGAGGGGACTTGCGGAATTGGCCGTTCTATCCGTTCGATGAACACGACATGCCAAAGGCACCGACTTTGGCCGAACTCAAATTGACTAAAAAGGCCCTCAAGGCTTTGGGCTTCGGTAGTGCGGAACCATCCACCATCCTGCTGAAGGACATAGACAAAGACTTGTTCGATGAAAGCATGTGCGAATATATCAATGAGCGCCTTGAGCAATACCAAGATCAGCTTGAGTGGTGGTCCAAGTTGCGCGACGGATACTTCTCATTCTGGAACGGTGACCAAGACGACTATGCCCAGTGTATAGAAATCGAAGCGCTGGCATTTTTGCCACACGTCTACGTGGGAATGGTCTTCGATTGGTCGGCATGGGGCGTTTCTAATGACGAATCAGCCATACGCCGATATCGCCAAGAGGCGCTTGAAGTAGCAGACCAAGTACCCGAGATTGCACTGGCGGATGATACTGGAGAACCACGAATGCGGCTGCCCAGCAATCCGGATTTCTATGCGTGCGACCATACGTGGCTGATCCTCTATCCTGATCGGCGGTTGACAACGCTGGTGCCGGTCCTCGTCCAGACCGATGATTGCATTGGCTCTCACATGGTACGGTGTACCGTGAGCAAGTTGATTGAACTCCAAAGTGCCGGATACATCACGGATACGCCGATGTCTGGCTACGAGCGATTGGTCCAGATCATCGGCGAGAGGATGCCTGACGGTGAGTACGCCTTGGTTGATTCCTGGCTCAAGACGGGCCGCAATCTTCGGTTCAATCCGTACCTTCGTGTTGCAGAGCAGTCCTATGAGGCACGCAAGAGCAGGGACGAGATGTTCACGGGAGGGCGGAACGATGAGAACGGTTGATCATGGACCTGAGGACGTACGCAGTGAGATCAGTATGTCGATGCATATTCAGCAGCGTCTTCGTCAACGTGGTGTGAAGGAAGATGACCTCGCTCTGGTTTGTGATGTCGGCGAGACATTTTCGGATGGGTATATGATGACCAAGCGTGCTGTCAGCGAGGAGATCAGCCGCCTTAAGGCGGAGATTCAGAGGCTAGAGAAGTTAAAAGGGGTGATGGTGATTGAGCAGCGAAACACATTGGTGACGGTCTATCGGCCGAACCATACAAAGTGTCGTCTGGTGCTCGAACACGGCAAGAGTATCAGTCGAAAACACAAGGAGTGTAGCTATGCACCATGACCAGGAAAACAAGGCAATTGAACAATCCTTTCGTCAGCTTTTTGCTCGGTGTGACGGCGTCGTCGGCTCTGAAGCAAACTACCAGGCGGCGTTGGCCGTTGAACTAGAACGCCACTTCCCTGGCAGAGTGCGACGCGAACGGAGATTACAGGCCACTGGTCGTGGCGGGGTAGATGTTGTCGTCATTGATCAAGATGGTAATCCGGAATTTGCGTTCGAGCTGAAGGGAGGCGCATATAACAGCCGTAATGCACTGCAAGATGTTTTCTCGTCTACGGGTAACTGCTCCGATATGCAGAGGCTCGCAAAAATCGATCTTTATCCAGATAAACGCTGGCTTGTCGCGGTGGATGCTGTCGAGTTGTGTCGCTCGCTGCCTTACCAGCAGCAGCTCAAGGCTGCCGAAGCTGCAGCGTCAGCAGGGGTCAGCTTTGCGTACTACGGGCATCGAGACGAGTCGTATCTACTTGCTCGTCCCGGGAGCAAAATCCGTTACCTGGATGTGGTGTCAGAGATGCGGCCGGCCGGTAAGCCTGTGAACATTAATCGATTGCTAAAGCCGGGCCTTATTACGGAAGCGCTGGGCGCTGTGGTTGACTCTGTTGAGCTGGAAGCCGATTTGGTGAGTGTGATCTATAGTGCGTTGTCACGCGATGGTTACTCGCCATCCCAAATGGCGCTGGAAACCTACTTTGGCTTTGCGCCGGGTCATATGGCCCAGCGACCTGACTTGTGCCTCTTTGAACCCGAGATCGAAGGCCACTTCAACCTTTACCCTCGTGGTAACGTGGCGCTGAGCAATGATTCGTTAAAGATCCAAACGCTGAGGCTACTGGTTGAAGTGAAGGGCGGGATATCGTTGCTACGGACTCGGGACCAGACTCTCAGTAAGGTCTACCTCGGCGACATCGAGAAGCTGGCTATGTGGCGCACTCTGATCGACAGAGCGACCACAGACTCCCATATCAGATCACCAGACAGGTCCTTCTTGTTCATCGGAGCAGACATGCGCAGGACGCCTCTCAGTAATGAGATCATTGAGATGCTTTCGATGGTAGCGAACAGAGCCGGCGTACACTTCATGTATATCCATATGCCGCTCGAAAGCTGATTGGAGGGTATTATGCCAAGACGAAACAGAGTTGATCCATTTGGTAACTTGTATGCAGTGCCGCAACGAGGAACTCTTATGGGGAACCGAGGATGCCTGCATTCGCCGAAGGGTGAGATCGTGCGTAGCTACAATCGGAAAGAGTGGGTGACCTGTTTATTAGACTACCGAGGACGTCATCGAACCATAATGGAACCAAGTCGATATACAGAGCTGTTCTTCCTCGATGAGGCCACCTCATTCGCTGCAGGGCATCGGCCATGCGGCACTTGCCGACGTGAGTCGCTCCATCAGTTTCGTGTCGCATGGACGGGATCCGATGCAGACCCCGCAGCCCAGGGCGCAGAGCTCAAGCGGATCGACTCCGTGCTTCACACGCAACGACTAGATCGCAAACGGCAGGTGTCACATCTTGGGGATCTCCCAGAAGGTGTCTTCGTTCAAATGGAACCTGGTCAACGGGAGGTATGGCTGTGGTGGCGGAGTCGCCTGTTGAAATGGTCTTTCGACGGTTACACTCCCGAGCGCGAGGCCCATAACAACGACCAGGTCGATGTCGTAACACCGTGGTGCCTAGTCGAAGTCTTGAGGGTAGGTTATCCGGTTTCAGTGCACACTAGTGCCGAGATCAATCGATTATAGGCGGTAGGTAACCGGTCGCTCACAGTCGGGCGCCAGGAGTTGCCGGAAAGCGGCATCTGGAACGAAAAAAGAACCCCGCCAAGCACCCGAAGGTGCCAAGCGGAGTGAAGGTCAAGACACCAGCTTCTTGGCCAAAGCCACCTCGATGGAATCCCCGTCCTGATTGAGGATGTCGAGTCCGGTCTCCGGCATGTCACCGGAGGTGGACTGGCTTACCGCGATCTTCTTGGCCATGAGCGACAGGCACGTCATCTGCGCCGTCTCGCCGTAGCCGAGAAAATACACGTCCACCGGTTGCTTCTGGCCGATCCGCCAGGAGCGGCGGGAGGCTTGTTGCAACGTGTACACGTTGTAGCCGGTCTGCATGAACACGATGGTCGGGAACTCCAGGAGATCCAGACCGGTCTTCACCAGCTCGGGGTTGGTGACCAGCACATCGATGCCGCGGTCGACCTGATCGAAGATCCAGTCTTCCCGCCGGCTCGTGTCGATGCTGGCCCTCAACACCGCAGCCTTGAGGTCGTGGCCCTCCAGCAGGCCCTTGAGCCGGCTGGCGGTGTCGCGGGTGCCGGTGTAGGTCGTGTAGACCAGCACACGGCGGCCGCGGGCCTTCTCCTCCCGGCAGATGCGCAGCATCTCCGCTTCCTTGGGAGACGGTGCCTCGCCGAGGATCGAGGGCACGAACGCCAGCAGCTGCCGGGTCCGCGGGTGCCTGACCACTTCCTCGCGGAAGCAGGTGTCGGGCCAGGCCAGCAGGACGTTGAGCACCACGCCCAGCAGGCTGTTGTCGCCCTTGCGCAGGGCCTCCTTAAGCTCGGCCGTGAGCGTGGACTCCAGAGCCTGATACCGCTCGGCCTGGTCCGCAGCCAACACCACCTCCTGGAAGTGCTCGCTGTAGGGCGGCAACACCTTGTCGCCGATATCCTTGAGCTTCAGGAAGGCCGTGAACGGCAGCACGTAGCGGGCGATCCCCTTGGGTCCGAACCCCGGTGCCTTGACGGTGCGCACGGTCATGCGCTTGCCGCGGGCGGTGCGGTGGTTGTCCCCCTCGGACTCCTTGTAGATGTCCTTGAGGATGCCGTGGTCCCGCATGAAGGCCATGCTGGCGCTGCCCAGGGTGCCCTGGCCGTTGTAGCGGTAGCCGTCCTCGATCATCCGTCGCGGCATGATGCGCCACAGCAGGTAGAAGAGGTCGTCGGCGTAGCCGCCCATGAGGGTGCCGGTCAACAGCAGGACCTTGCGGACCTTGTTGGCGAGCACGCCCATGGCCTGGCCCTGAGCGGAACCGTCGTTCTTGTACTCATGGCCTTCATCCACCACGAGGAGGTCGAAGTACCCGTCCGGCAGGTAGCGCTTGATGAACTCCGTCGGTTGATAGCCACCCTGGCCGAAGGAGAACTCCAGGTTTGCCATGGCACGTTCCATACGCGCCGCCTGCCGATCGGAGAACACCAGCTCGCCGTCAGAGTCCATCAGATTGATGAACTCGTGGACATTGTCCGCAAGCATCCCCGACAGCAGGTTTTCGCCGAAGGTCCGCACCAGCTTGTCCGCCGTCTTGGGTCCGATGGTGGGTAGCTGGCACATGGCCTCGGTCACCAGCTCACGCCGGTTCTTTTGCCTGCGGCCCGGCCGCATCAGGGTCCACAACGCTTCGCCGCACTCCCGGCAGCTCTGGCGCCGTTCCTCCGGGAACAACTCCGGCGGCACCGGATCGCCATCACCGTTGACCACCGTCGTCCCGCAGGCGGGACAGGCGGCATAGCGCACGCTACGCACGAAGGTAGGCGAGTGTTCGTTGCCCCGCTCCGTGTGCTCGCGTATATGCAATTTGCGAACTGCATACGCGGGCTTCCAATGAAAACCCATGCGCATGCGTACGCGCCCGATGATGAAGAACTCCGGACCCTGGTGGGCCGGCGACTCGTCCAGTGCAGCCCGCAACTGCAACAGCTTGCGCAGCGTGTCCGGGCCATTGAGCACCCACACTCGGGCGCCCGGCACGGTCTCCAGGATCTCCCGCCGCCACTTGTAGACCAGGTGGGGCGGGGCGATCACCAGGGTGCGCCGGTAACCCTCGGCATGCAGCACCGCGGCGGCGCAGATGGCCATCATGGTCTTGCCGGTACCCATCTCGGCGTTGATGACCGCGGCCTGTTCGGCCTCGTCCACCAGCAGCCGGGTCACCGCCTGCACCACTGCCCGCTGGGCCGGAAACGGCTTGCGTTTGAGGAAGTCCGTCACCGCATCGCAGCGCGTATCGGGTGTGCCGTCGTAGACCGGCGGGTTTTGCCGGGTGACCGCCTCCAGCAGGCCGTCGCCGAAATCGGAGACGAACTGGGACAGCGGGATGACGTTGGAACCGTCGATTTCGAGTTCAAGTGTTTCTGCAATTGCGTTCATGGTCTGCTCCTTTCAAGTTAAAAAAACGGGCAGACCATCCCCCAGGGGGCTGAATCCGCCCCGTGAGGGTTGAGTGACAAAATGGACCGGCGATTCCCCCTACAACGTAGGAATCGCTGCGCCTGTTGCACGGTCCGGCGAAGGCGCTCGGGCGCAGGTGTACGACCTGCAAAGGTGCCGCTGAAACGCAGCGGCTACGGTTAAAAACCTTTCCCCAGCACCGCGGCAGCGGTGCTCGGGAAAGGCCCCGCGAGTGCGGGGCCGGGTTTTCATTTCAAACGGTATAGGCCGCGTCTACCGATCGTATTGCGAATACGTTGCAGATCTGCCTCGACATCACGCAGCTCGACAGGATAGCTCGCGCGTTCCCAGCAATAGCCGAGTTCGCTCTTCCAGCAGCGACCGAAATGGCGCCGCGCCTTCTCCAGCGCCTCGCGTTGATCGGGTGGCAGACTGTTCATCACGCTCCCTCCGCGATCGCTTGCAGGGCGGCCTCGTAGGCCTGATCCAGCTCGTCCCAGTCGATGCTCCCGCCGCGTTCCTCGCCCCGGTGGTAGGCCTCGACCAGCAGTTGAACCGTACGGAACGCCGCCTCTCGGCGGCGCAGCGCCTTTACGCTGGTGTCGGCTTCCGGCCAGGGTTCATCGGAACCCAACGTCTGCTCGACCGTGAATTGCAATGGCTCGCCGGCATCCCCGTCTTCCTCGTAGTCGTCGTATAGAAGCGGGGTTTCAGCGGTGTCTTGCCAGATCTCGCCGTCGTCGAACAGCTGCTCCGCTTTCGCGGTCGCTGCCTCCGGCGTCTCGGCCTCGATGCCGACCATGACCCTGTGCTCGTAGGGCAAGGTGTATTGAATGACGTATTTCATGATGGTTCTCCTGGTGGTTGAAAACAGGAGAGACCTCACCCCGCCGGGGAGAAGGTCTCCCCAGTGGGTTGGCTATGAACTCAACTCATAGCGTTGTTGAAGTGAGATGCCGGTATTGGATGCCGAAGCGTATGGCGGCCAATTGACCGCCCAGATGGACGACCGCTTCGGAGCCAAAGTCGTCACGCATACCGAAGACCTTGTACTCCACCAAGGCGCCAACGGCTTCCGTCTCGGTCAGCAGTCCGGCACCGCGCATGCTGCGGATCAGTCGTGGATAGCGGCGCCGAATGTCATCCCCCAGGGTCATGGTCAGTCCTCCCCTGGCAGCATGATGGTGATCACCGGTTCGCCGGTATCACCCGGTCCACAGACCAACTTCAAACTCGTCAGTCTTGCCTCGACGCCCTTGCCATCGCGGGGTACACGATAGAGTTGGTACTCGAGTTGCGTGCCGCTGTTGGCGCTGCGGATCGCGACGAACGCCATCCACAACACGTCCCACAGGCGACCGGACTCGTCCTGATAGACCTGGCGGTGGTTGTCCTCCTCAGACCAGGCGACACAATCCGCCCAGGCCGTTGAGGTCATGGCCACCGGCCAGCGGAAGCCGGCCTCGCGAGCCGTCTCCGATACGTCCACCAGCACTCCATCCTCGATGGCCTGGGCGCGGGTGTAGCGGTAGATGACCTCACCGAACAACTCGGTGACCGTTTGATTTTCGTTCATGATGGTTCTCCTTACGTTTGATGGATGGAGAGACCACCGTCCCCACCGGGGACGAAAGTCTCCCCGGTGGGGTGGAACAAATGGATGCCGCAGGGGGCATCCCAAACTAGTCGATCAGCTGCAGTCGATCAGCGCCGATCGCTCAGCCGGCGGCCGTCAATCGGTGTTCCCGGATCAGTCGGCTGACCACGTTTTCAACCTCATCGTCACCCAGATCCAGTGCGTAGGCGGAAAGGCCGACGCCCTGGAGGTTCCTGATCCAGCCCGCGGCCTGGAAGGCCTCGAGCAGGGTGTCGCGCCACGCGGGCAGCAGCGGCAGGTGACAGGTCTCGGTGACCAGCGACCACAGCCGCTGTCTTAACGACGTCTCACTTTCGGCCGTCGAGCCTTCCCCGGGGTGGTAGAGCAACAGCGCGCGCCGGTTGGCGCGATCCGGCTCCACCGCCAGGCGGTCATACAGCCACAGATGGACCAAGCTGCCGAAGATCACCTGCGGCGGTGTGCGCCCGGAGTCGTTCATCAGCCGTTCCGGGTTGCCCACCTGCATGAAGGGCATGCCTTGACCTTCCAAGCGGAAGCTGTCGAGACCGCCTTCGTGCACCGGCAACGACAGCCGGGCGCGGAACTCCTGTATGGCGGTATCCCGCCCCCATAAGGACAGGAACAGCAGGTTGTGCCCCTCGTCGGTCAGCGCGGCATCGGCGTACAGGCCGGGCGTCTCGGTGATGGGCATGAGCACGGCTGTGCTCGGATCATGATGATTGCGTTCAAGCATGGTGTTGTCTCCTCTCGGTCATTGGTTGATAGGCCGGGAAGAGCGTTCCCGCAGGGGAACGTCTTCCCCGGCGGGTGGTTGATGCCCTTTACAGCAGGCCGCGCTCGGCAAAAGAGACGATGCCTTCGCTGCCGACGACGAGGTGGTCGAGCACGCGAATGTCGACCAAGCCCAAGGCCTCTCTCAGACGGCGAGTGAGGGCCTCGTCCGAACGTGACGGTTCCGCCACGCCGCTCGGGTGGTTGTGGGCGAAGATGACGGCGGCCGCGTTAAGTTCCAGGGCCCGCTGTACCACGACCCTGGGGTGTACCGACGCGCCGTCGATGGTCCCGAAGAACAGCTCCTCGAACCCCAGCACCCGGTGCCGGTTGTCGAGGAAGATGGCTGCGAAGACCTCGTTGCGATAGCTCTCGAATACGAGCTGCAAGTACTGCTGCGTGTCCTGTGGGCTCGACAGGAGCCTGCCGCGCCGGTGACGCGCGCGAAGGATCTTGAGCGCCAGTTGGACAAGTGACGCCTGCTCGGTTTCGCTGAGGTCCGAAGGTCGGATCTGTGTGAAACGGTCGCTGGCACCAGTGTTTAAAGGCAAGACGTTTTGCATTGGGGTGACCTCCACAGTCGAAAACGCGGAGGGACCCTCCCCGCCGGGGAGTAGATCTCCCCGCGAGGGTGGCTGCCGCATACCAAGCTGCGGCGGTTGAGTTAAAGCGCTACCGGTACGTCGACACTTGCCAACTTGCACACATGCCCAATGGCAAAACCTATGGGCACGGTCTTGTCGGTCACATTGACAATGCCGGCGGCTACCAATGCCTCCAGCATCCCGGTGTTTTCCGAATAGTCCTTGACGATGATCTCGTCGCTGGACAGGGGGACCTCAGGGACGTTGACAGTCGCGCAAGCGATTGGCGAACCATTCTCGCAATCAAACAATGCGATGGCCGGACGCCCGTTGCTGTATGTTTCCAGTACGGCCTTGCACAGCCATGTCTTGAACCGCATGACGCCAAGTACGTATTTACTCATGGAGCACCTCCTTATCAGTGGTTGAACAGTGAAGAGGAGGCCTCGCCCTGTCGGGGAAGAACGCTCCCCGTTTGGGTTGAGATAGAACGAATGGACCGGCGATTCCGCTACTACGTAGGAATCGCTGCGCCTGTTGCACGGTCCGGCGAAGGCGCTTGGGCACAGGTGTATAACCTGCAAAGGTGCCGCTGAAACCGCAGCGGCCACGGCAAAAACCCATCTGTCTTAAACCCCATCACTGAACGATGTTGAGGTTTGAGACAGACGCCGCCGACCGGCGGCGTCATGTCATTCCTTCGTCAACGGATGACCACGACCTGGCCGAAGCTCGGGCTACCCGGCGTGAAGTCCAGGGCCCGGATCACCGGCACGAAGCGGTCGGTCAGGATGCGGGTCTCGGTGATCTGTCCGTTGGACTTCTCCTCGACCTCGACCTTGGCCTCCTTCTCCTTGTGGGTGTCGCCTTTGATGACGTACACCCGGCCGTCGGCGGAGCGCACCACGCCGGACACCTGACCAGCGGCCAGGGCCAGCGCCAGGTGCCAGTCGGAAAGCGCCCGCAACGGCCGGCGCAGGCCTCGCCCGGTTCCGCCGAACACCAGCGCGAACCGTTCCCACAAGCCGCGATGACGCATCAGCTCATCGGCCAACTGGCGCCGGTCCATGCGCGAGTAGACGAAGGTCGCCTCGCCCAGGGGCGCCGTCGGCACCACATAGGGCGCATACGGCCAACTCTCCGGTAACACCGGGGGTGGCTGATCAGCGACTGCCTCCAGCATCGCGCGGGTCTCGTTGATGCCCGTGGCGCCGGCGGTGCGGCGTCGAACGCCGAACACCACCACCTGCTTGAAGCGCTGCTCCGGCGCCAGGAACACCCGCACCTGCTCGAAGTGGGTGGCGATCCAACCCGCCAGTTCGCGGTCCAGGCTGTAGCCGGGGATGATCAGTACCAGCACACCGCCGAAGGCGAGCCAGGAGCTGGAGAGGCTGTAGAACAGCTTCTCCAACCGGGGACGGCCCTTGCCCGTGTAACCGGCCAGCGCTGCCTTGTCCGCCACCAGGTCGCCATAGGGCGGGTTGAGCCACAGCAGGCCGAACTGACGCCGGCCGACGATGCAGTCCTGAACGTCGCCGTGGATGCAGCGGTCCAGGATGCCCTTGGCATGCCAAGCCCGTTCCTCGTCGTATTCGATACCGAATGCCTCGGTACGATCGGCACCCAGGTGGTGCTTGCATTCGGCCAGGGCCACGCCCTCACCACAGCAGGGATCGAGGACGCGAAGTGGCCCCGTATCCGCGGGTTGTATGGCCGACAACACGCGTTGCGTGGTCTCGGCGTCGGTGGGGAAATACCCGTTCTTGATGAAGTTGCGCGCCAGGCGCTGGAACATTAAAGCCATCGTGCTTCTCCTTACGTTGGTTGTGACAAGGCCGGAGAAGCGCACCCCCGTCGGGGAGTACGCTCCCCGGCCGGGTTGGGTGGTTAATGGATCGATGGAACGGGTGATCACCACCCGGGGTAGTTGAGAAAAAGCTCCGCGATGATCCCCGCATGGGGCTCGTCCAGCTTCGAGGCCAAGTCGCAGAGGTTCGGGAAACCCGCGCGGACCAGCAGCGACTGGCCCCACTCGGCGTTGTAGAACGAGCACATCGCGGCGAGAAACGCCGCTTCGCCGCGGCTGCGCGCCGTGAGGGTCTCCTCGATCAAATCCCAATCGGGTTCGAGTTGACCCTTGTGCGTGGCGGCCTCGACGGTCGGGGCCTTCAGTTTGAAATCGCCTGGTCCGGCCAGCTGCACGCCGCGCTTCCAGGCAGCGAGGAATCGTCGCTCGCGTTCACGGTAGTCGTACATGACATCCTCCTTGTGAACCCATCCGGGCCGGGGCTTGGCGCCCCGGCGCGAATGAGTGGTTCTGGTAGTCAGAGCACTTCGCCGAGCATGCGACGGGGCACGCGATAGCGTCGCCCGCCGTAGTCGCCCGTCAGCGGGCGCAGCGAGGAGATGACCACCCACGGTATGGTGGAACCCTTGATGCCGACCTTCTGGCCGATCTCGACCTTGCGGCAGCTGTCGTGGTGGTAGGCCCGGACCGCGGCGCGCCAGTCGGCGTTGGCGACCGGCGCCATGTCCAGGTACTTCAACGGACAGGAGTAGTAACAAGGATGCATGGATTCCTCCATGTCCTTGTACCCCCAGCCGCAGCCTTTATGCCTGGCGAGCAGGTGGCAGGCGATGAACCGCTTGCGTTGCGGCTCCTGCTTGTAGGTGATCTCGATCACCGACCAGAGCACGTTGCCGCGTACGCAGTGGGCGATGGTCTCCCAGCGCCGCGTCTCGTTCTCTTCCGGTGCGGTCAAGTCACGAATGACGTCCGCCTTGGTGGCGTCGTATGTGAAGAGCCATCCCATGGTGTACCTCCGCTGAATTTAGTGCGGGGACACCAGGGCCCCGAGGGGCATGGCGATGCCCCGCGGGATTGATGAAGGAAAGAAGGTGCGGCGGCCGGAGAGCCGCGCGCGTTCCTACTTGAAGTAGATGTGAACCCCCTCGATGCCGTGCTGATTCAGCCGCTCGACTTCGAACTGGGGGAACTGTGCAGCGTCGATGGTCACGACATCGGGAATCTCAATGGAGACATCGCTGCGCTCAGGAAGCGGATCGATGCCGGACGTGATACCGATTGCGTGTACGTTGCTGTGATCTTGCAGCACTGCCTGGTTACGGGCTGTATGTGACATGAGCTTCTCCTTGGTTGGGGATGCCTCCACGACGGAGGTCCCCAAAGCGACCTGCAGGAGGTCGCTTTGGTGGACCCCCGCAGGGAGGCGGAAGACCGCCCAGGAGAAACCGACCCCCGGACCGGGAGAGGAGACTCCCGGACGGGGACGTTGAAAAAATGGCCGACGGTGCCCTGAGAAATCGGGACCGCTGCACCTCCTTCCCGGCCTGGCGAAGGTGCTGATGGGCGCCTGTCCACGGCGGGACAGGCAAGGGTGCCGGCGAGAGGCCGGCAGGGCGCGACTGTGAGTCGCCACCACATTCGCTGGAACCTTGCCGCAGGACTCGAGCCACTGCATGAACAGAAACGCAGGGACTGGAGTCCTTCGGGAAGGCCCCGACTGGGGCGCTTCTTGGGTCAATTCCGTTTCAAGTACGCCGTTGTCGGGCGGTTGCCGAGTTGGGCGTGTTCGACCGGTCCTTGACCGGTAACCCCGCGCGAGGAAAACAGCGCGGTCCTCGCGTGTGACCTGGCTGTCTTGTGTCGCCGGACCCGTATTCGGGGTGGCGGGTCCCAATGAATCAGGCGCAATCTATCCGCACAAAGGGACCCGCCATTTCCCGACAGCGGGTGGCCGGTGACGTTTGAGACGGAAGACCTTGCGGCCTTCCCGCAACCCCCTTGTCGGAGGCTCCGGGAAGGCCACAGGGCCTTCCACGTTCACCGGACCGGAACCGCGAAGCGGAAGGGGCGATACGCCCCTTCCGATCGGCCGCGGTCAGGCCGCTTCCTCTTCAGACGGTTTTTCCCAGTACTGGCCCAGGGGCTGGAACAGATAACCCAACTTCTTGAGTTGTTCCTTCTGGCGCCGGAAACGAGCGCGATCCACGGTGGGATCGAGTTTGACCTTGCCTTCCAACGGCCACAGTTCACCGAACAACTGGCTATCGGGGTCGTCGTCCACGGTTGTCCTGTCGCTCGATGCAACGAGGTCCAACTTGGTGGCTGGTGCCTCCTCGATGGGATCGGGCTCTGTCGCAGGTTCCACATCTTCCGCTGTGAGTGCGTCGATCCCGGCCAGTGCCATGGTTTCCAGTGTGGCCCGGACTTCGACGACCAGGCGTCCGCCGGCGAGGTAGTAAGAGGGATAGATGCGGCTGATGCCGAAGTCCCCCTCGTACTTGCCTTGCTCGTACTGATCCAGGAGCGTCTCCTTGACGGAGAACTCGCCGAGGTCGGTGACCAGCCGGCCGACATTGAACGGGCCGTTGCGGCCATCGATGGTACGTATGGTCAACACGCCGCTGAGTTTGAGCATGGTGCATCTCCTTGTGTCTTGACGAAAGACGGGGAGACGCCTCCCTTGGGAGAGTCGCTCCCCCGTCGGGATGGTGAAAAGGAACAGGGCTAGGCGGCCTGCTCCTGATCGCTGGAAGGCAGTGTGACCGGTTCGCCGTCCACCTTGGCCCAGGTGATCTTGAGCAGCCGCGCCTTCAGGCTGACGCCGGTCTGGCCCTGCCGCTCGCCACGCTCGTAGGTGAAGGTCTCGGCATACAGATCACCGATCTTGAAACCCACGAGCACCTTGTGATCGGCCTCCATGGCGGGCATCAGACCGCGAATGATCTCCTGTGCCTCCTTACCGGAAACCCGGCAGTCGAAGCGGGTGTACTCGACGTTGTCGGCACTGCCGTGCAGAGCGGAAATGTCCACCGCCAGAAACGCCTCGGCTCGTTCGGGTTTCACCTCCCGGACGCGGTTCAGGTAGCCGATTCCGGTCGTGTGAAGATCGAAGTACTTCGGTTGCGATGAGTCTTGCATGGTGCTTTCTCCTATGAATGAAAGCCGGAGAGAGCAGCCCCCTGGACGGGGAATGACTTTCCCCGGTAGGGTGGATGAAAAATGGATCGACGGCCTTCAAGCCGCTGCGCCTGTTGCACGATCCGGCCAAGGCGCGTGGGTGCCGGTGGAAACCGGCAAGGGTACCGTTGAGTCCGCAACGGTGGCGGTGTAACTACCTTGAATCTAACAGGGAGGACAGGTGCGTCAATGGAAAAACGTTATCTGCGATTCGATACGGTTTTTCCGTATCCAGTGTCGATTGCCTACGCTGGTGACGCAGAGCCCCCGCCAAGCAGGTTCGGATGCCTCTTCTGGCGAAGCTCGTCCACGACCTTGCTCGTAAGCTTCCATGGATCACCTTCGATTCTGGCAACGAGTTCCGTCCAGACCGTATTGAACGCGTCGATGGCATCGTTATCCGTAAATGAGATGCCGGCAGGAAGCAGCGGTGCAATGTCCTCTGTCAGGCTCCGTCCGAGCTTCTCCAGCATCCGCTGCTCGGCGACGGCGCGCGTGATTGCATTACCCTCGATGGCGAGGTAATGCGCGAAGCAGGCGATGAGCTTGTCGGTGTTCATCGAGAGTTGCCTGAGCCCCTCGTACAGATCGAACAGGTCACGGTTCTTGCGCCGCTGCAGCAGTGCTCGAAGCTTTGTGCCGAAGAGCTCCTCGGGCTCGAAGGATACTATCTCGGTGCTTGCCCGGTGCCAGCGGCTATCAACCTCGAAGGGATACGTCTTGGTGCCGTACAGGCTATGGTGCTCCCGGGTATTGATCTCGACCTTCAGTTTGAGTGTGGCTTCAGGATCGACTTCGGGCGCGAACCGGAAAATCAGGTGCATCGAGTGTCCGGCTTGGGCGCGATTGCACTTGCCCAACCAGGAGAGCGCATCACGAATGGCATTGACCGTGGAGCCGATAGCCTCCGGCTGTGTTTGAACCAGGTCGATGTCTTCCGAGTAACGCAGCGGATGGCGGAACAGCAGCTTGTTGATTGCGGTGCCTCCGCGAAAGGCGATCTTGCCCGCCAACGCCGGTGAACTGAACAGATCGCAAAGCGCCCGAGAGATAATCAGATCCTGCTCGACCTGGCGCGCGTCGGGCCAGGGCGCCGTGGCACTCCACTCCTGAAGATAGGATGTCGGGATCAATAGTCGATCTCCACGGGTTCATTGATGACGAGCATCCACTTGACGTTCCGTTCGTGCAGACCGGCCAGGGATTCGGTGACCGGCTTGACGGAGGGGTCCAGGGGCTTGATCGATTTGGCCTTCCGGGCGAATGGCTCCAGGGCCTTGGCCTGGTGCGCGTGTCCGGCGCGTTCCAGCAGATACCCGAGCCGGCGCACGGCGGCGTTCTCGTAGACCCCGGCGGCATTCGCAAGCTTGCGGGGATCGGCGCCAGCGCCGATGTCCTTGGCAATCTGTGCCACGCCATTGATGCCGGTCGCCTTGTGGAAGTAACGGGCGCAATCCAGCAGGGTCAGCTCCACGCCGGCCACCTTGGCGAAACCCGCTTCGCTTTTCATCTGCCCGAGCCGATCGGGCAGGTTGGCCTTGGCGAAGGCCGCGGGAGCCTGGTAGATGAACTGGAGCCGGTGGCGGCCGATATCGAATGCCCGGAGCTGCTTCGGGACGATGACCTGAAACACCATGGCGGCCTGGTGCGAGGCGCCGTGGAAAGCTGCCGCGCGCAACAAGGAGATCCGATAGTCGAGGCCCAGGTAGTCCATCAGCGGGTCGATCCAACGTACCGGGTCGGGCGCCCCGCTGATACGATCCTCGGGCCGCAGGATCAGATAGAAGCCGCGCCGAGGACTCGCCAGGCGCTGCTTCCTGGCCAATCGACCGGCGGCGGCAAGGAATGCCTCCGCAGTCAGGCCCAGCGCCACCCGTGCCTCCTCCCGAGTGAAGTATGCACGGCCGCGGGAAAGCTGATCGTCGAGGTATCGGTCCAGAGTGCTCATTCCCCGCTTATATTCAAAAACAGACAGAAAAGCAATAGATATGCATATGATTGGGGCTGTGGGGGCGATGCGATTGGAAGCACCATCAAGATCGGATTGGCTCCATAGATCCGAGCTGGCGCCGGGGTCAATCCCGTTCATAGCCCAGCCGCTCCAGTATCCCCTCCAGGGCCTCAAGGGAGTGGAAGGTGAACGAGATCCGGCCCCCGCCACGGTCCGCTGCATAGTCGATTCGGGTCTCCGTCCCGACGATTTCACCGACCTGCTGCTCCAGGCGCACGATGTCGGCATCGCGCCGCGTGTGGGTCTCGGTCGACGGTTTGGGGTTGCTGTTCAGAGAATGAATACGCCGCTCCAGCGCCCGAACCGACAGGCCCTTGCTGAAGGTGGTCTGGGCCAGGCTGAGTTGCATGGCCTGCGGCAGACCCACCAACAGTTTGGCGTGTCCGAGACTGAGCCGGCCGTTCTCGACTTGGGCCAGAACCGGGGGTTCCAGTTTCAGGATCCGCAGCAGATGCGTTATGGCATCACGGGATCGGCCGAGTCGGCGGGCGGCCTCGATGTGGGTCAGTTGAAACTCACCGATCAGCTGTTCTACGCCGCGCGCTGTTTCCACGGGGTTGAGGTCCTCGCGCTGGATGTTCTCCACCAGGGCCTGAAGCAGGGTGGAGCGGTCGTCGGCGTGTCGCACCAGGGCAGGAACCTGCTGGAGCCCGGCCAGTTGGGCGGCACGCCAGCGGCGTTCGCCGGCGATGATCTCGTACCGCTGTGGCGCGGTACCCGGGAGGGGCCGGACGATGATCGGCTGCACCACGCCCTCGGCGCGGATGGATTCGGCCAGATCCGCCAGCGCTTCGGGCGTGAATGTGCGCCGGGGCTGGTAACGCCCCGGGCTAAGCAGATCCACATCGAGCTGCCGCAGGCCCCCCTCATGGGCCTTCGCTGCGCTGTGCCACGTGGCGCACTGATTCGGCTGGTCCATTCCGGGGGCGTCGTTCACGGCGTGGGGTCTGTTGTCAGACGCGGTTTCCATGGATACCCGAGGTGCTCGGTTGCAGGTGTCAAACCGCATCATCGTCCGGCGGATCGGCCTTGGTGCGCACGGACAGGGTGTCGACGCACAGCAGGTCCACAGTGAGATAGTCCGCATCGAGGCGCAGCTGGGTATGCTGCTCGTTCTGGTCGTCTTCCCAGGTCTCTTCACGCAAGCGGCCACGGGCGAAGATGCGGGCACCCTTGGGCAGTAGTTTTGCCGCCGCCTCGGCGCGCCAACCCCAGATGCTGGCGGTCACCCAGAAACCGCCACCGTCGGCATAGTTGCCGTCCTCCTGTTTGACACGGCGATCGAAAAAGATCCGCATGTCAGCCACGGGCCGCTTCTCGCCGTTCACATCGAAATACTTCAAATCGGGGACGTTGCCCAAATTGCCGGTACCACTGAACAAGCTACTCATTTCAGTTCCTCCTGGGGTTGGATAGTCACTACCATGGCACCACGAGCGCCTTGGAGCGCACAGCAAAAACCGTATTTCCATTCAACGCGCGTTTTCTTGTTCACAGTCGCGAAGTGCATCCAGTTTGGAAAGGTAATCGCGCAGTCTCCGCAGCTCGTGCTGGCAGGTACTGGAAGCGAGGTTCAGCTCCAGGCGCCGGCGCTCGAAACCAAGGAAGAGTCGTCGCACGGGAGTGGGCAGTGTCGCTAACGCAAGCCGGCCCCGAGCGGTGGTGGTGAGTTCGAAAAACACCGGAACGCCACTGTCGCCCGCATCCCCACGCCAGCGCAGATTGAAGTAACCGCCGTTGTGGTGCACGGCCAGGTATGCGATGCGCGGCGCCCGAAAGGTCGCCTTGAACTCCGAGGCCACGGCGCGCATCCTTCGCTCGATCTCATCACGCTGCCGCTCCAGCTCGCGCAAACGCCTCCGGGCTCCCCCCTTACCCTTAAAGGGCATCAAAGGGCCCTTTGTGTCCGCCTGTATCACTCGCTGTCCTCCGTTCCGGTCATACCACCCGGCGATGGATCGGTGTCTATGGCCGGGCCACGGACGGACATAAAGCGTTTGCCCGCACCGTCGGCGACTGCCGGGCGTGGGCGGATTTCGGGGGCATGGCGGGCGCGGTGCTTGCCGTCGAGGACATCCTGCGGCAGTTCCCCCATGGCTGCGCGCGCCGCCTGGGCGCGTTGGTTGTTCTGTTCCAGGTCGGTGCGATCGACGGCGCAGTGTTTCCACTGTGTCGGGAGCAGAAAGGCGCGGCGGATCAGCCGCCCACCCCGCTGCAGCACCTGTTCAGCATGGTCCCGGCTGAGCAAGCCGACGTGCCGCGCGGTAAGCACCGCGCAGACCAACTCGTCGTAGTCGCCTACCAGATAGGCGCCCATGTAGCCGTAGGGATTGGCGAACTGAAGTGGCACCCGGGCCGGTTTGAGGGAGTGGGCCACGGTGATCTCCACGCCGCGTGCGGAACCGAGCAGCTCGTCGATCTGGTTCCGCGATTGCCGGATCTCCACACGGCCCGTCTCGAGCGTTTCATCGATCTGCAACAGGTACCAGTCCGCATAGGGATCGTCGAGCATCGCCGAGACCCAGATGCGCTTCATCAACATGCCGAAGCGGACCAGGCCGATGATGCCGGGCTGTTGCCCCACTTGCTTGCGGCCGTAGACCAGACGCTGCGCCTGACGGGTCTGGATCACCAGGCAGGCGTCGCCACGCAGGGTGCCAGGCCGTTCCGCGACGGTCTTGTAATCCACCGCGGGGTCCGCGTTGTCCGGGAGCGCGCGGGACGTCCTGTCGTCCGTATCGTTTGCCAATGTCGTTTGGGTCATGGGCCTTCCTCTTTTGTCAGTAGATTGGGATGTGCCACGTGGCACCTGTGAGAGTGATGGCAGTGCCATCACCCCCGGGGCTTGTTCGAAGCCTGCGGTGGACCGGTCGCGGGATTGATGGCACTGCCATCAGCAGCCATATCGGTCCGAGAAGTGATGGCACTGCCATCGGACAAGGGGTCGTATGGAGGGGTGATGGCACTGCCATCACCTTGTGACTGAAGTGCTCGGCGGATCGGATGCAGGCGATCAGGTGAGGGACCGATGGCACTGCCATCACCAGACGCGGGGGAATGGTGCGTCGGTTCCGGGGTCGATGGCTCACGCTTCGCAAGCAGGCTCTGCATGTGGGCCAGCGCACGTTCACGGCTGATCTCTTCCTGCCGCTTGAGGTGGGCCTCCCGATGGCGTTGTTCACGGGCTTTCAGTCCCAGGCTGGTGAGGATGAACGATCCCTGGCGTGCGGCCTTGCACAGTTGCGCCAGGTAGCCCACGGGATTGTCGATGGATTCGTTCTTGCGCTTGGCGGACAGTAGCCTGCCGGCCATTTCATCCAGGATGTCCTGGTGCATGGCCCCTGGTGCGTTGCGCAGGCACATGCTGGCCAGACGGTGCTCGTTCCGTGTCAGCGAGGCAGGGAAGGCGAGGGCTTCCTGGTCGCTGTCCGCTTCGCGCGCGCACGCGTCTGTCTGCTCTACCTCCGCTGTTGTTGTAGTAGTTGTTTTTTTTATATAACTACAACTACTACTAGAATTCGACTTCAGATTTTGAGGTGGACCGCACTTCATTTTTTGAAGTGGGGTGGGTTCGGGCACCGACTTCAAATTTTGAAGTTGGCGGGACGAGAAGCCGAAATAGCGGGTCGCCTCGCCTTGCAGGGTGCGGATGGCTTCCTGGCGCCGGTACATCGGGTTGACGTTCTCGATGCAGCCGTCGCCTTCGCGGAGATCTTCTTCAATGGTGCCCAGCACGGCCGCCGCGATCTTCCGCACCTGGGGATGGGCGTGGGTCTGCGCCTGTTCCAGGAACTGGATGTAGGCCTGGTCGAGATAGAGCGCATCGGCCAGCGGCAAGGGCTCGTCATGGAGTGCGTAGATGTTGCCCCGGAACCGGCCCTGGGCGTCGCGTACGCGGTGGCACAGTGAGAGCCAGCGGGCGGCACGCAGGATGGCCATGGACCGGGCCACCGTTGCCTCGGAACCGACATTCGCGGTTTTGGCGATTTGCTTGTAGGTCGGAAACGCGGTCGGGCCGGTGCCGGCAGCCGCGATCTTGATCACACCCCAGATGCGGGTGTCGACCGGTTGCAGCACCGGGTCCTGAAAGATCAGCCGCGGCATGGCATCGTGCCAGTTACCAAGGAACAGCAGACCATCACCCGATACGGTATTGCGGGTGTCAGCGCTCAGGAGGCGTTCCACGGTGGCATGGATAAAGGCGTCCAGGGCGTGTGTTTCCGGTCTGATCTTTTCGTTATCGCGCTCCACTCAGCTTCCCATGTCGATCTTCGAACAGGCTCATTGTTCATTGGTCCGGAACTGAACCACCTTGTGGTCCTCATCCGCTTGATTCGTCGGCAGGAGACCGGCGGTCTCCCAGGATTGGATCAATGCCCAAATCGTGTTCAGTGGTATGCCGGTGGTTTGTCCCACGTGCAGGTAGCGCTGCTCCTCTGGATCCTCCGCGTGGCTCTGCCAGGCCTTCCAGACGCGCTGTTCGTCTGCCTCCGACGGTGCGGGTGGTCGGCCGATGCCGGTGCCTGACATGCCGAGCAGCTTGCGTCGTGCGGCGTATTCGGCGTTGGTCATGCCGAAGAAGGCCCGCATCATGGCGAGCGGTGCGCGCAGTTGGATGAGTTCGTCCTGAAGAGCGTCATGGCGCTTGTTTCGCTCCATGTGGTCCAGAACCCGGTCGAAGCAGGCAGGGTCGACGGAGATGTCCATGAAGTGGGTGCGGACCTGGCTGATGTGGTACAGATCGCGCAGGGTAAAGCGTTCCAGGCGGGCGATTTGATCCAGCCGAAAGCCGAGATCCAACACCGAATGGATGTCCCCCTCGGCCAGGGTCTCGGTGACATAGCGCAGGGTGTGGAATACCAGCTCTGCATGGGTCGTCTTCGGCATCGTTCGCGTAGCCCCCCGCTATCCGTCGATCTTCCACAGGGCCAGGCCGCCGTCGTCATCCATCTGTTGACGGATGCGGCGGCAGGTCTGCGCCAGGGTCAGCAGGTCATCGATGGTCGATTGCGGGACCGCGGGGTTGCTCAGTAATTCGTAGCCGATCGCCTTCCAGTCGGGTTCGCCGACCAATGTCAGCGCTTGGGCATCGTTCTTCTTCAGGACCAGGTTGCGCAGCAACAACTCGTCCGGGACTCGTTCCATGCGTTCAGGCTGGACGCTCTCTTCCGAGAAGCTAAGCAGCAGCCACCACACCCATTGGCGGTAGAGTTGGCGCAGCGCATCCGCCTCGCCGGCGACCGGAATGATGGACTCGCGCGGGATGTCCACCAGAAAGCCCATGCCCAGTTTGCCGGCGGGCGTAATGCAGTCCTCCAGGTCGTGTCGTTTGGCGATCTTGAGCGTGAGCACGTAACAGCGGCTGCGCAGCGATTTCAGATCGCCAGGGCCGTCATAGGCCGACGAGGAAACCGCCGTAGTCGGCGATTCATCGGCAGATGTTGTGGGGGGCGTCGGTTGTTCGTCGGATGCCGGGTCCTCGACCAGCGGGACTGTGTCATCGACCGATCGATGAGCTGGCACCCCCAGGGATCCAGGTTCACTGGATGTGGGTGGGGTAGCGGACGTGGGTGTGCCAAGTGCCGGCGTCGCCGCCGAAGTGGGGTGCCCGTCGGTGAGGGGCTGTCTCGGTGGACTCGGTTCGTTGCCGCCGGTCGCCAGGCGTGCATCGGTATCGAGACGGACGTGTTTGAGGGACAATCCGGTGATCTCGGCCATGCGGGTTTCCAACTCCCGCTGCACAGCATCGAGATCCCAGTGCGGGCCGTCGTGGGTGGTCAGCGCCTCGGTGAACAGCGCATCGAACCGGTCTGGCATGTCGGGCTGGTCGTTCCAGAAACTACGGCAGGCGGTCTCCAACCGTCGAATCCGGCGGATCTGCGGTGCACCCATGCCGCTGCGCAGCGCTTCGGGAATGACCGGCAGCAGCACATCCGCGGCGTAGTCCATGCGGGAGATCGTGCTCTGGTCGAGTGCGTAGCCTCGTTCCCGCAGGGCTTCCACCAGTTGTCGTTGGGAGAAGGGCTCGTTCCGCTCGGATTCGAGTACCAAGCGCAGTTCCCGTACACCGAGGGCCTTGTCGATGAAGGTGAGTTCTCCCCGTTTGTCGTTCTCGATCAGGTGCGCGGTCAGCACGTGGGATTCGGAGACCCAGGGGCGGAACAGGCAGTGGATACGGAAAAAGCGGTCGTCCGCGGTTTCCCTCCATAGCTCCTTGAGGATCTGCAGGCGGGTGTTGCCCCCCGACTCGACGATGTAGTGGGCATCCCCCGGCCGACGCGTGATGGTCAGCGGATTGTTGAGTCCACCTTGAGCGCGGATGGAATCTTTGATCTCGTTGTAGAGCGGGTTTCGCTCCTTGCGGGGATTGTGCTCGTAGGGTTCGATGCGATCGATCTCCAACAGCATCTGCGTCGCGGTGAGCGGGTCCGCCGGCGGCAACTCGCGGCTCTGGCCGAAGTGACCCTCGCGGAGCATCGACTGGATCTGTTCGCTGGAGGGGTGCTTCTTCGCCATTACTGCGCCCCTTCACATTCGAGTGTCTTGTCCGCCAGATGTGGGAAGAGCTCGAAGACCAGGGCCAGCATGGCTTCACGGGCGCTTGGGGTGGGTCCCTGGCGTTGCGGTTCCCAGCGGTGAACCGGCACGCGTGCCGTGGCCGCCTCCCGGTAGGCGACAGTGTTCGGAATCACCGTGTCCAGGATGGTGATGGCACCCTTACTGGGGCCGTAGGCCTCCCGGCACAATTCCTGGGCGATGCGGCGGGCGTCGACGGTCCGGTCCATGCGGTAGATGAGTCCGCGCAACGGACCGAGCGGCGCACCAAGAAAGGCCATTGGACGTAGTCGGTCCAACATCTGTACCGTGCCGCGGGCGAACTCCCGGGCGGAGAGAATCTCCGGCGGTATCGGGGAGACCAGCAAGTCCGCCGAAAGGATCGCGGAGTCCTGAAGCGGTCCGACCGCACCCTGGGTGTCCAGCAGGATGAAGTCGTAGGTCTCGTCGAAGCGGGTCAGGATATGCTTCAGCCGGACACGCCCGTCCGGGGTATGCAGAATCCAGTTCTGCAACATCCCCTCCGGATCGTCGGATAGGATCAGGTCCAGTTGCGCAATCGCCGTACGGCTGACGATGCCGTCGACCAGGCCTTCGGTGATCAGTGAAGAGAGACCGTGGCCGGCTCGCAGCTCGAGCGGATAGTAACTGGACAATGTGGGCTGCACGTCCACATCCACGAGTAGCACCTTCTGTCCGAGATCGGCCAGCAGACCGCCGAGGTTTGCTGTCAACGTCGTTTTACCGACACCCCCCTTCGTGCTGGTAACGGTGACTTTCAGTGCCATGGGATCCTCCGTGAAGCTCCGGAATACCTGGTTTCTGAGTTGCGGTGGTTGCGTATCTCCATCAATGGCGGGCCCCTCCGTTATGCGTGTTTCCGCAGTGGCCGCAAACCGTACGCCGGCGTCCCCTGGATTGCGGTTCCATCGGTGAGCCGCACTGGTGGCAACGGTGCAGGTGATAGAGGCGGCAGCCAGGGCACGCGGCGCTGTTGCTGTCTACCGCGGACAGGTACGTCATGCCGCAGAACCCGCACACTCTTTCGTGCCATGTCTCCATGGCGACGAGACGCGGCACGAAAACGGTATGGGTCAGGTCGAGCTGTGGTTCACGTACGAGCCGGGTATACGCCTCGTATACATTGATGACGATGCGCGCGGCGCTCCGTTCTGTCTGCACCAAGCGTTGGTGCAGCCGCCAGACGAGAGTGGCCTGTAACATGCGCACATCGTTTTCCCGGTACCAGGTATCGGTGAACGGTGTCTGGCCAGGGGGTGAAGGCGCGCCGCACAATTGACGGTACAGGCGGTTGGCTGTGGATTTTTCCAGCTTTGTCAACTGGCAGACGAGCCCTGCGCGCGCGCCGAGATGAATCAGTCGGATGGCCTCCATGATTCTCGTGGCGTGAACGCAAAGTTCGACATCGCAGCCAGCGCGTTCGATCCGTCTACCACAAGGCGGCGGAATCGAAGGGGCCAGTGCTGAACAGAGTGCAGGTCTCATTCACGTATCCTCTCATTTACGGTACAGTGACCAACGGCGCATGCTCAATTACAGCCTCGATTTCATCAGCACGCCCTTCGCGTAAGGCCACGAACAAACGTGACCACCACCAAGGTTCCTGTCGAGGCATGAGTAACGGCTGCTTGATGAGCGAAATACGTGCGAGTTCCTTGGGCTTCAATTCCGCCAATAAGGAAGCCATCTCGACCTCCATGCCGAGCATGGTGGCAACGAATTCGGGATCTCGCTTGGCGAGGTCGCGGGCTTGGATCAGGTACTCAAGATTTACCTCCGAAAAATCGAACTCCATGGCTACAGCTCCTTTATTTGTATTGCTATGACGAATTCCATTTCGGCGCTGTAGCGTGCGTCCTTGTCCGGCAAACAAAATACGGAGTGTCTTTCCCGCGTGTGCCGCGTAAGGGTTTTCCTACAACCCATGCCGACAGATTCTGGCCAACTGGTGGGGTGCAATGGACTGTCTGTTGGCTTCTTCAATTCGATGTCTCAATTCATTTATTTTTCATGGCTGCGTGCATATTAGGGAACGCTCCGGCGAAGGTAATGAAGCGCCGGTTTCAGTAGGGCGCTCCTTCGGTGACTTACCCGTCATACCTTGGTCAATGACATCGGCCACCAACCGCGCTTCGAAGTACACCCTGCGGCCCAGCTGCCTTCTGGCGTTCGAAAGCGCCACCGCCAACGGTTGCCGTTTACGCGCGATGGCCATGCGCACCCCATTCGGACTCGTGTGCATCACCTCGGCCAGATGCTTGATCGTCAGTAGCGGCCCGTAGTGCGTCAGGAGATACTCATGGGTCGCAGAGATAGACTGATTCACCGTTTGTGCTCCACTGTGCTCGGTACGGCTATCGATGCTAGCGTTTAGTGGCGCGGAAATAACGGACGAAAGATGGCACCTGGAGGCCATCTTTCGCACTTCAAAAACACAGGAGGATGTGCAGAGGCGGAACGTTTACCCGCATGACCTGCTGACCATCATGGTCGGAGCCGGCCTGCTGATTGGAACCATTCCCGCTAAAGCGTGGAGTCACTCAAGGGGCGGCATGTGTGCCTGCCCTGCTTGGTGAAATGGATTAGAGCCTGCCGACCTGTTCTCCAATCTTCCCGAGAATGCTCTCGAAGTCTGGTTGTCCGCTGAAATAGAGGGGTGCGGTGGCTTGGTAGGCAAGGACGTACTGCTCCCGGGTAGCCGGGTCTGACAGCAGAAACGCCTCGTTCTCGGCGATGATCAGCTTGTCGTCTTTCCTGAACCGCTGCTCTTTGCGGGTATGGTATTCCGGGGTGGCGATGAACGCCGCCACCTCCGGATGGTCCAGCAGTTGGCTAATGTCGTAATAGTGGCGCAGAAAGTTTGGGGGCAATTCGCCGGTACTCTGCTGCTGCCGGAATTTGGTGGAGACGGTCTGCAGCTTTTCGACAAAGGTGTAGCCGGGGTGGTAGCAGGATACGTCGACGGCGCGGTTGTCGAGGGCAACGACGTCTGCATTGGCGGCGCGATCGAAGGCCCAGGAGGAAATGGTCCGGGGTATGTTCGGTGTGGTGTCGTCGAAGCCCACCTCCAACAGGATGCCTTCCTTGAGACCGGTCGGGTGGTCGAATGGACTCTCGTAATGAAGACGGATTCCACCGCTCCGGTATTTCTCGTCATCGAATGCGTGATCGCGGGTGATGCCGACGATTCCGTCGATGTGAATGTTCTTCGCAAGCCAGTCGTAGAACTCCCGCCGTGACTCGATGTGCCGCGCCTTCTTGGTTTGATTCGCCGCGGTGAAGACCTCAAAGGGGACACAGGCGGGGTCGATGCGAATGTCGATGTCCTCGGAGAAGCGCTGGATGATGCCGAACCCCTTCGATAACGAGGTACCGCCCTTGAGTTCGAAGCCGAAATCCTGTGCGCCGAGGCCATAGAGGCAGTGCATGATCCAGTAGTCCTTCTCGACGAGCGCCGGCAGCAGACCGCGCTCATCGGCGACGATGCGGATCAGGTCGGCGAAATCTTCACGCTCATGGAGGAGGGATTCAGGCGGCACGTGACAGCGCCCGTTCGAAGAATTTTCGCGTGGCGACCTTGCCGTAATCCCGCGCGGCACGCCGGAGCCTGTCGGGGTTCAGTTCCTTCGCCTTGGCCTGCGCCCGCTCGCGAACCGCGGCCGGATCCTCCGCCAGTTCGGACAGGTTGTTCAGCAGATCCACGAGGAGGAACTCTTCCGTCAGTTGCTTGGGGAAACGGGGCTTCCTGCGGAACTCGAAGGGCTTGCCGCCCAAGGTGAAGTGGCCATGGCGTTTGTGGTTGTAGACCACGCGGGAATTGTAGAGCTGTGTGGTGCCCACGCCCAAGGCGTTGTAGGCATTGGGGGAGGTGAGCAGGAAATCGTCTTCCTTCAGGAAGGTGCGGACGAGTTCCTTCTCATCGGGCGGAACCCGACCGAAAGCCGATGCCTTGGGATAGTGGTAGAGGCCGTTGCGGAGCTTCTGCAGCACGCCCTGATCGACTAGCTCCCGTGCATGCCTGTCAACGCTCTTTGACCACTGGGCGAGGTCCGCACGCCGGTACACGCGACCGGGGCGCAGGTGTCTTTTCAGTTGTTCCAAACGATTCATAGTGCTTGCCTCTGTGGGAAATATAGCGCCAGGAGGCGTATTTGGCAATAATTTTAGTAAAAATTCATGCATTTTAGCCGTCTTGTGTTTGTGGAATTCATCCGATCCAGTTCGGGCCGGATATGGCCCCGCATGGGCAGGTCGGCAAGGCTCGAACAGAGCGGTTCCAGTTGATCCAACACGTACGCTGCTTTCTTCACCGAGTCACGAATTGCAACGTAACGGTAGATTCGATCGGTCCTGTTCCGTTTCTTCTGAAACCCCGGACGCGGTAGCGTGTCACCCGGTGCTTTCCTTGATGCGCTTGCGGATATCCGTGAAGGCCTTTTTGACGGGCTTGCTACGCCCTTCTCGAATGCATTTGGAGCTCTGGGGCCAGCATCTTGAGCTGTGCCGGCGGTTCCTGGGTTTGTTCGTAACTGGCGATGTCCTGGAGAACCGCCTTGGCTTCACTGTGTTGGGTGATCACTATGGTCCGCTGGCCCTCGTTGACATCCCCTAAGGCCTTGGTCCTACGACTTTTGAGACGAAGGGGCGGGTCGTTCGAGGCGCCCCGATCCTGCCTTGATCATCGAGCGGGCGTGGTGCCCGAAACCGCCACCAGCAGGCTGCAGGGTGCGTGGGCGAGCAGCGAGGCGCCGACGGAGCCGTGCCACCAGCGGGCCAGCGCGCTCTGTTCTCGGTGACCGACCACGATCAGATCCGCGCCGACCTCGTGCGCCATTCGGCCGATCTCCTCGGCGGGGTTGCCCGCGGCGAGACGCGTTTCGACAAAAAGCCCCGCCTGTCGCAGCGTGTCCGCGCCCTCCGTCAGCACGCGGCGCACCTCCTGATATTCACGCTCCGGCAGGTCCGAGGGTGCCGCCGCCTCAGCGAGCGTGACCCCCAGCTCATGGGCGACGACGGCGAGGAGATAGACCCGGGCCTGGCAAAGCAAGGCCAGCTCGGTCCCCTGATCCAGCGCCTCACGGCCTTGCCGGCTGCCGTCATAGGCCAGGAGGATGGTCCGGTACATCGTGGTTCTCCTTATCTGTGATCGTGATATGGAGCGCCTTTCCCGGCCCTTCGTATGTGAATGCCGGCCATCGGGGCTACCTCCCTCGCATTTGATAGATAGCTATCTATTTGTTATCGTACAGCAGGACAACGATGCAGGCAATGCCATGACAAAACCCCTCGATGATCAGGAACGATTCGGCCTCCAGCTCGGGCTGGTCGCCCGGCTGTGGCGCTCCGAGATCGACCGACGGCTGGCCGCCTTCGGCCTCACCGAATCCCGCTGGTTGACACTGTTGCATCTTTCCCGGCGGGCCGAGGCGGCTACCCAGCGTGAACTGGCCGAGGCGGTCGGGGTGCGGGGGCCGACCCTGGTGCGCACCCTGGATCGGCTGGAAGCCGAGGGGTTGATCGAACGCCGGTCGGAAGCTGGCGACCGCCGCACCAAGTCGGTTCACCTGCGCGCGGAAGCCGCCCCCATCCTGGAGCGAATCGAAGCAACCGCAGCGGCGGTGCGCGCGGAAATCTTCTCCGACCTATCTCATGGCGAGGTAACGACCTGTCTAAAGGTCTTGGAGCAGATCACCGGCAAGCTGGGCGGCGCGCCAAGGGCGATGCTGCCTGCGACGAAGACCGATGAGGGGTAGGCCGTGGACCAGCATGTGACCCGTCTCGAACGCCAGAGCGACGATCCGGAAACCGATCTGCGCACAGCCCCCGACAAGGAGACAGAGGCTGGGTCAGAGGCGGTTTCACCTCCTCGCCGCACCCGGCCATGGCGACGGTATGGCGCGATCATGGCGGCGCTGGTCGTTCTCGGGGCCGGTGGCTGGTGGCTGTATCAGCAGTTCACCCACGTCTTTGTGACGGACGCCCGCATTGCAGCCGACATCGTTGCCGTGAGCAGCCGGGTTCCCGGCTGGGTCACTGCCGTTGAGGTCACTGCGGGCGATACCGTTCGCAAAGGCGACATACTGGTCCGGATCGACGACCGGGAAAGCCGCCTGCGCGTTCAGGAACTCGACGCGCAGCTGGCGGGCATCGCCCGCCGCCGGGAGGAGATCGAAGCCCGCATCGCACTCACCGATCGTCAGACCGAAAGCCGTATCACCGCCCGGCAGGCGGCGATCAGGGCGGCGGAGGCCGCGTTGGCGGCAGCGACGGCGCAACGCGACTTGGCGAAGGCGGAGAATGACCGGGCGGAGAAGCTGGTGCCGCGCGGGCTCCTCACCCGCGAGCGCCTGGACCAGACGCGGGCGGCGCTGGAGACGGCAACGCAACAGGTGTCGAAGGCCCGGGCGGACCTGGAGAACGCCCGCGCCGTCTTCGCCGAGGCCGAAGCGGCACGCGGGGAGCTCACGGTGCTCCAACGCCAGTTGGCAGAGCTCGATCCGGAAGAGCAGCGGCTGCGCGCGCAACGAGAGCGCGCGGCGCTCGACCTCGAAGACCGCTCCATCGTCATGCCATTCGCCGGCGTGGTGGACCAGACCTTCGTGGATGAGGGCGAATACGTCACCCCCGGCCAGCGCCTGCTGATGGTGCATGACCCGCAGCGGGTGCGCGTCGAGGCCAACGTCAAGGAGACCGACATCCGCTTCTTCCGGCCCGGAAAGACCGTGACGATCACCGTCGATGCCCTGCCGGGGCGGCGCTTCGAGGGCAAGGTCACACGCGTGGGCCAGGCCGCCACCAGCGAGTTCGCCCTGCTGCCCAACCCCAACCCGAGCGGCAATTTCACCAAGATCACTCAAAGGCTACCGATACGCATTGCCGTTGAACAAGAGAGCGGCGAACTCAAGCCGGGTATGATGGTAGAGTTGGAGGCCAGGACCGGTGGCTAGCGCGCCGCATCCGGACAGTATCGAGGGGCTGTTCGCCCGCTTCGGCCCCGCCTATCGCTGGCTGGTCACGGCCACGGTCATGATGGGTACCATCGCCACCATCCTGACCGCGACCATCGTCAACGTGGCCCTGCCCGACATCATGGGCGCCTTCGGCATGGGCCAGGACAAGGCGCAGCTCCTGTCCACCGGCTTCCTCGCCGCGATGACCGGCACCATGCTGCTCAACGCCTGGATGGTCGAGACGCTCGGCCAGCGAGCGACCTTCATGCTGGCGGTGACGGTCTTCATCGTCGCCTCCGTCATGGGCGGGCTGGCCCCTGCAGAAGGCGTGCTGATCCTGGCCCGCATCCTCCAGGGCGGGGCGGCCGGCATCCTCCAGCCGCTCGCCATGCAGACGATCTTCCAGGTCTTCCCGCCGGAGAAACGCGGGTCGGCCATGGGCATCTACGGCATCGGCGTGGTGCTGGCCCCGGCGCTCGGCCCCACGCTGGGGGGCATCATGGTCGATAGCTTCAGCTGGCGCTATGTCTTCTTCATGGCCGTGCCGTTCTGTCTCATCGGCCTGTTCCTCGCCACGCTTTTCATGCCGGGACGGGCCACTTCGGGTCCGTCGCGGCGTTTCGACTGGATCGGTTTCGGGCTGATGACCGTGTTCCTCGTGACCTTGCTCAACGGCCTGTCGAACGGGCAACGTGACGGCTGGATGTCCGACCCCATCCTGCGCGATTTCGTCGTCGCCCTTGTCTCGGGCATCGGCTTCATCGTCTGGGAGCTGCGCTCACCCGCGCCCATGCTCAATCTCAAGCTCTTCACGAACCGGGTCTATGCGGGCGCGTCCGTCGTGGCCTTCATTTTCGGGGCGGGAATCTACGGTTCGACCTACTTGGTTCCGCTGTTCGTGCAGACGATCCAGGGTTATACGCCGACGCGCTCCGGCCTGCTGCTGATGCCGGCGGGCCTGATCCTGGCTGTCGTCTTCCCGATCGCCGGAAGACTGACCGACAAGACGCCGGCCTATGCCACGGTCATGTTCGGGCTGGCGGTCTTCGCGCTGTCGTCGTTTTTGATGACCGGCGTCGATACCAATACGTCCTTCTGGCTGTTTGCCTGGTGGATCATGCTGGGCCGGATCGGGCTTGGCTTCATCATGCCGAGCCTGAACGCCGGCGCCCTCAAGGCGCTACCCATGACGCTACTCGGCCAGGGCTCCGGCGCGATCAACTTCGTGCGCCAACTCGGCGGCGCCTTCGGCGTCAACCTGCTTTCCATCGCCCTCGAACGGCGCTCGCAGCTTTACGTGGACAGCTTCACGGCGGCGCAGCATGCAGGCAACAGCGCGACGCCCGGCTTGCTGCGCGATGTGACCGGCCTGCTCGCGCAGGCCGGTGTACCGGAAGCGGTTCGCCAGGCCGGGGCGATGAACTATCTCGGCCGCATGATCTACACCCAGGGCAATATGCTGGGATATCGCGACAGCTTCTTCATCGTCGGCGCGATCTTCCTGGCCGCCCTTGTCCCGGCGCTGATGATGCGCCGCAGGCCACAGCCCCCGCCAGCGCAAGCCGTTGCACAGGATGCGCCTCAGCCAGCCCGGTGAGAAACGGCCTTCGTCACCGGAGAACCTCGTCGTTATCGTGTTTTGATCCGGCCTATTTTTAGTGGCTCGAAAAAACATCCAACAAGTGCTGATGCGTCGTCCGGCATGCGATAAAGGTGCGGCGAGCCCAGGTAGTCGACATGAAGCCCAACCATGTACGCATATAGGGAAATCGCCAGTATGCGCGGCTCGCCGGCATGGCTGATCTGGTCGCGCTCCAGGAGTCTCGTGAAGAAGCGCGTCAGCGATTTTATGGTCTCGTCCTTGATCGACTGCTCGCGGGCAACCATCTCCGTCATATCTTCCGTATGCTCGCATTTCAGGAACAGGATGGTATAGACGCGGCGCAGGCGTGCGTCCTGGTGGAGCTCGAGCAGCGCCGTGGCGCAAAGTTCTTCCAGGTCATCGAGGGTGTCCGCGGTCTCCAGAACCCGGTGCAAGGCGCTTTCCATCGGCATTCGTACCCGTTCCACCACGGCATTGAACAGGTCGGCCTTGTTCTCGAAGTGCCAGTAGATCGCGCCCCGGGTCATGGCCCCGGCGCGCGCGATCTGGTCCAGCGTGCTGCGGGCGACGCCCTGCTCGAAAAAGACCTGCTCCGCCGCATCGAGGATGCGTTCACGTGTTTGCTCGGCTGCTCCTTTCGTTCGTCTCATGGGTTCACTCTTTCATGGCATTGCGCCCAGGGACGCCGCCCATGGATGATTGTTGACATACATTCACGAATGTATGTTATTGTTCGCATGCACGCAAGTTCAGATTACCGGTGGGCCGGCCGCGATGGCGGCTTCCCGCCGACAGCCGCAAGACCCTGTTGGCCCGCGGCAACCAGTGACTCAAGGAGACGCCGATGGCGCATAGGTTCCGTTTTCGTATTCTGCCGCTTTGGCTGGCGGCGGGCTTGCTGCTGGCTGGCTGTGATGACGGGCCGAAGCAGGCCGATGCCGCGCCATCCGCGCCGCCGCCCGAGGTCGGGGTGGTCGAGTTGCAGCCGCAACGCGTGGTCTTGTCCATGGAGCTGCCGGGGCGAACCGTGGCCTTCCGAATCGCCGAGGTGAGACCACAGGTTTCCGGGATCCTGCAGGAACGTCTCTTCAAGCAGGGCGCCCAGGTAAAGGAGGGCGAGATCCTGTACCGGATCGATCCGAACCGCTACCGGGCCGCGCACCAGAGGGCCGAGGCCGAGCTGGAGCGTGCCCGGGCCGAGTTGCGTCAGGCGCAGCGGGAGTGGGTACGCACTTCAAATATGTTCGAGAAGAATGCGCTCAGCGAGCGTGAGCGTGATCAGGCGCTGTCGGCGCTCGAGACTGCGCGGGCCGACGTCGCCAGCGCCAGGGCCGCCGTTGAGACCGCGCGCGTCGATCTGGACTACACCGAAGTCAAGGCCCCCATCAGTGGCCGCACGGGTCCGACGCTGTTCACCGTCGGCGCGCTGGTGACGGCCAACCAGGCGCAGCCGCTGTTGCGCGTCGTCCAGCTCGACCCGATGTATGTCGATATCCAGCTGCCGGTCGAAAAGCTGAGCCGGATTCGGACCTCCGTGGCAGAGGGCGGTCCCGCCGCGGCCGGCCCCGGCGAGGCCGAGGTTGCGCTGTTGCGTGAGGACGGCCGCATCTATCCGCATCGCGGCCGCCTCGATGTCACCGACGTGACCGTCGATCAGGGCACGAGCGCCGTGATGCTCAGGGCCGTGGTGCCCAATCCTGATGGCGAGCTGCTGCCGGGCATGTACGTGCGCGTCCGCCTTCGGGAGGCGGTGCGTGAAAATGCGATCCTGGCGCCGCAGCAGGGGGTCACGCGCGATCCCCAGGGCCGGGCGACGGCGCTGCTCGTCAACGACGCGGGCCAGGTCGTGCAGCGCCGGCTGGAGACGGCGCGTGCGATCGGCGGCTTCTGGCTCGTGGACAATGGCCTCGAGGCGGGTGACCGGCTGATCGTGTCGGGCCTGCAGAAAGTGAAGCCGGGCGCCGCCGTCAAGCCCGTGACGGCGGATATTCCACTGGCGCCGTCGTCGCGCCCGCACGGCACCGGTACGGATGGCGCGAAGACGGGCCCCGCGACCGAAGGAGGCGATGGCCGGTGATCAATTTCTTCCTTTCGCGGCCCGTCTTCGCCTGGGTGTTGGCGATCGTGACCATGCTCGCCGGCATCATGGCGATCTTCGTGTTGCCGATTCAGCGATATCCCGACGTCGCGCCGCCGGCCGTCGAGATTCAGTCCGATTATCCCGGGGCCTCGGCCGACACGGTGTCGAACACCGTGGTGCAGGTCATCGAGCAGGAGATGACCGGGATCGATAACCTCCTCTATATGAGTTCGACCGCGGATTCCTCCGGACACGCCACCGTCACGCTGACCTTCGCGGCAGGCACCGATCCGGACATCGCGCAGGTGCAGGTGCAGAACAAGCTCAAGCTGGCCGAGCCGCGGCTTCCCGAAGTGGTGCGCCAACAGGGGATCAGCGTGGAGAAGGCCAGCTCCAGCTTTCTGATGGTGATGGCCTTCGTCTCCACCGATGGACGCCTCAGCAAGCAGGACCTGGCCGATTTCATCAGCTCCGAGCTGGCCGAGCCCATAGGCCGGGTGACCGGTGTGGGGAGCGTGCAGGTCTTCGGGTCGGAATACGCGATGCGGATCTGGCTGGACCCTTCGGCCTTGATCAACTACGGCCTGACCGTCGCCGACGTGATCGCCGCCATCGAGGCGCAGAACGCCCAGGTCACCGCCGGCCAGCTTGGCGGCCTGCCTGCCGTGGACGGACAGCAGCTCAACGCGACCGTGACCGCGCAAACCCTGCTGAACTCCCCCGAGGAGTTCCGAAAGATCCTGCTCAAGAGCAACCCGGATGGCTCCCGGGTGCTCCTGGAAAACGTGGCCCGAATCGGGCTCGGCGGCGGCGCGGTTAACATCGACACCTTTTACGATGGCGAGCCGGCTGCCGGATTGGCCATCAATCTGGCCCCGGGCGCCAACGCGCTGGAAGTGACCGACGCCGTTAGATCCCGCATCGAGGAACTTGCGCCTTACTACCCGGAAGGGGTGGAGGTGCGCTACCCGTTTCAGACCGCGCCGTTTGTGGAAGCGTCCATGGAAGCGGTCGTTCAGACCATCATCGAGGCGATTGCCCTGGTGATTCTGGTGATGCTGTTGTTCCTGCAGAGCTGGCGCGCCACCCTGATTCCCGCGATTGCCATACCGGTGGTGCTGCTGGGCACGTTTGCGGTGATGGCCGCCTTCGGGTTTTCCATCAACATGCTGACCCTCTTCGGGCTGGTCCTGGCGATCGGACTG
The DNA here is from genome assembly GCF_029017505.1 of Sedimenticola hydrogenitrophicus. Taxonomy (GTDB): domain Bacteria; phylum Pseudomonadota; class Gammaproteobacteria; order Chromatiales; family Chromatiaceae; genus Sedimenticola; species Sedimenticola hydrogenitrophicus_A. The sequence goes on from NZ_JAQGEI010000001.1 coordinate 250,324, forward strand.
CTGGTGGACGATGCGATCGTCGTGGTGGAGAACGTCGAGCGGGTGATGCACGAGGATCGCCTCGGCCCGATGGAGGCGACCCGCAAATCGATGGGGCAGATCGCGGGCGCGCTCGTCGGGATCGGCGTCGTATTGTCGGCTGTATTCATACCCATGGCCTTCTTCCCCGGCTCCACGGGGGCGATCTACCGCCAGTTTTCCCTGAGCATTGCCGGCGCGATGATCCTCTCGGTCCTCGTCGCGCTCATCCTGAGCCCCATGCTGTGCGGCCGCGTGCTGAAGGCTTCCCACGAACGGACCCTGATGCAGCGGCTGTTCGGCTGGTTCGAAGCCGGGTTGCGGCGTTTGACCCGGGGCTATGTGTGGCTGGTCGGTCATACCGCCCGCCATGTCTGGCTCTACAGTTTCGCTTTTCTGGGTATCGTCGGCGTGGTCGCCGTTCTCTTCATGCGGTTGCCGGGCGGCTTTCTGCCGGCTGAGGACCAGGGTTTCGTCGTGGTCCAATATCAGTTGCCCGCGGGCGCGACCCAACAACGGACCATCGACACGATGGAGACCATCGAGAATTACTTTCTGGAGCAGGATGCGGTGCGGGGCATCTTTACGATCGCCGGCTTCAGTTTTGCCGGCCGGGCGCAGAACGCGGGGCTGGCTTTCGTCAATCTCAAGCCCTGGAGCGAACGCGATCCCGAGACCCAAAGCGCCGGGGCCGTCATCCAACGGGCGAACCGGGCGCTCTTCGGTCTGGTGCGCGACGGGCAGGCGTTCGCGTTCAACCTGCCGCCGATCCCGGCCCTGGGTCGGGCGTTGGGCTTCGAGCTGCAATTACAGGACCGCGGCGCCATCGGCCACGAGGCCCTGATCCAGGCCCAGGGGCAGTTGCTGCAGCTCGCGGCGAAAAGCCCCGTCCTGACGAGCGTGCGCCCGAACGGTCTGCCCGACAATCCACGCTACAAGCTCGACATCGATCACGAGAAGGCCCAGACCCTCGGCGTGTCGCTCGCCGAGATCAACCAGCTCCTGTCGGTGACCTGGGGCTCCCGCTACGTCAACGACTTCCTTCATGAGGGGCGGGTCAAGCGGGTTTATGTCCAGGGCGACGCCCCTTTCCGGATGCTGCCGGAGGACTTCGACGAATGGTACCTGCGAAACGCCGGCGGCGGCATGACCCCCTTGAGCGAGCTGACCAGCGGCCGCTGGGAGTATGGCTCGCCGCGTCTCGAGCGCTTCAACGGCGTGCCATCGCGCCAGATCCAGGGCGAGCCGGCGCCGGGCTACAGCACGGGCGAGGCCATGGCCGAGATGGAGCGCCTGATCGGCCAACTGCCCGAGGGTGTTGCCGGGGCCTGGAGCGGCATGTCCTACCAGGAACGCCAGGCCGGCGCGCAGGCGCCGCTGCTCTACGCGCTTTCGGTTCTGGTGGTGTTTCTGGCGCTGGCGGCCCTCTATGAAAGCTGGACGATCCCGATTTCCGTCATGCTGGCGGTTCCGTTGGGCGTGCTTGGCGCGGTGCTCGCGGCCATGGTCCGGGGCCTGCCCAATGATGTGTTCTTCCAGGTCGGCATCCTGACCACCGTCGGCGTGACCGCGCGCAACGCCATCCTCCTGGTGGAGTTCGCCCGGACGCTGGAAGCCCAGGGGATGGAGCTGATCAAGGCAACCAAGGAAGCCGCGCGTGTCCGGTTGCGGCCTATCTTGATGACGTCGGTGGCGTTCAGCATGGGGGTGCTGCCGCTCGCTTTCGCCACCGGGGCCGGCGCCACGACCCGAATCGCCATCGGCACGGCCGTTCTCGGGGGGATGATTTCGGCAACGATTCTGGGGACCTTCTTCATTCCGCTCTTTTACGTCGTCGTTCGCCGTATCACCGATTTTCTGAGCCGGCGTGTGCCGGGCAACGGGCGCACCGGTACCATGGCGTCCGAACAGTCAGGAGAAGGGGCGCGCCATGAATAGAGGGGCCTTGTTGATCGGCATGCTTGTGCTCTGGCTCGGCGGATGCTCGCTCGCCCCAGAGCTCAGCAAGCCCGAAACGGCGGTGCCGCAGGACTGGTCCTCGAGCGCGCTGGCGCAAGGGGAGGAAATCCCCACCGATTGGTGGCGTCGTTTCGGCGATCCGGCGCTCGTCGACCTTGTTGAAGAAGCGCTCAGCGCCAACACGGATTTGCAACAGGCCGCCGCCCGCGTGGCCGAGGCGCGGGCGCTTCTCACCGGCCGGGAGGCGGAGCGGTATCCGCTTCTGGAGATCGAAGGTAATGCCGCCCGCCAGTCCCTGAGCGAGGAGACCGCGACGTCTGCCGGCCGCGGCGGGGAAACCTTCACCGATCTCCAGGTCGGCGGCGTACTCTCTTACGAGCTGGACCTGTGGGGGCGGCTCGCGAACGCCAGCGAGGCGGCGCGGACACGGCTTCTGGCCAGCGCGGCCAACCGCGAGGCGGTTCGGCTGGCGGTGATCGGAGAGGTGGCCAACGGCTACTTCAATCTGCGTGCGCTCGACCGTCAGATCGAGATCGCCAAGCGCACCGTGGCGTCCCGCCGTGAAACGGTGGCATTGCAGCGTACCCGGTTCGAAGGCGGCGATGTTGACGAGCTGACCCTGCGGCAGGCCGAGTCGGAACTTGCAGCGGCCGAGTCCGAGCTGCCGGCGCTTCGCCGGCAACGCACGCTTCAGCGCAATGCGCTTGCCGTCCTTCTGGGGCGCAGTCCGCAAGAGATCGCCGAGCGGCCGATCGCCGTGGCGCGCCCGATCGATGCGATCGATGCCCCTGCCAGCGTCCCGGGGGGCCGGCCCGCCGATCTGATCGTTCGCCGTCCTGACATCGCCGCGGCGGAGCAGGAACTGGCGGCGACGAACGCCGAAATCGGTGTCGCCCGGGCGGCGTTTCTGCCCACGATTTCGTTTGCCGGACTCCTTGGCCTGCAAAGTGCGTCGGGCGGCGACCTGTTCCAGGGATCGGCGTCCACCTGGCAGTTCGGTGGGTCACTGCTCGGGCCGCTTCTGGACTTCGGACGCGCCGAGGCCTTGGTGGCCCAGGCGGAGGCACGCCAGCGCCAGGCGCTGATCGCCTATCGGGCGACCGTGCAGACGGCCTTCCAGGAAGTGCTCGACGCCCTGGCGGGTCTGCGCCGCTCGGAGCAGCGCCTGCAGGCGCAGGCCCGCCAAGTGGCGGCGCTGCGACGGACCATCGAACTGGCCCGGCAGCGTTATGAAGGCGGGGTCTCCAGCTACCTGGAAGTGCTGGACGCCGAGCGCAGCCTGTTCACCACCGAGCTCGGCCTGGTAGAGACCCAGCGCGAACGTCTGCAATCATCCGTGAACTTGTACCGGGCCCTGGGTGGCGGTTGGCACGGATCCTTGGTCACGGAGGCGACGGATCCTGAGCCGGAACCCGCCGACCCCCCACGAGGTCAGCGAGGGTCTTGACGAAGGCCGGATGGGCACGCGGCTTGCGGGCCTCCTTGTAAAGGAGATGATTCAGTTGCTGCGCGACCGCGTGATGCTGGTCTTGATCCTCTGGCTTTACACGATCGAGGTGGTGATCTGCGCCTACGCCCTGTCCTTCGAAGTCAATGACATGCCGCTCGCCGTCGTCGACCTCGACCAGACATCGGCGAGTCGCGCCCTGGTCGAAAGCTTTATGGTAACAGACGCGTTCGCGCCCGCCGGGTATCCCGCTAACGCGCCTGCGGCGACAGATTGGCTTCAGACGGGCCGGGCACGTGTTGCGCTCGTCATCCCGGAACGCTTCCAGCATGATTTGGCGAGGGGCGACGCGCCTACCGTGCAGGTACTCCTTGACGGGACCAATTCGAACATGGCGGCACAGGCCCGCGGTTATGCGCTTGAGATCGTCAACCGTTTCCAGGCGGCTTCGACAACCGCAGCGGCGTCGGGAGGGGGTGTCCAGCCGGTAGTCCGGGTCTGGTACAACCCTGACCAGACCTACACCTCATTCGTGGTGCTTTCCATGATTGCGCTTGCCGCCATGATGGTGGGGGTGATCCATCCAGCGGCCTCCATCGTCCGCGAGAAAGAAGCCGGCACTATCGAGCAGCTCCAGGTGACGCCGATCGGCACGGCGGAGCTCTTCGTCGCCAAGACCTTCCCGACACTCGTTATCGGGCTCCTCTCGATATTCCCAAGCCTCTTGATCGTCTGGTGGTTCGGCGTGCCTATGCGGGGCAGCTTCCTTCTCTTCCTTGCGCTCACTGCGGTATTCCTTGTGAGCGCGATTTCGCTGGGCGTGCTGATCGCAAGCGTGAGCCGAACATTGCAGCAGGCCCTTTTGCTAAGCTTTTTCAGCTTGTTCCCGTTGATGTTCCTCTCCGGGACACTTGCGCCCGTTGAAAGCATGCCCGGGTTATTGCAAACTCTCTCTCTCGGGAGCCCGCTGCGCCATTACATGGACGTGATCCTCGGCGTGTTCCTGAAAGGGATAGGCCTGTCCGAGCTTTGGCCGCAGGCGCTCGCGCTCTTGGTGATCGGCGCGCCTCTTTTCGCCACAGCGATGCTCATCTTTCGGCGCGGCAAGCCATAGTGGTTTCGGCTGCGACTGTCCTCTGGCTCGGAGAATTGGTAAGGCTGTCAATCGGCACCCAATCGGGAGCCCCAATCGGCGTACGGCCGTTCCCATCCGTCGCGTTCACATCCACCCCGCGCAGCGGTGTTTGGACTTGCTTCGGAAAAGTGGAGAGCACCTGTAGTTTAAAAAGCAGCAAGCAAGGAAAGGTGCGGAATGAGTTCACGTCAGAAGCAATTTACAGAAGAGTTCAAGCGCGAGGCGGTTCGTCTTGTGGAGGAAAGCGGTCGGACGATGGCGGATATTGCCGAGGATCTGGGCGTTGGCAAATCGACGCTTGGCAAATGGCGTCGTCAGTATCGGGAGGAGGCGCTAGGTTTGACGGCGCTTCATGATGCTTCGCAGCTCCGCCCGCAACGCCTGTTGGAGGGCGATTTCCTCGCGGAGCGCATGGGCCGTCTCTATGTGGCCGTTGCGCATCGCCGTGTTGAGCGGCGTCCTGTTCGCCTCATCGCGCGGGTGCGGGCGTGCGCCGCGTTTCATGAGGGCAATCGCCGTGTCGGTGTGTCCCCCGGCGGCGGCATGGTGCAGCGGAGTCTGGCCGTCATCGGTCGCCACGTTTATGTCCGCGCCTTCCCGGAGCAGGGTGATAACCATCCCGGTCTTTCCCTGCCTCGCCGCGCGCAACAAATCTCGCTCAAGGCTCATCGGCACCCCCTTCCGGCGCTGGTAATCCTCGTGCTCGGGGCCGATGTGCAGGGCTGGCGGTCCGTGTCGTAGAAGAGGTCGTTCTCGAAGACCAGGCTCAGGGTGCCGGTTTCCGTCTCGTCGGCCGCGAGGGCCGGCAGCGACCCTATGGAACCTGTCACAGTCACCACCAAGGCGGCCAACCATTTTCCCTTGAATAGCGGACTTGTCCCGATTTTCTTTCTCATCTGCAAGCTCAAGCCATGCTGCTGATGGTGCGTCGGAAGCGCGCCAGTGCCAGACCGAACAAGGCGGCTCCGATCGCGGCGATGGCGATGAACTGCGGCCAGACGGCGGCGAGGCCCGCGCCGCGGTACAGGATCGCCTGGGCGAGCATTACGAAATGCGTGTTGGGCGCGGCGAGCATGATGTACTGGACGGCCTCCGGCATGCTCTCGCGCGGCGTCGAGCCGCCGGAGAGCATCTGCAGCGGCAGCAGCACCAGCATGAGCAGCAGGGCGAACTGCGGCATGGAGCGGGCGACGGTGCCGAGGAAGATGCCCATCGAGGTGGTCGCGAACAGATGCAGCGCCGTGCCGGCCAGGAACAGCGCGAGCGATCCTTGGATCGGCACGGACAGCCAGCCCTGCACGACGGCGGTGAGCGCGAAGGCGGTGGCGGCAAGGACGACCAGCGCCATCGCCCACACCTTGCTGCTCATGATCTCGAAAGGCGTGACCGGCATGACCAGCAGATGCTCGACGGTGCCGTGCTCGCGCTCGCGGATCAGCGCCGCGCCGGTGAGGACGATGGAGAGCATGGTCACGTTGTTGATGACCTGCATGATGGCGCCGAACCACGACTTGTTGAGCTGGGGATTGAAGCGCGCCCGGAGCGCCAGATCGACCGGCAACTCCGGAACCTCGCGGTAGCGCCGCGCGAAGGCGCGCACCTCGTCGTTGACGATGGTCTGGATGTAACCGCTGCCGGTGAAGGCCTGGCTCATGCGCGTGGCATCGACGTTGAGCTGGATCGTCGGTCGGCGTCCGCGCAGGACGTCGCGCTGGAAGTTGGGCGGGATGTCGAGGGCGAAGGTGTCGAGGCCGGCATCCATGCGGGCGTCCATCTCGGCCTGGTCGATCAGCTCGGGCGGCAGGAAATAGGGCGGGTAGAAGGCGCTGACGATGCGCCAGGAGAGCGGCGAGCGATCCTCGTTCACCACCGCGATCGGCGCCTTGTTGAGGGTCTCCGGCATGGCCGTGGCCGCCGTATAGACCGAAACGGTGAAGGCATAGACGATCAACACCAGCATGATCGGGTCGCGGGCGAGACCGCGCAGCTCCTTGATACCGAGATGCAGGATGTTGGCCGCGCGCACGGCTCAGGTCTCCTGCTTCTTGAGCAGCGCGGCGGACAGCCCGATCAGGATCGGCACGGCGAGCGCCAGCGGGAGAAAGGCGGCATGCAGGTCGGAGAAGTTCAGGGCCTTCGAGAAGGTGCCGCGTGCAATGGTCAGGAAATGTGTGGTCGGATAGACCTCGCCGATCAGCCGGCCCATCCCTTCCAAGGACGACACCGGGTCGATCATGCCCGAGAAATTCGCCGCCGGCAGGATGGTGAGCACCGCCGTGCCGAAGATCGCCGCGATCTGGCTGCGCATGAAGGTCGAGATGAGCAGACCCACGGCCGTGGCGGCACCGACATAGAGCAGCGCGCCCGCCGCCAGCGTCAGGAAACTGCCCTTCAGCGGCACGCCGAAAACCGTCACCGCGAGCAACGTGAGCAGCAGGAAGCTCAGGAAAGACAGCACCACATAAGGCAACTGCTTGCCGAGCAGGAACTCGAGCCGCGTGGTGGGCGTGACGTAGAAGTTGGTGATCGAGCCGAGTTCCTTCTCTTGCACGACGCTGAGCGCCGCGAGCATGGCCGGGATCAGCATGAGCAGCAGCGGGATCACTGCCGGCACCATCGCCACCAGGCTCTTGACGTCCGGGTTATAGCGGAACCGGGTCTCGATATTGACGAGCCCCGCCAAAGCCTCGCCGTAGCCGGCTTCCCGCGCCTTGGTCGCCAGCCAGTGGGCATGAATCCCCTGCACATAGCCGCGGACGGTCTCCGCCCGCGTGGGCATGGCGCCGTCGATCCAGGCGCCGATCTCGACCCGCCGGCTCCGGGCGATGTCGCGCGCGAAGCCCGGTGGGATCTCGATCGCCAGACTGATGTCGCCCTCGCGCATTCGCCGGTCGAGATCCTCGTAGTCGGTGATCGGCGCCCGCTCGACGAAGTAGCGGGAACCGGCGAGGTTGAGCGTATAGTCGCGGCTGACGGTGGTCTGGTCGCGGTCGAGGACCGCGAAGGTGAGATCCTCGACATCGAGGTTGATCCCATAGCCCATCACGAACATCAGGATGACGTTGCCGAGCAGCGCCAGGGTCAGCCGGATGGGATCGCGGCGCAGTTCCAGCGCTTCGCGCCGGGCGTAGCTCGCCATGCGGCGGGGATCGAAGAACCGGCGACCGCCACTCGACCCGCCATCATCGCCGTTCGCGCCCTCGGCCGCGCGCGGCGCGGCAGCGGCCCCGCCTTCGCCAACGGCGTCCTCGAGGTAACGGATGAAGGCCTCTTCGAGGCTCTCGACACCCCGCTGCTGTATGATCCCCGCCGGCGTATCGGTGACCAGCACTCGGCCGGCGTGCATGAGCGAGAGGCGGTCACAGCGCTCGGCCTCGTTCATGAAATGGGTGGAGATGAAGACGGTGACGCCGTCACGGCGCGACAGCTCCACCAAGATGCGCCAGAAGGCGTCGCGCGCCACGGGGTCCACGCCGGAGGTGGGCTCGTCCAGGATCAGCATCTGCGGCTTGTGGATCATGGCGACCGCAAGCGACAGGCGCTGGCGGACGCCGAGAGGCAACTTCCCCGGCAGACTGTCGAGGACCGCGCCGAGGTCGAAACGTGCGGCCATCTCCTCGACACGACCCGGAATGTCGCCGGGCGCGACGTGAAACAGGCGCGCGTGCAGCGCCAGGTTCTGGCGCACCGTGAGCTCGGTGTAGAGCGAGAAGAACTGCGACATGTAGCCGACGCGGCGGCGCGTCGCCAGATCGTGCGGGTCCACTTCGTGTCCGAACAGCCAGGCCCGACCTTCGCTCGGCGGCAGCAGGCCGGTCAGCATCTTCATCGTCGTCGTCTTGCCGCAGCCGTTGGAGCCGACGAAGCCGAAGATCTCGCCGCGCCGGATGCGGAAGGAGACATGATCGACGGCGGTGAACTCGCCGAAGCGCATGGTCAGATCCCGGGCCTCGATTGCGGTATCGTCATCGTCTTCCGGCCGCGGCGGAATCTCGACCGCTCGATAATCCCGGCGCCTGTCCTCCTGCAGCAAGGCGATAAAGGCCGCGTCCAGCGAGGTCGTACGCGTCTGCCGTCTCAGGCCTTCCGGGGTGTCCACAGCCAGCACCCGCCCGCCGTCCATTGCCGCCAGCCAGTCGAAGCGCGCCGCTTCCTCCATATAGGCCGTGGCCACCAGCACGCTCATGCCGGGCCGGGTGCGGCGGATGCCGGCGATCAGCTCCCAGAACTGCCGCCGCGACAGGGGATCGACGCCGGTGGTGGGCTCGTCGAGGATCAGCAGGTCCGGGTCGTGGATCAGCGCACAGCACAGGCCGAGCTTCTGCTTCATCCCACCGGAGAGCTTGCCGGCCGGGCGGTCGAGGAACGGCTTGAGCCCGGTGGCCTGGGTCAGCGACACGATGCGCCAACCTCGCTCGCCGCCATCGTGCCCGAACAGGCGGCCGAAGAAATCGAGGTTCTCGAAAACCGAAAGCGTCGGGTAGAGGTTGCGGCCCAGACCCTGCGGCATGTAGGCGATGCGCGGACAGGCCATTCGGCGGTAAGGCGCATTGCTCATGTCGCCGCCGAGCACCTCGACCGTTCCCGCCTGAACCTTCCGGGCGCCGGCGACGAGCGCCAGCAGGCTCGATTTGCCGACGCCATCCGGGCCGATCAGCCCCGCAAGGCATCCGGCCGGGATGGCGAGATCGACGGCGTCGAGCGCGTGCACCTTGCCGTAGCGCAGGGACACATCGCGCAGGCGCGCAACCGCCGCCGCGCCGCCGCCATCCTCGATCTGAGCATCCAGATCACGGCTCATTGCGGCAGCCGGGTCTGCAGTTCAGGCGGCCACTCCACCCGAGGGTCGAGCCGTACATAGGCCATGCCCGGCAGACCGGTCTTGACCTGGTGGAGGTGCTTCCTGAGCAGGTCCGGGTCGATCCGCGCCTTGATGCGGAACATCAGTTTCTGCCGCTCCTCGGCCGTCTCGACCGTCTTGGGCGTGAACTGGGCGACGTCGGCGACGAAGGAGATTTCGGCCGGGATCACGTATTGCGGGGCGGCATCCAGCACGAGTCGCGCCTCGGTCCCCAGCGCGACCCGCCCGGCCTGTTCGGTCGGTAGGAAGAAGGTTATGTAGACATCGGTGAGATCGACCATGTTCAGCACCACGCCGCCCGGGGAGAGCACCTCGCCGGGCTGGGCGACGCGGTACTGGACGCGGCCGTCGCGCGGCGAGATCAACACGCTGTCGTCGAGGTCGGCCTGGATGCGCTGGAGGGTGGCCTGGGCGGCTTCGACCGCCGATTGCGCAGCGACGACGTTCGATTTGGCTTGGCCGATGGCGGCCTGTGCGGCCGCGGCCTGAGCCTTGGCGGCGGCGACCGCGGCCCTCGCCGCCTCTGCCGTGGCCCGGTCGTCGTCGAGCTGCGCCTCGGAGATGGCGTTCTTCGCAGCGAGCTCCCGGGTGCGGGCGAGCCGCTTCCGGGCCGCGTCGAGCTCCGCCTCTCTCTGGGCGATAAGCGCCCGGGCGGCCTCGGCCTCGGCCTCGCGCTGCGTGACCTGGCTCGTGGCCGTCTCGACCGAGATCCGGGCGCGCTGCAGCTGCGCCTCGGCCTCCCGGAGCTGCGCCTGCAGGACGGCCGTGTCCATCCGCGCCAGCTCCTGCCCGGCACGGACGAAGTCACCCTCGTCGACCCCGATCTCCTTGACCCGGCCCGCGGTCCTGGCTGCGATATCGATCTCGACCGCCTCGATCCGGCCGTTGGCGCTGGCGATCCCCGCCGGCGGCGTCGGCGGCTGGAGAACCTGCCAGGCGGCAACGGCCGCGACGACGGCCAGCGCAACGACCGCGATCCATGGCCACCGGCTCTTGAACGCTTCAGGCATCCCCTCTCGTCTCCCGTAAGCCTGGCCCCGGCGCGCCTTGATCTCTCCCAGGCCCTGCGCCCCGCCTGTTATTCATACCGCGTGTCCTTCCTGCGTTGATCGGACACGGGTTTTGCCCCACACTGACCCTAACGAACGTTAAGTAAGGTGAGGCGATGAGTGTAAATCAGGCGGCCACAGATGTCGACCGGCGTGCGTGCATCCTGACGCAGGCGATTCCGTTGTTTGCGGCAACGGGTTACAGCGGCGTATCCATGCGGGATATCGCGCGTGCCGTGGGCATCAGCAAGGCGGCCATCTATCACTATTTTCCGGACAAGCAAGCCCTGTACCTCGCCGCGGTGGAACATGCCTTTACCGACAAGGTCGAGGGCATCCGGCGGGCGCTGGCGGGCGGCGGAACGGCGATCGAGCGGCTTGAACGTTTCGTGGAACGGTTCACGGCGCTGGCGGCCGGCGATCCGGACTTCCGCGCCCTGCTGCAGCGGGAACTGGTGGACGGTGATGAGACGCGCCTGAAGCTGCTCGCCGATCAGCTGTTTCTGGAGCCGTACGAAGCGATTGTAGCCCTGGCAAAGGAATTGGCCCCGGATCTCGACCCCTATCTGTTGGCCAATTCCGTGGTGGGTTTGGTGCTGTTTTGTTTTGAGACCCTCCCGCTGCGCCGCCACCTGCCGGGACGCAAACCGGAGCACGAGAAGCCCAAGACCATAGCCAAACACGCATCGACACTGCTCGTCCGGGCACTCGGGGTGGAGGCTGCGGAGCCCGACGGAGGGCGTTCCGGGTAAAGGTATTGCACGGGATGAAACAAAGACGGGGCGTCAGCAATTAAAAATGTAGTACGCCCCTGATCGATATTGCTAGATCTGAACTTGGAGGCGCGATGATGAAGGATATTGATGTTTTACGCCGGTTAGCCGGGCAGGACATTTCAATTGAACTGGACGACGGGGTTCTGATTCTCGATTTCGGACACGACGTTTTCCCATTCCTTACGGACCTGGAAAAACGCGAGCACTATTTCAAGATCATGGATGCCGCAGATAATGCAGATGATGTGAAGGTTGTGCTCTCGCTGGCAGAACCCAATAGCTTGGGCGACGAGACTTATGACGGATATCTGCGAAAAACCTGTGGCACAGATGCCGATCTGGGCAATCTCGGAGACTCATGGGACTTCAAAGGGAATACTGATCGCTTGAGGCAACTGTGTTTTCACCGCTATACCATTGAGCGAAGAGTGGCTTCCAAAAAGATCATTATTGACGGCCTGAGAGGGGCTATCGTCACGCCTTTTTTCGGGGGAACCTTGTCGGCCGACCTCAGATATGCCACGCCCGATATGCGTTTCTCGCTGATCCATAAGAAGTATGGCCTTCATCCAAGTGGGGCCCTGGCCTTTTTTCTGCCGAGATATATAGGCAAAGGAAGGGCCATGGAGTTGATGTTGACGGCTGATTCCATCGATGCGGAACAGGCGCTGGAACTCGGGCTGATCAATGCCATTCTCCCGGCCGAAGATTTCGTGTCTGAATGTATTAAACGGGCGAAAAGTATAAGCGGCATAAACCTATCAACGCTTGAATCTACCAAGTTGTTGTCAACACCTTATAGGAAGGAACTGGAAGGCCATTTCAAGACAGAAGAAAGCCTCGTGGGCTATTCCTGGTAGGCCAAATTGTGATCTATGCAATATATGACGGCTGGGAAAGATGAGAATGACTAAGCGCAGCGCCACTGTCGGAGTCGGTCCAACGTTGGCCGCCTGTGTGTTTGGGCTTGTTGTCTGGATGACGATGAGTGATGAAGCGCATCCCGGTTTGCTAATCGCCAGTGGCCGGATTGAGGGCGGATCATGGGGCGCCGGAATGCCCCGCATGGTACAAGGCAATCGCGGTTTTGTTGCCAAGGGATGGTTTCGGAGCGGTGCGTTCCGGGACCCCGCCGGGGAAGCGGCTCAGGATGGACCGCCCCGGTGTTCACTTTACTAGGAGCGAAAAGGAGAAAGAGCCATGACGAAACGTAAGCAGACAAGTAAAACCGAAGCCGAGGCACGCGAAGTAGCCACCGCCGAGTCGGTCGCGCAGATGGATCGTGACGAGATGATCGCGGTCGCAGCCTATTACCGAGCCGAACAGCGGGCTTTCGAGCCGGGTCACGAGCTCGAGGACTGGGCGCAAGCCGAGAAGCAGATCGACGCCTCGCTCCACGCGCATTGAACGAGATGCCGCGCTGCAATCGAGCGCGTGTACTGAACCCCGGGCGGGGTGGGCTCGCCCGGCGCCGGTCTGAGCGTTGGGTGACCTGTCCGATAACAACACCGCCGTTGTGCTCGGACAAGGTGCCGGATGCAAGAAGGTGAGAAGATTAAACAGGCATGTTAAACGCAGCATCATCGTTATTATCGGCCTGATATCGCCCATGCGCTACTTCATGGATTTCGGCTACCAAGTGCTGTTCAAGGGCAACGGGTTCACCTATGTCTGGCCGATGTAACGGGCATCCTGGTTCTGGGCAGCGGGCTGTTCGCGGTGTGGCGGTTCCGGCGGCTGCTGTGAGGAGATTGTCCCGATGACCAATCGCCTGCGCATCACCGTCGTGCTCACCGTCCTGTTCCTGCTGTACGCCGGCATCCAGCTCTATGCGGTCGCCAAGGCCCAAGCGGCGTTCGCGCTGCCTGGCCCGGTCGCCGCCGGTCTGGTCGTCTGGGTGGGGCTGATGACCGTGCTGCCGCTGCTGCTCTGGAGGCTCGAGCGGCGCGGCGGGCACCGGCTGGTGGTGACCGGCGCCTGGGTCGGCTACAGCTGGATGGGGTTCGCGTTCCTGTTCTTCTGGATCGCGCTCGGCGTCGATCTGCTGGCGCTGGCGGCGAGGCTGTGGGAGGCGGGGCCGCGACTCACCCCGCGGCAGTCGTTCCTGCTGGCCAACACGCTGACCCTCGGCGTGGCCGGCTACGGCTTCGCCGCGGCGCGCCGCCCGCGCATCGAGCGCGTGACGCTGACCACGCCAAAACTGCCGGAGCCGCTGCGCATCGTGCTGCTTTCCGACGTCCACCTGGGCGCGATGCTGGGCCGACGCCGGCTGCGGCGCATCCTGGCCCGGGTCCGGGAGCTCGATCCGGACCTGCTGCTCTCGGCCGGCGACCTGGTGGACGGTCAGACCGACCGCCTGAACGGCCTGGCGCCGCAACTTGCGGAGCTCGCGCCGCGGCTCGGCAAGTTCGCGGTCACCGGCAACCACGAGTTCTTCGCAGGGATCGAGCGCGCCCTCGACTTCCACGCACGCGCCGGCTTCACGGTGCTGCGCGGCACGGCGGTCGAGATCGGCGCGCTCACGATCGCCGGCGTGGACGATCCCACCGGCGCCATGCTGGGCGTGGCCGTGCACCGCGACGAGCACGCGTTGCTCGCCGGCCGGCGGCCGGGTTTCACCATCCTGCTCAAGCACCAGCCGGTCGTGGACCCGTGGGCCGCCGGCCGGTTCGACTTGCAGCTCTCCGGCCATGTCCACCACGGGCAGATCTTTCCGTTCGGCCTGCTGGTGCGCCTGAGCTACCCCATGGCCACCGGCCTCACGCGGCTCGCCGGCGGCTGGCTGTACGTGAGCCGCGGCACTGGCACCTGGGGACCGCCGCTGCGGGTACTGGCGCCGCCGGAAATCACGCTTATCGAGCTGCGTCCCGCACAAGTCGAGACACTCTCGATCGCGGCTTCGAATCCAGCGGAAACCAACCGTGAAAAATTTACCCAACCCTGTTCAACAAAAATGGTGCTCGCATGATTTCCCGCACACGGCAACAAGGACGAGAGCCACCGCTTACGATGGATCCCCATAGGTCGGGTAATCGGTATAGCCTTTCTCACCAGGGGTGTAAAAGGTGTCGAAATCGGGCGCATTGAGCGGCAGGCCCTTGCGCCAACGCGCGGGCAGATCCGGGTTGGCCAGAAAGCTTTGGCCCACTGCAATCAGCTCCGCCTTGCCGGCATCGAGATCGGCCAGGGCGCGCTGGGCGTCATAGCCGCCGACCAGGATAACCGGGCCCTTGAAGGCCTCGCGCATGGCCTGCTTGATACGCTCCGGCACCTCTGGTGCGCCCATGGCCGAGTGATCCACGATGTGCAGGTAGGCCAGGTCCAGCTTGCCGAGCTGCCCGGCCAGATACGTGTAGTCCGGGTCCATCTCGGCATAAGGCGGCATGTCGTTGAACACCCCGTAAGGCGAAAGCCGAATGCCGACCCTCGCGGCGCCGATGGCCTCGGCCGTGGCCCTGGCCACCTCCAGCATGAAGCGGGCACGGTTTTCGATGGACCCGCCATAGGCATCCGTGCGCCGGTTGGAGGTGGGGCGAATGAACTGTTCCAGCAGATAGCCGTTGGCCGCGTGCAACTCGATCCCATCGAAACCGGCCGCCATCGCGTTTTTCGCTGCGTGGACGAACTCCTCGCGGGTAGCGGCGATCTCATCGAGGCTCATCTCATGGGGTACCGGATGCGGTTGCGGGCCGGCGGTGTCGGTGTGGATTTCTCCGGCGGCGGCGATGGCCGAAGGCGCCACCACCCGCGCGCCCGCCGGCAGGTGCTTCGGGTGTGCGATGCGGCCGGTGTGCATGAGTTGGGCAAAGATCTTTGCTCCCTTCGCGTGCACCGCCTCGGTGACCGACTTCCAGCCCTCGACCTGTGCGGCGGAGAACAGGCCGGGGATGCGCGGATACCCCAGGCCGTTGGGCGAAGGGCTGGTGCCTTCGGTGATGACCAGGCCCGCCGAGGCGCGCTGCGCATAATATTCGGTCATCAGGGCATTGGGAATGTTGCCGGTGGCGCGGTTGCGTGTCATCGGCGCCATCACGATGCGGTTCTGCAACTGAAGGCCCGCAACCGTTGCCGGTGAGAATAAATCCCGATCGTTACGACTCATGCTTTTCTTCTCCTTATTGATTTGATGTTGATTTTGGATCACCCGATCGTCGAAATCGACGCGAAGCCTGGCCTCGGCCGGCCCGCCGATACGTGCCGGGTCCCGGCTGCCGGCGGTCACGTGCTTCGCCCCGCGGGCGGCGAGCGCATCCAGAACCCGGGTCCCGAGTTTGCCCGAGGCGCCGGTGACGAGGATGCGGGTGTCGCGAAAATCGGCCATGGTGCCTCGCTGGTGGTTACTTTCGATTACCTGATAGATAATAGGAACCTGAATTCGACCGCACAAGGAGGCACGTTGATGTCACGAGGTTACGGCGACGATACCGTTCAGGTCTCCCCGGAGTTGCACGCGCCACTGCCGTTGCCCGCCCACGGCGAGAGCTGCCCGGTGCGCGACGTGCTCGACCGGCTGGGGGACAAATGGTCTGTGCTGATCCTCGTCACGCTGGCCCACAGTCCCCTGCGCTTCAACGCGCTCGCCCGCACCGTGCCCGACATCTCCCGCCGCATGCTGGCCGAGACCTTGCGCCATCTCGAACGCGACGGCCTGGTCTGGCGCGAGGTCACCCCCACTACACCCCCGGCGGTGAGTTACGGCCTCACTGCGCTCGGTGCTTCCCTCTTGCCACCGCTCACCGCCCTCATCAAATGGGCAGAGGAAAACCAGCCAAAGATTGCCGCCGCCCGCGCGACTTTCGGAGCGCAAGCCGTAGCGGAGAACCCGGAACAGCCCGGGTAGATCGCGTATAGGAAAAATCAATGCCCTCTTTCCCCGAGTCGAGCGGCATCTCCTCGCCTCATGAACCGAGAATTTCGGCCTGTTTCCCTCCCGCAGTGATCGTTTGTCTCGAATGACTTGAGGATTGATGCTATGGCTTCTGTACTCGCCACTGATGTCCCCGAAAGCACGGGTACCACCATATGATATGGAGTGGCTTGCTCGATTATGTCCTCGACCACTGGATGTTTCTGGTGGCATTCGCGCTCATCATGGCCGTGGCGGTGATCTATGTGCTAATGAAAGACTGAGGATATTTGTGATTTGACGGGTTTCATTCCTCGGACAGTGGTGGTTCTGGGACTGGCATCGATGTTCAATGATACCGGCAGCGAGATGATCACTCCGCTATTGCCGCTTTTTCTCACGGTAACGTTGGCACCAGGCCGGCAGCGGTCGGACTTGTTGAGGGCCTGGCCGAAGCCACCGCGAGTATCCTCAAACTGATCTCCGGTTGGTTGGCCGATCGCGGCTGGAATCCCAAGCGGTTGGTTGTGTGCGGCTATACCGCCTCCAATGCCGCACGGCCTCCCATCGCCTTGGCAGTGGGATGGGCCTGGGTGCTGGTCCTGCGTTGCCTTAACCGCGTTGGTAAGGGATTGCGTACCTCGCCGCGCGATACGCTCGTCGCCGCTGCCGTCGATACACGGGCGCGGCGTCATGCTCGGACCACTGCTGGCGTTCATGTTGCTTCAAGCGGGCGTCGAGATGCGGCAAGTGTTCCTCGCATCGGTAGTGCCGGGGACGTTGGTCATTGCATTGCTGATCCTGGCACTGCCCGCGCCGGTTACGTCGGATGGTGCGGAGGTGCCACGACTTCGTTGGCGTGCACTCGATGCCCGCGTCCGTGGCCTCATTCTTGCCGCCGGCGGACTGGCCTTGGCCACCGCAGCGGAGGCTTTCCTGGTGCTTTGGGCAAGCTACAGAGGGCTGGAGGTGGCCTGGGTACCGCTGTTGTGGGCCGCCGCGCACGCCATGCGCGCCCTGGTTTCGACTCCGGCCGGCGTTCTTCCAGACCGCATCGGTCGCACCCCTGTCGTGATCATCGGGTGGTTTGCCCGCATCGGGTTGCTCCTGGCCTTCGCGGTGATCCCGGATTGTCCCCTGTTGGTCTGGACGCTGTTGCTCCTATACGCGGCAGCGACCGCGTTCACGGAAGGAGCAGAACGCGCCCTCATCGGAGATTTCGCGCCCCCGCGAACAGCGCGCGACAGCCTTTGGTATTTATCATCTGGTCTCCGGTCTGCTCGTACTGCCGGGGGCGGTAGTGTTTGGATCTTTGTGGCAATGGATCGGGTTGGAAGCCGCCTTTTTCACTGCGGCGGCTGTTACAGTGATATCCGCTGTGGGGTATCTGATGATAATCCGCAGATGATTGGCACGCGAAAATCTGCTCTTTCTCGATCGGTATCGGACCGATCACGATCGATACCTACCACGGCGAGTACACCGAAGCGTCTGCAAGACTGGTGCAGCGCCTCAAGGCGCATTTCGGTGAAAGCGCTTTATGTCGGCTAGACAACAGATGGAGACACCGATCCGAATCGAATACCTTGGCGATTTCCCTCAGTTTGTGCCGGTTATCGCGCGGTGGGTGTTCGACCAAAATCCGGCTTGATCGTCAGATAGATGCCCGCCAGAATCATCGCGCCACCGGGCATCGTCCATCTGGACGGCGGCTCATCCAGGAAGACCAAGGCGAACACGGCCGCAAAAACGGGGGTCGACAGCCGGATCGTTGTCGTAACCAGCGGGTGCAGGCGCTTCGATCTCATGGCAGCTCATCCCGCGAGCCGACATGCCACTCGATTCTGTCCATGGCGGCCAACACCGGGGCGGACTCGTCGGCGTCCAGTTCGGTCAGCGGGGTCCGCATGCGCCAGAAATACGCCTCCGCGTCCTCGATGGGCGCGCTCCAAAACCCGACATCCTCCACGCAGTATCGGACATGGAGTGCGATTCCAACAAAGTCACTACCAACCATCGAGAATAGTTCATATCCGGCGAGCGCCGCGCCAAATCGGGGGAGATCTCCGTGTCCAAAGCAAGCCCGGTAGGCGTCGAGGTATGCCGTCATTGGCGGCGCAATCACGAGTTTCTGTAACTCGACACCCATGCTTGCAGAAAGCGCCTAAATTAGGTTTCGCCTGACCCTAGCGGCGAGAAAGATGGCGGTGGCTTCGCCACGGCCATCGAATGACTGGATGTTGGTGCGTTTTCGAGCAGCAGGGTGTACTTGATCACCACGTCCAGGTCGAAGAACTCCACCATCTCCAGCGAGCGCCAGATCTCCTCCCATCCGCCGCCCAGGTCAGGGCGGTCCAGGACGTCCACCAAGGTGCGCTCCAAGCTAGTTACACGAACGGATAAAGCCGGCGCGATCCACCTCTTTGACGGTGAAAAGCTGGTTCGCGGAGGCCGCAAGCTTCGTCGGAACCGCACCGGTCGGAACCGGTGGGAGCAAGTCACTGGCCGTTTAGTGTAGCTTTTATGCGGTGTTATTTAAAAATATCTTTGTTAAACAATAGATTAACACCTGTTCGGCAGGAGTAATGGGCAATGGGCGCTAAGAATTAAGTTAAATAAAACAATGGGTTACAACAAAAAACACACTATTGAAGCAAGGGGCTGAAAAACTGTAACCTGTAGTGTAGCTTTTATGCTGTTGATATTAAAAATATCCATGTAAAACAATGGTACAACACCCCTGCATCATTGGGGTGTGGGTGGGGCTGGCGGTGTGGTTCATGGTGCTGTGCGGTGGTTGTGGTCCGGTTTGTCGGGTATGGGTCTATTCGAAGCTGTAGTGCTTCTCGACCGGCTTGAGGATCTTCCAGGTGCAGGAGAGGCCGGCCGGAAAGGTGACCAGATCGCCGCGGCCGAAGCTCTGGGGCTGGCCGCCGTCCGGGGTCACCTCCACCTGGCCGCGCAGGAAGTAGCAGATCTCGGTGCGCTCATAGCGCCAGGGAAACTCGGAGATCTCCTTCTCCCAGATGGGCCACTCGAAGACGCCGAGGATCTCCAGCTTGGCCGGCGAGGCCTTGTGTTCATAGAGGATTTGCATAGGCGGCTTCCGGGTTGACGGTTCAGGGCCGCACAGTGTAGCCGAAATCGGCCGGACGGTCAGGCCCGATCTGGCAAAAGGGACGCCGGCGGGTGTTGCGCCGGCCCGGGTGAACCCAGATACTGTCCGCTATGAATAATGAACTGGAACAATCGGCCCGTGAACTGGCCGCCCGGCTGCTGGACAGGAAGCTGAAGCTGGCCGCCGCCGAGTCCTGTACCGGTGGCTGGATCGCCAAGGTAGTGACCGATATCGCCGGCAGCAGCGACTGGTTCGAGCGCGGCTTCGTCACCTACAGCAACGCGGCCAAGCAGGAGATGCTGGGGGTGCGGGCAGAGACCCTGGCGGCCCACGGTGCCGTCAGCGAGCCGGTGGTGCGGGAGATGGTGGCCGGCGCCCTGGCCCACAGCCATGCCGACCTGGCGCTCTCGGTCAGCGGTATCGCCGGTCCGGGGGGCGGTGCCCCGGAGAAGCCGGTGGGCAGCGTCTGGTTTGCCTGGCAGCGCCGGGGAGCGGAGGCGGTCGCCACTTGCCACCATTTTTCCGGCGACCGGGAGGCGGTACGCCGGCAGGCGGTGCTGGTGGCATTACAGGGGGCGCTGGCGATCTTGTAACAGGCGTGACCTGTCCAGATGGTAGGGTGGGCACGTCTTCTGTGCCCACGCTGTCCCGTGTTGTCGCCTCCGCGTGGGCACAAAAAGCGTGCCTACCCTACCAAGCTGTCACTGTCCAGGGGTCGGAGTCAAGCCGCCGATAACCTGGCGACTTGCCGCCAAAGGTTATGCGGCTTGACTCCGACCCCTCAAGAAACTCCCGGGCCGCCTCACCCCTCCGTATGCCCCGCCAGCCGCTTCAGCCGCCGCACCCCGAGGAACACCGCGGCCACCACCAGCGGGATGGCCAGGCCGGTGCCCAGTTCCACGTTGATGCCGACACCGGCCGACTTGAGCCCCTTCAGGCCATAGCCCACCAGTCCCAGCAGGTAGTAGCTGAGCACCACCACCGAGAGCCCCTCCACCGTCTCCTGCATGCGCAGTTGCAGATGGGCGCGCCGGTCCATGGAGCGGAGCAGGTCCTTGGTCTGTCCCTCCATGCTCACATCGACCCGGGTACGCAGCAGGTTGGAGGCGCGCGCCACCCGGGTGGCCAGGGCCTGGATGCGCTGGTCCACCGAGCGGCAGGTGTGCATGGCCGGTGCCAGCCGCCGCTGCATGAACTCGTGCAGCATCTGCACCCCCTGGATGCGCTCCTCGCGCAACTCGGCCAGGCGCTGCTGGATAATGTCGTCATAGGCGTCCGCGGCGCTGAAGCGGTAGCTGGTGCTGGAGGCGATCTGCTCCACCTGCGCGGCGAGTCCGGTCAGCTGGTCCAGCGCGTGGTGTTCGTCCTCCAGGTTGTCGATGTCGACGATCTCGCCGGTCAGGCTGTTCAGCGCCTGGTCCAGCCGGCCGAGCTGCTGGCCGTACTGCTGGGCCAGCGGGAAGGCGAGCAGGGCCAGCAGACGGTACTGCTCCAGCTCGCACAGGCGCTGCAGCAGGCGCCCGGCCTGACGGCTGCGCAGGTGATTGTCCTGGATCAGGAAGCGGCTGAAGCCGTCGGCATGGATATGGAAGTCGGTCCAGACCCGGGCGGCCCCGCCGGCCACCAGCGAGCCGGTCACCGTGTTGCTGGCAAACAGGGTGGCCAGCTCCTCGATCTCCTGGTTGGGGTAGGTTTGGGGTGCCAGGGCCAGGTGGGTCGCGGTCAGGAGTTTACCCGGCAACTGCGCCAGCCAGTCGGTCGGCACCCGGTTGATGGCGGTCTCCTGGAACGGCTGCTCAAACGGCGCGCTGTGAAAAAAGGTGTAGCTGGAGAATTCGCTGTGGCGCTCCCACTTCAACCGGAACACCCCCAGGTCGGCGCTGTGGTGGCGGGCGGAGGGGGATGGCGGTGCCACCCGGAAGCGCTCGCACAGCGCCGCGATCATCTCCCGCTCTTGCGGCAGCAGGCTCTCGTCCGAGAGGATCGCCAGATGGCTCGCCTGCACCGGGGCGGTCAGCTGTTCATAGGGGCGGGCGTGGACTTCACTGGCCAGCTGGTTGCGTAACGGATAGTTGGCGATGCCGGCGGTCTCTCCTGATAACATGCACGGATTCCTGTTCAGTGGCGAAAGGCAAAAAGATACACCGGACCGATTGTACCTGTAATTCCCGCCGCGGGGTCCCGGCGGATGGAGTAATAAGGCCATTGTCGGCAAACGAAGTACCAGCAAGATGGTGCTTTGTTTGACAGAAATGGCCTAAATTCTGAACGGACTCATGACTTGAGCCTGCCGCTGTGTAATAATGGAGAACATCAGTAGAACTTAACGGGTGGCGGGATGTCGCCTACAGTCAAATCGGGGGAAGCAATGGACGAAAATCGCAAGAAGGCTTTGGGTGCCGCACTGAGTCAGATCGAGAAACAGTTCGGCAAGGGCGCGGTGATGCGCATGGGTGACGGTACGGCTCTCAAAAACATCGAGGTGATCTCCACCGGATCGATCAATCTGGATATCGCGCTCGGTGTCGGTGGTGTGCCCAAGGGGCGGGTGATCGAGATCTACGGTCCGGAATCCTCGGGCAAGACCACCCTCACCCTGCATGTGGTGGCGGAGTCCCAGAAAATGGGTGGCACGGCGGCCTTTGTCGATGCCGAGCACGCCCTGGATCCCCAGTATGCCGAGAAGCTGGGGGTCAACGTGGATGAGCTGCTGGTCTCCCAGCCCGATACCGGCGAGCAGGCGCTGGAGATCACCGACATGCTGGTGCGTTCCGGCGCGGTGGACGTGGTGGTGGTCGATTCGGTGGCGGCGCTGACCCCCAAGGCGGAGATCGATGGCGACATGGGCGACACCCACGTCGGCCTGCAGGCGCGCCTGATGTCCCAGGCGTTACGCAAACTGACGGCCAATATCAAGCGTTCCAACTGCGTGGTCATCTTCATCAACCAGATCCGCATGAAGATCGGCGTGATGTTCGGCAATCCGGAGACCACCACCGGTGGTAACGCCCTCAAGTTCTACTCTTCGGTGCGCCTGGATATCCGCCGTACCGGCGCCATCAAGAAGGGCGACGAGGTGATCGGCAACGAGACCAAGGTCAAGGTGGTGAAGAACAAGGTGGCGCCGCCCTTCAAACAGGTCAACTTCGAGATTCTTTATGGCGAGGGTATCTCCCGTGAGGGCGAGCTGATCGATCTGGGTGTGCAGTACGGGCTGGTGGAGAAATCCGGTGCCTGGTACAGCTACAACGGTGACCGTATCGGCCAGGGCAAGGACAATGTGCGCAATTTCCTCAAGGAGAACCGGGATATCGCCCAGCACCTGGAGGATCAGATCCGCGCGCAGGCCTTTCCCAAACCCGAGGTGAAGTCGGATGAGGCCGAGGCCGGCATCGAGGTCTGAGGTGCCCGAGGCTATGGAGCAGGCCCGGGTGGATCGGGCGCGGGCGGAGCTGGAGCAGGCGGCCCTCCGCCTGCTCGCGATCCGGGAACACAGCCGGGTTGAGTTGCGCAGGAAGCTGCAGTCCCGATGTGAAACCTCGGCATTGCTGGAGCGGGTGCTGGACGGGCTCGAGCTGCAGGGCTACCTGAGCGATGCCCGTTTTGTCGAGCAGTATGTCAGCAGCCGTAAACAGAAGGGATTCGGACCCGTCAGGATCAGGCAGGAGCTGCAGGAGCGGGGCGTGGCATCCACCTTGATCGATCCCCAGACCGATCCCCGGGACGGCGAGTGGCGGGATCAGATACGCGCCTGCTGCCGCCGCAAGTTCGGCGACTCCCCGCCGGCCGATTTCAAGGAGCAGGCCAGGCGCGCCCGTTTTCTCGAATACCGCGGTTTTCCCAGCGAACTGATTCGCGACTTCCTGTGGCACGACCCGGGTGACGGCTTCGGGTCTTAAGGGCCCGCGCAAGAATTAGTTCCTGTATTCGGTTGCCCCTGGACCCCGCTGGCGGCATTACGCTTTTTTGGCAAGGGAACAGCCATTGCCTGCAACGCGTGCCTTGCCAGCGTGGCCCAGGAACGCCCTCTGTACTACGGAATTATTCTTGCGCGGGCCCTAAGCGTTGCGGAGGCACCTCGGATGGGCACGGATTTTTACATAGGGAAGCTGTTCGACAGGTGATTGGCCGTGCGAAGTGGCATGCAGGTGCCCGGCCTGAGGGGGAACCCATCTGTGTCCATCCGTGTGTATCCGTGGTTCGGATAGGGGCGGTCGCATCGTCCCGCAGGATTCCCCGTCACACTGGCTATACTCAACCCGGCGGTTACATTAATCTAGGGCACCAATCCAGGGCACCGTCGGGTCCGATGCCGGATGGTCCGGCGCTTGCCGGCCGGAAGCGCTCACGCAGGACAGGCCTTCGCTCGCTGACTGGACCGCATCATCCGAGGAGTGTGGCTTGCGTCACCCATCTTTGACATTAGCGCCGCGGCAGGCTGGCGGCGCCCCAGCACTGGCGGCGGGCGGGTGGCCGGACAACCGGCCGCCCCCACCGGGTGAGGCGAATGAATAGCAGCAAACGGTTTGAGCTGGAAGAGGCGCTGCGCCACAGCGAGGAGCGTTTTCGTGACTTCGCCGCGGCGGCGGCGGACTGGTTCTGGGAGATGGGGCCGGATCTGCGTTTTACCTTCCTCTCGGGCCGGGTAGAGGAACTGCTGGGGCTGCAGCCGGAGGAGCTGATCGGCAGGACCCGGCAGGAGGCCCATCGTCACCAGCACCATGGGGCGCAGTGGCGCGCATACCTGACGCGGCTGGAGGCGCACGAACCGGCATTCTCCATCGAGTTGGACTGGATTCGTCCGGATGGCGAGACGCGCCCTATTCGCCTGCAGGGACGGGCAAGATTCAGCAGCACCGGCGGCTTCCTCGGCTACCGGGGCGTTGGCACCGACCTGACCGCCGTCAAGGCGATGGAGCAGGAGCGTCTGAAAGAGGCCGGGTTTCGCCAGGCGGTGATCGAAAAGGCGGCGGAAGGCCTGTGTGTCTGTTATCCGGTCACCGATCCCCCCTACCTGCGGTTCAGCCTGTGGAACCACCGGATGACCGAGATCACCGGTTATAGCCGCGAACAGATCAATCAACAAGGCTGGTACCAGACCCTTTACCCCGACCCCGAGGTTCAGTCCCGGGTGGTCGAAAGAATGCAACGGATGAGCCTGGGGGATGACCTGAGCGGCGAGGAGTGGCAGATAACCCGCGCCGACGGCTCGTCCAGGATCATCAGTATCTCCACCTCGGTGCTGCCGTCGGAGGGGAAGGCGCCACGTGTTCTGGCGCTGATCCAGGATGTCACCCGCAAGCGTCTGCAGCAGGATGCGATACTGGAGATTGCCCAGGGTGTCTCCGCCGACAGCGGTGAGGGTTTTTTCAACTCCCTGCTGCAACACTTGACGCCCGCGCTGGGGGGCTGTTTCTCCTTTATCGGCCTGCTGGACCGGACGTTGCCGGATCGGGTCGCCACCCTTGCCGTTTACAGCACCGAGTCAGCGGTCGCTAATTTCACCTATCCACTGGCGGGAACGCCCTGTGCGGAGGTGCTGGATGCCGACTACTGCATCTATCCGCAGCATGTGGCCGAGCTGTTCCCCAACGACCCGGACCTGGCGAAACACCGCGTGGAAGGTTATGCCGGTGCGCCGTTGGACGATTCTCGCGGTCAGCGCCAGGGTTTGCTGGTGGTGCTGTTCAAAACGGCGATTGACAAGCCCCAGCAGGTGGAATCCATCCTGCGCATCTTCGCCACCCGCATCTCGGCCGAGCTGGAGCGGCGGCAGACGGAACAGCACATTCGCGATGAGCGGCAACGCCTCCAGGATTTTGCCGAGATCGCCTCCGACTGGTTCTGGGAAATGGGGCCGGACCTCCGATTCAGTTATTTCTCCGAACGCATCGGCGAGACCCTTGGGGTTCCCGTGGCGTATCTGTTGGGCAAGACCCGTCAGGAGCTGCTCGGCCGGGACTACGATCAGGCGCGCTGGGACAGGCACCTGGCGCTGCTCGAGGCGCGCCGGCCGTTCCGTGACTTCGAGTATGCCTTCCGCCGGGCGGACGGGGCGCAGTTCCACGTCCGCATCAGCGGCAAGCCGCTGTTTGATGAGGCCGGGGTTTTTTGCGGCTACCGCGGTATCGGCAAGAACCTGACCCGGGAGATCGCGGCGAGAAACGCGGAGCGTCAATTGCGGGACCGCTTGCATGATGCCCTGGAGAGTGTGCCCGGCGGCGTGATCCTGTTTGACCGGGAGGACCGGATGATCCTCTGCAACAGCGCCTATCGGCGCGCGGTGCAGGAGATAGAACCGGTGCTGAGACCCGGCATCTCCTTCAATGAGCTGAATCGTGCGTTGGTCGATGCGGGGTTGATCGACCTGGAGGGGATGAGCATGGATGCCTGGGTCAGCAAGCGCGAGCGCCTGCACCGGGAGCGTCGTCCGTTTGTGCTGAAGGTGAAGGGCGAGCGCTGGATCGAGGTGTTTGAATACGTCACCAAGGAGCGGGGCACACTGGTCCTGCGCACGGATATCACGGAACGGATGCTGACCCAGAAGGCGCTGAAGGCGAGCGAGGGCCGTTATCGCGCGCTGATCGAGCAGGCCGCCGATGGCCTGATCGTCACCGACGAGCAGGGCATCATCACCGACTGCAACCGCTCCGCCCAGCTCATGCTGG
Organism: Sedimenticola hydrogenitrophicus; assembly: GCF_029017505.1. Lineage (GTDB taxonomy): Bacteria > Pseudomonadota > Gammaproteobacteria > Chromatiales > Chromatiaceae > Sedimenticola > Sedimenticola hydrogenitrophicus_A. The sequence goes on from NZ_JAQGEI010000001.1 coordinate 276,201, forward strand.
GGCACCCCGAGGATGACCTGCTGAAGCGGCCCCTGGTGGAATTTATCGAGCCCGCCGAACGGGAGAAGTATCGGCAGCAACGCGCGGCTATTCACCACCGGGGGGCGATGCTCCAGCAGTGCCGGATGTGCCGCAGCGATGGCACGGTGCTGCCGGTCGAGGTGAGTGCCCGCGCCCTGCCGGATGGCGGCACCCAGGCGCTGATTCGGGATATCTCCGAACGCCTCTCCTCGGAGGCGCGGCTGCGGCTCTCCGCCACCGTATTCGAGAGCACCCGCGAAGGGGTGGTGATCACCGACCGGGATGGCCGCATCACCGCGGTCAACTCGGCGTTTACCGAGATCACCGGCTACAGTGAGGCGGAGGTGAGCGGCCAGACACCCAGTATCCTGAAGTCGGGCCGGCACGACGCGGCCTTTTACAGGGAGATGTGGGCGTCGCTAGACCGGCTCGGTTATTGGCGTGGGGAGATCTGGAACCGGCGGAAAAGCGGCGAGATCTATCCGGAGTGGGAGACCATCAGCACGGTCAGGAATGAAGCGGGTGAGCTGACCAACTACGTGGCGGTGTTTTCCGACATCAGCGATATCAAGGAGTCGGAATACCAGTTGGAATACCTGGCCCATCATGATCCGCTTACCGAACTGCCCAACCGACTGCTGTTCACCGCGCGCCTGGATCATGCCCTGGAACGGGCACGGCGTGACGGGCTCTGCCTGGCGGTGCTGTTCATCGATCTCGACCTGTTCAAACACATCAACGACAGCCTGGGCCACCCGGTGGGCGACGCCCTGCTGCTGCAGGTGGCCCGGCGTCTCAAGCAGCAGTTGCGCGACGAGGACACCGTGGCGCGCCTCGGTGGTGATGAATTTACCGTACTGCTCGAACAGCTGGCGGACCCGCAGATGGCGGGCAACATCGCCGCCAAGCTGACGGCGTGTTTTGTCGAGCCCTTTGTGATCGATCAGCGCAACCTGCATGTGACCGCCAGCATCGGTATCAGCATCTTCCCCAACGATGCCGACACCTCCGCAACCCTGCTGCGCAATGCCGATACGGCGATGTATCAGGCCAAGGAGCGGGGACGCAACGACTACCAGTACTATGCGGAGGAGATGACCTCGTCGGCGGTGCAGCGGGTGTTGCTGGAAAACAGCCTCCGGCAGGCGCTCAATCTGGACCAGTTCGTGATCTACTACCAGCCCAAGCTCGCGTTGCCCGACAACCGCCTGATCGGTTGCGAGGCGCTGATCCGCTGGCGGCATCCGGACATGGGCCTGATCCCGCCGGACAGCTTCATCCCACTGGCGGAAGACACCGGCCTGATCGTCAGCATCGGCAGCTGGGTGCTGAACAGCGCCTGCACCCAGATCAGGCGCTGGCAGCATGCCGGGCTCGAGACCGGTACCCTGGCGGTCAACCTGTCGGGACAGCAGCTGCAGCGCGACAATCTGGTGATGACGGTGAAACAGGCGCTGGAGCAGAGCGGCCTCGATGCCGCCTATCTGGAGCTGGAGATCACCGAAGGCTTTATCATGGATCAGGCGGAACAGGCGATCGGGGTGTTGAATGAATTGCGCGCGCTGGGCGTGACCCTCTCGATTGACGATTTTGGCACCGGCTACTCCTCCCTCTCCTACCTGAAACAGCTGCCGATCAACAACCTGAAGATCGACAAATCGTTTGTCCGGGACATTCCCCAGGACCCGAACGACGAGGCGATCGCACGCGCCATCATCTCCCTGGCCGGCAATCTGCAGCTGGATGTCATCGCCGAGGGCATCGAGACCGAGGCGCAGCTGGATTTCCTGCGTCGTGAGGGCTGCGGGCAGGGGCAGGGCTACCTGTTCAGTCCGCCGCTGCCGGCAGCGGAATTTGAACGCTATCTATGGGAGCAGGGCGCGATGCGCAAGCCCTCCCACTGACGCCGCCGGCCACTGGCGTGCCGGCCTCCCGGACGTTGGTTTACATCTCGTTACAATCCCGAACAAATCTCTACAACTCCAGCGAATCCGGTTTACAGCCGAACGATAGCCTCCTCGACACTGGGCCGGCACTGGGCCGACACTGGGCGCCACGGGGCCGACCATCGGGCCAGGTCGGGATTGTGTTCTCCAAATTACCTGTTGAAACAAAAAATTCAGTTATCGAGGCTATCGTTATGAGGATAAAAACACGGCGTTGCATACTCCGGGGAGTCGTTGCCACAGCGTTATGTGCGGCCTGGGGACCGGCATCGGCATTGAACCTGATGAAGAGTGATGCCTCGGAGGTCAATCTGGATATCGAGGCGATATTCGGCGTCTTTCATAGTGAAGAGCGCTATAGCCAACTGCACAGTACCCCCGGCAGTGCCAGTTGGCAGGAGGGCTATATCAAATATGGCCTCAGCGGTTCCACCCGCGCCGGTTCCGGCACCCTGTTCGGCGCAGCCAACCTGGTGACCTCGGGTACCTTCGGCGACGGTGATGCGGCCGGGTTTACCACCGGCGATGAAACCGAGACGGACTTTGAGGATCTGTACGTCGGCTGGCGTAACGAGATGTTTGAATTCTCGGTCGGCAGTCAGAATGTCACCCTGGGCGACGGTTTTCTGATCAATGGCGACTCGCTCAATTTCGGCAAAGGCTTCGAGGCCATCCCCGGTGCACCCGATTTCGACCGGGGCGGGGCCTATTGGCTGGCCGCCCGCAAGGCATTCGATAAGAGTGTGGTGCTGAAGTTGGGTGGTGAGAGTGGTTTCAGGGGCGACCTGTTCTGGCTGGAGTCGGATAACGCGGCCCAGGCGAGCATGGAGCTGGCCGGTCTTAACCTTGAGCATGTGTCCGATCACGGCACCGTGGGGGCCTATGTCATCAAGGGGTTGGATGTGGATGATGCCCAGGCGGCATTTCTCGGCTATACCCACCGCGACGGGCAGCGTACCGCCGGGGTCCGGTTCCAGGGGAGCATGGGCGTGGAGAACCTGTTTCTGTCGGCCGAATACGCCAGCCAGGATCAGGGTGACAACACCCGGCTGGATGGGGATGCCTGGTATCTGGAGGCCGGCTGGACCTTCGCCAATCTTGCCTGGTCACCCAGCCTGAACTACCGCTACAGCCAATTCGACAATGGCTATGATCCGCTCTTCTTCGGCTTCAATCGCGGTTACGGCACCTGGTTCCAGGGCGAGGTGGCGGCCAACTACGCCGGCCCCTTCAGCACCAACACCAGTGTCAACCACATCGCCCTGAAGGCGACGCCGATGGAGACCTTGACAGTGGGCGCGCTGTTGTTCGATTTCGAGGGTGATTCAAACAACAATCTGGACGCCACCGAGCTTAACCTGTTTGCCGAATGGGTGGTGAACGATCATCTGATCCTCAGCCCGGTGATCGGTTTCTATAATCCGGAAAAGAGTGCCGCCCAGGGCGGCAGCCAGCTCGGCAGCTCGGACACCAGCAGCTATTTTCAACTGCTGACGATTGTCCCGTTCTGAAGCCTCCGACGGAAGGGTAGGCGGACAGGTCAGGGTGAGGAGAACTGTTAATGGATAAGCGGCAATGAATAGAGAGTACAGATTGAGTATCGATGGTGCGCCGTGTGCCGGGGAGAACGGGACCTTCAGCGTGCTGAATCCGGCCACGGAAGCGGTGCTTGCCGAGTGTCCCAACGCCTCGGTGAGTCAGCTGGATGCCGCAGTCGCCGCGGCTGCGTCCGCATTCCGCGAGTGGCGGCACAGCAGCGATGATACGCGCAAGCGGCTGCTGCACGCCATCGCCGACAAGATAGAGGCCGATGGGGCGGAGCTGGCCGAGATCGTGGTGGCCGAACAGGGCAAGCCGCTGTTTCTGGCCCAGGCGGAGGTGGGTGGCGCGGTCGCCTGGACACGGGCGACGGCGGAGCTGGAGATTCCCCTGGAGGTGATTGAGGACTCCGCGGGAAAGCGGATCGAGATGCACCGCAAGCCGTTGGGTGTGGTCGGCTCCATCACCCCGTGGAACTGGCCGCTGATGATCGCGGTATGGCACATCATGCCGGCGCTCAGGACGGGCAATACCGTGGTGATCAAGCCCTCGGAATATACCCCGTTGAACACCCTGCGTCTGGTGGAGCTGATCGCCGAGGTGGCCCCCAAGGGCGTGGTGAATGTGATCACCGGCACCACCGGAATCGGCCGGGCGATGAGCGTCCATGCCCGGATCAACAAGATTGTTTTTACCGGATCGACAGCTACCGGAAAGGACATCATGTTCCATGCCGCCAACAACCTGAAACGCCTGACCCTGGAGCTGGGGGGCAATGACGCCGGTATCGTTTTGCCGGGAACCGATGTGGACGCGGTGGCAATGCCGATCTTTCAGGGGGCGTTTCTCAATATGGGGCAGACCTGTGCCGCCCTGAAGCGGCTCTATGTGCATGACTCGCTTTACGATGCGCTGTGTGCCAGGCTGGTTGCTATCGCACAGCAGCAGCAACTGGGCAACGGCATGGCGGAAGGGACCACCTTCGGCCCGGTGCAGAACCGCAAACAGCTGGAGATCGTCTCGGAGCTGGTCGAGGATGCCCGCAACAGCGGTGCGCGCATCCTCTGCGGCGGTGAGCGGCCGACCGGTCAGGGGTATTACTATCCCCCCACCATCATTGCCGATGCGACGGACGGCATGCGTATCGTTGACGAGGAGCAGTTTGGCCCGGTCCTGCCGGTAATCCGCTACAGCGAGGTCGACGACGCGGTACGCCGTGCCAATGACTGTGACGCCGGCCTCGGCGGTTCGGTCTGGGGGGCTGACGTCGAATTGGCCAAACAGGTGGCCACACGCCTGGAGTGCGGTACGGCCTGGATCAACGGCCATGCCGAGGTGTTGCCGCACGCGCCCTTCGGCGGCTGCAAGATGTCGGGCTTCGGAGTGGAGTTCGGTGTTGAAGGGTTGCTGGAGTACACCTCGCCCCAGCTGTTGAATATCAATAAGTAGTCTCCGCGTCCGGACCTTCGGACATTAGCAGGCGGTGACTGGGTCACCGCCTTTTTTATATATGTCGTGAATCGGCCCGGGGGCGGGCCTCCCACCGGTATAGAAGCGGCACCCGCCGCAATGATCTAGCGGCTCGTAGGATGTGGTGAGTGAAACGAACCGCATCAATGGTGGAGTGGCCCCGGACGGTGGGCAGTCCGTAGGACGGTCCTTGCGCATGGCATCTGTTACCAGAGCAATCGCGCTCAGCACGCCCCGGCCAGTTCGGCAAGGTGGCCCTCCAGGGTTTCGCGGCTCTCGGCGTAGAGGTCGCGCACCTGCTGCAATTGGTGCCGGAGGATAGTCTCCGGGGAGGCGCCGATCTCGGCCTCCAGGCCGGCCAGCAGCTGGCGCAACGCCTCCAGCCCGAAGTTGCCGCTGGCACCGGCCAGCTTGTGCAGCAGTTCGCCGGCCACGGCGCCGTCCGCTGCGACCGTCGCCTGTTCAAGCTGCGCCAACAGGGTGTCGGCCTGCGCATAGTATTTTTCCAGCAGCAGGCCGAATTGGCCGTGTCCCAGGCGGCCGATGTGTTCGCTCAACAGGGTGTGGTTGAGGAGTTCCCCCTCTGGACCCGGCGCTGGGTCAGCCTGCCGCGCCTGCCGCTCCGCCGATTCGCCGAACAATCTTTCCAGTGTCTCCCGGAGCGTGGAATAGAGAATCGGTTTGCCGATGACATCGTTCATACCCGCCCGGTAGTAGTGCGCGATCTCCTCATCGGTCACCGAGGCGGTCAGGGCGATGACCGGAATGGCTGCCCTGGTTTGATCGGGTAGTGCGCGAATCCGCCGGGTGGTCTGCATACCGTCCATCCGCGGCAGGTGGATATCCATCAGGATCAGGTCGTAGCGGTTGGCCGCGAGACACTCCAGGGCGTCGAAACCATCCGCGGCGACGTCGACCCGATGGCGATCCTGCGCCAGCAGGCCGACGGTGACATCCTGGTTGATCGGTGTATCTTCCACCAGCAGGATGCGCAGGGGAGGGATGGCCGTGTCGGTAACGGGTTGCGGTTGGGGCGCTTGCTCCGTGTGCAGTGGATAGTTCAGTTGAAACCAGAACCGGGTGCCCTGGCCGGGCGTCGAGAGAAAGCCGATTTCGCCCCCCTGCTGCTCCACCAGTTTTTTGCAAATCGCCAGTCCCAGCCCGGTACCGCCGTAGTGGCGGGTGATCGAGGAGTCCGTCTGACTGAAGTGTTGGAAGATCTTGTTGTTGGCCTCGGGGGGGATGCCGATGCCGCTGTCCTCGACTTCAAAGCGGACCAGCAGCTCCGTGGCGCGGCGTTGCACAGGCCGCGCACGGAGTGTCACCGCTCCCTGGGAAGTGAATTTGATGGCGTTGGAGCAGAGGTTGAGCAGAATCTGATGCAGGGCGCGGGCATCCCCCAACACCAGTTCCGGCACGTCATCGGCAAGCTCAATCCGCAGGGTCAGGCCTTTCCCCTGAGCCAGTGGCCGCAGCAGACTGCCGAGGTCGTTGAGGGTGTCGCCAAGCGAGAGCGGCGCGGTGGCAAACTCCATCTTGCCGGCCTCCAGCTTGCTGAAGTCGAGCACGCTGTTGAGAATGTCGAGCAGGGATTGACCCGATTGGTAGATCGCCCCGACCTGGGCACGCTGGCGCGCTGTCAACTCGCCTCCCAGCAGCAGCTGGGCCATCCCCAGCACGCCGTTCATGGGGGTGCGGATCTCGTGGCTCATGGTGGCCAGGAACTGGGATTTCGCCTCCGCCTCCGCCTCCGCCTTCTGGCGCGCGATCTCCGCCTTGAACCGGTCCTGCTCCGCCTGCTCCCGGGCCTTGCGCGCGCTGATATCGGCGATGGTGCCTTCGTAGTAGATCAGGTTATCGTGGTCGTCGACCACCTTGCGGGCGGAGATGGAGACGTGAATCCGGTCGCCGTTGCGCCGGTGCCACAAGGTTTCAAAGCCGGCGACGCGCTGCTCGCTTTCCAGCCGCTGGCGAATGGCGCGCAAGTGTGCCCGGTCGCAGAAGCACTGGGAGCCGATATCGGTCATCGTGCTGATAAAGCTCTCCGGATTGTCATAGCCTAACAGCGTGATCAGCGCCGGATTGACGGAGATGATCTCGCCCCGTGGCGAAATGCGGAATATCCCCTCGATGGCATTCTCCACCAGCGAGCGGAATTCCCGCTCTGACTGCTCCAGGCTGCGATAAAGCTTGGCCGTCTCGATGGAGATGGCGGCCTGGGCGGCAAGCACCTTCAGGGTCGCCACCCGTTCCGGGGTGAATACGCTCCTGGCTTCGTTGTTCTCAAGGTAGAGCACGGCGGTCAGCGCGCCATGATAGAGGATCGGCAGGCAGAGAATCGAACAGGGCGGCTTGTGTCTCAGGTAGCTGTCCTGAAGGAAGAGCTGGTCCTCGGCGGTGGAATCGATGACCACGCTGCGATGGGCCCGTGAGACATAGTGGATCAATGCCAGCGGGATATCCGCCCCGGCCGCGGATACCGGGGTCCCGTTGCGGATCTGTTGACGGCCATCCATGTCGGCGTCGGCGGCCACCGTCAGCTCACCCTCCCGGTTGAGCATCAACACGCTGCGCTGGGCGCCGGCGCTCTCCATCGCCAGGGTCATCAGCCGGTCGAGGATGCGCTCAAGAACGATCTCGTCGGCAATGGTGTGGGCCGCCTTCAGTACCGAGGTGATATCCAGGTTCTGATTGCTGATCCCGTGCCCGCCCGGGTCCCGGCCGTGGCCGGCCTGGAGTGCCGGGGCCGGCGCCACCCGCTCGGCGAAATTGTGCTGGTAGTGGCGGATCATCTGGTCGCACTTGCTGAGCGCGCCCCACTCCATGTAGATCGTCCAGGCCTTCTGCAGGTTTGCCAGTGCCAGGGTGTTTTTTCCCCACTCGATATAGAAGCGCCCGGCCAGCTCGTTGCAGAGCGCCCGGTCGAGGGTGAATCCGCTCTGCTCGACAGCGGTAATGGCGTTTTCATAGAACGACATGGCCAGCAACCGGTTGCCGGCCACGCGGCAGAGTTCGGCCCGGATCAGCAGCACATGGTGCTTGTGGTTCCGAGGCGAGAAGGCGGCGAATCGTTCGATCTTTTTCAGGATCGCGGCGATCTTTCGTCGCGTGATCAGCCGCCTGGGCAGCGGCTCCCAGGGGAGCCGGGCAATCTCCGCCAGGGCCGACAGGTAGAGGAAGTAGGGTGAGGTGTAGGTGCCGCTGATGTAACCGAGATAGCCCAGGCCCTTGCGACAGGCCGCCACCGCCTGGGCATAGTCGGCAAACAGGTAGTGCAGGATCGCCTTGTAGAAATAGTGCAGACAGATGGCGGTCTTGTGATTGTTGGCCTTGTGCTGGTCGAGCATCTCCGACTCGCGATAGTACTCGCCCTCGAGCCGGGTGGCCGGTTTGCAGTTGCCGAGCAGATTGTCAATGGTCTGCAGAGTGAACAGCGAGTACTCCTCCGACTGTTTCTGTCCGCTGAGCCGGATCTGATACAGATAGTCGACCAGCTTCGGCTTCAGCTCTTCGAGTCGGGGCACGAGAAAAAAACAGTACTGGATATAGGTGGCCAGGGCATAGGCGCCCCACTCGACATCGCCGCAATCCAGCGCCAGATGGTGGCCCTGCAGCAGCGGCTCGAGGGTTTCGGCGAGCGGTTGTTTCCAGTGCGCGATATAGGTGTAGTGGAGGAACAGGGTTTTATGATGGGTGGTCCTGGAGGGCAGGCGCTGGTCCAGCCTCAACGCCAGCTGGCCAAGGGCGTAGCCTTTATCGATCTCAGCGTAATAGCCGCACAGCATACCCCCGTAGCCGGCAAAAGACTGCGCCGAACAGGCCATCAGTCCGTGCTGCAGCGTCAGCTCCACCTGTTTCGCCATCACCAGAGGGCGTAATGCCGAGCTGGAAAACTTCACGATGCCGAACATGCTGGTGAGGATCGGCAGGGCGGCCTTGACCTGGTGGTTGGTGATTTCGGGCGCATCGAGCAGCTGCGACTCGGAATATTTGCCGAGTTGCCATTGAGTCTTCAGCAAGGTCAGATGAATCTGCAGTTTGCCGGGCGATTCCGGCAGATGAATGCCGAGTCGGGCGAGTACCTCCAGGGCGACCTTCAGCGCCTGGTCGAAACGGTTGCAGGCGGTCTCCGCCTGGATTCTCAACTCGTGTATCCGCAGTTCGTCCTGCAGGCTGTGGGTGTGCGTCAGGATCTCCTCGATCAAGCGCGTCATGCGGACAAAATCGGAACGGCCGAAGGCACTCTCCGCGGCGGCGGTATGGATGGCCAGGCTGGTCCGGTAATGCCGCGACCAGACATCCTCGGGCAACAGGTCGAGGCCGTGCTGAAAGTATTCCGCCGAGCCCTCGCAGGCGGCCGACTGGCGGGCCTTGAGACCCGCTTGGAGGTTCAGCTCCGCCAGCTGGATCCGCTCTTCCGGCTGCTCGATGATTTCCTTGGCCAGGTTGAGATGGTTGACGATTTCAAAAATATGGTCATCCAGCTCGTGTGCGGGGGTGTTTCTGCGCAGCAGCTGACCAATCTGCAGGTGCAGCGCCTGTCGCTCCCCGGGCAGCACCAGCGAATAGGCCGCCTGCTGCACCCGGTCATGCACGAAGCGATACCAGGCCTGCTCGCTGAGTGCCTCGGCCATCTGGTAATGATTGTCCAGCGGGATGAGCAGCCCTTCCGGAAGGCTGGGCCAGAGCGCCTGGATGGTCGCAGCATAGCTCTGGTCGTAGACCACCGAGAGGGTTTTTAGATTGAAACGGCTGCCGATGCAGGCCGCCAGCTTCAGCACCTGCTGGGTCTCTCGCGGCAGCCCCTCGATGCGGGTGACCAGCAGGGTGATGACATCGTCCGCCATCTCCTGGGCACGGATGCCGTGTTCATCCCAGTGCCATTTGCCCTGGCGGAAATAGATCAGTCTCCGGCCATGCAGCGAGCCGAGGAACTGCTTCAGGAAAAACGGGTTGCCGTGGGTTTTTTGCAGGCAGATGTGCGCCAGCGGGCGGGTCTCAACTGCCGAGCGGTGCAGCGTGTCGGCGAGCAGATGGCTGATCTGGTCCTGGTTCAGCGGTTCCAGTCTGATCTGCTTCAGACTGCCCTTGAAGCTGGCGAAATTGTCGATCAGCAGACGGATCGGATGGGTCGATCTGATCTCCTGGTCGCGGTAGCTGGCAATCAGCATCAGGCTGGACAAGGCGCCGTTTCGGGTCAGGGTGTTGATGATATTGAACGAGGCGATGTCGGCCCATTGAAGGTCATCCAGGAACAGCACCAGGGCCCGGTCATGCGAGGCGAATCCCTCCATCAGGCGCACGAACAGGCGTGAAACCAGGTTCTGCTCCTGATGGGCTGGCAGCCGCTGGAGCGCAATCTGCTGCCCGATGATCAGTTCCAGCTCGGGGATCAGGCGGATCATCAGGAGGGCGTTGCCACCCAACGCGGCCTGCAATCGGGCGCGCCAGAGACTGATCTGTTGTTCCGATTCCGTGAGCAGTTGGCGGATGAGTGACTGCAGGGCGAACACAATCGCCGAGTAGGGCCGGCTACGGCTGAACTGATCGAACTTGCCGCTGATGAATATACCGTTCTGCTCGATCACCTGCTCGCGGATCTCGTTCACCAGGCTGGACTTGCCGATACCGGAATAGCCTGAAATCAGCACCGTCTGCGGTCGGCCGCGCAGCGCCTCTCCATACCACTCCAGCAGTTTTGCGATGGTGGGATCCCGGCCATAGAGGCGTTGTGGAATCAGGAACCGCTCGGGACGATCCTGGCGGGCGATGGGGAAGGGCGCGATCCTCCCCGTCGCCTGTTGCTGGCGGATACATTCATCAAGGTCCGCCACCAGGCCAAAGGTGGATTGATAGCGCTGTGCGGCATCCTTGGCCAGCAGCTTGAGCACGATGTCCGCAATGGTCTGGGGTATCTCGCGATCGGGCCGCTGCAGCGGCGGCGGGTGTCTGGCGATGTGGCTGTGTATCAGCTCAAGCCGGTCCTGGGCGACAAACGGCGGATGGCCGGTGAGCAACTCATAGAAGGTGATGCCAAGGCTGTAGAAATCGGTCCTGAAATCGATCTGCCGGTTGATCCTGCCGGACTGTTCGGGCGCCATGTAGGGCAGGGATTCGGGTGGGATCTGGGTGGACTCCGGTTGTGCCTCCTCGTTGTCCAGGCGGGTCGCCAGGGTAAAATCGATAAGCTCCGCGCGCCCGGATGCGGGGTCGACAATGATATTGTCGGGGGTGATCTGTTTATGAATAATGCCGGCCTCGTGGATCCGTCCCACCAGTTCGCTCAACTGCCGCATTAGCGGAAGCAATGTCTGCCAGCCGGTCACCTCGTTGCGCATGAAGCGGCGCAACCGGTCACCCCCCCGATCGTGGAACACCGTATACAGCAGGTGCTCGTTCTGCTGGTGCGCCAGCGGCCGGATGATACCGGGGATATTCAGATCGCAAAGCAGATGGTATTCGTGCCGCAGGCGGTTGATATTGTCATTGACCAGCGAGCGGCGGCTCACCTGTTTGATGATGACCGGGAGATTGTCCGCATCCCGCCGGCCACGGAGGATGACCGATCTGCTCCCCTCATGGAGCAGTTCCAGGCCATGATATCCGGCCAGCCGCAGCACCGGGTCAGTCCGGTTTTCCGGCAAACAGGTAACCTGCCCCATGGGCGGTGAGGATCAGTGTGGGCTTGGCCGGATCGTCCTTCAACTTGCGGCGCAGCCGGCCGATCAGTACATCCACGGAACGGTCATTGGGGGTCCACTCGCGGTCGCGGATCGCATCCAGCAACTGATCCCTGGAGAGCACGATGCCGGCGCGGGAGACCAGTGCCTGCAACAGCTTGAATTCGCCCTCGGGGAGACGCTCCGCGGTGTTGTCCGGGCCCCGTAGCAGGCGCCGGTTGCAGTCGAGTTGCCACCCCTCGAAGCGGAGTATCCCGGCATCCGTCTGAGCACTGTTCAGCTGCTGGCTGTCATGCACGCGCAGCAGCAGGTTTTTTGCCCGCACCAGCAGTTCCCGGGGGTTGAACGGCTTGGTGACATAATCATCGGCCCCCAGCTCCAGACCGACAATCCGGTCAATCTCGTCGCCCTTGCTGGTGACCAGGATAATGCCGACTTTCGATTCAGCGCGCAGTTCCCGGGTCACGGTCAGCCCATCCTTTCCCGGGAGATTGATGTCGAGCAGGATCAGGTCGATCCGCTCCTCCCGGACGCGGCGGAGCAGATCCTCCGCCTGCTCCGTCTCCAGGACATGGTAGCCCTCGTTGGTAAAATAACTGACCAGCAGAGCGCGGGAAGCGGCTTCGTCCTCAACGATCAGGATGGTGGTGTCTTTACGATCAGTCTGCATGGCGTGCCTTGTTTCACGGAAACAGGAGTCGAATCAGCTTCGCTGTTGTGGCAGCTGAAATGCCAGCTAGTATTTCATACTCAGCGCGGGGATGACCATCCATTGGCCGGTGGGATCTCGTCTATAAGCAGGCATGAATATTAGTGATCAATGATTGCGTTCGCTTGCGGTATTCCGGACTCCTCCGGCGCCGGTGCCCGTTTACATCTCGTTGCATATTACGACAAATTAGTACATTTCGGCAGAACTTCGTTAACGCCCCGGCGCTACTTTAGGCTGGCAATCATCGGCTGGCCATAGCCACGGGGTTCAGGTGGATATCGGCAGGCCGCGTCACCTTATCGGGTGCCAGGAACAGTTGCGCCGGCAACCTTTCGGCGAAATTTCATAACAATTAGATATGTAAGGAGTGGTGGTTTGAAACAGATCAGCAAAAAAAGCGCACTTCTGATCGGTGGGTTTCTAGCCCTTGCTGGGAATGGCACGTTCGCCGCGGCCGCACAACCGATGAGCGGCGAGCAGATTATTCAGCAGCAGTGCACCGCCTGTCATACCAAAACCGGCGATGCAAGCAAGCCTTACTCCCGGATCAGTCAGCAGCGCAAGACCCCGGAGGGGTGGCAGATGACCCTGCATCGCATGGTCAGCATTCATCAGGCGAAGATTTCCGACGCTGAGCGCAAGCAGGTGCTCAAATACCTTGCCGATACCCAGGGGCTGGCGCCGGCCGAGACCGCCGGCCTGCGTTATGGCCTGGAGCGTGACGGCAACCTGGTGGAGAACAATGATCCCGCTTATGCCGAGATGTGCGCCCGCTGTCACTCCGGCGCCCGCTTCGGTCTGCAGCGGCGCACCCGGGCCGAGTGGGATCTGCTGGTGCAGTTCCACATGGGGCAGATTCCGACCCTGGAACTGCATTCGCTGGCGCGTGACCGCCCCTGGTTCGAACTGGCCATGAATGAGGTGGCACCCAAACTGGCGGAAGATTTTCCGTTTGAGACGGCGGCCTGGAAGGCGTGGCAGGCAGCGGACAAGCCCACGTTCGCGCATGCCTGGACCATCGCCGGGTATATCCCGGGCAAGGGCGACTTCGACGCCGTGATGCAGGTGCGTGACCAGGGCGATGACCGCTATGCACTGGAGATCGCCGGTCACTACGCCGACGGCAGACCGCTCAGCGGCAGCGGACAGGCGATCACCTATACCGGATACGAGTGGCGCGCGGCGCTGACCCTGGACGGCATGAAGCTGCGCCAGATCCTGGCGGCCAACGAGCAGGGCACGCAGATGACCGGACGTCTGTTCATGGCCGGGGCCAACGAACTGGGCGCGGAGATGGTGGCGCAACGGGCAGCCAAGGGGGATCACGCCGTGACCCGGGTGATGCCTTCGCATATCCGCCAGGGCACCCGGCAGGAGATCACCCTGGTCGGGGCCGGTCTGCAGGGGACCCCGGAGCTGGGTGAGGGGGTCCGGGTGATCAAAACCCTGTCCGCCGGGACCAACCGCATGCGTTTGCTGGTTGAGGCGGATAAGCAGGCGGCGGTGGGTCTGCGTGACATCCGCGTCGGACAGATCCAGGTGCCCGCCATGCTGGCGGTGTTCGATCAGGTGGCACGGGTGGAGGTGGTGCCCGGCGAGTCGATTGCCAGAGTCGGGGGCAACGGCATGCCGGTAGCCAAGGTGAAGTCCGCCTATCGTGCGGTGGGCTATGCCTCCGGCGCGGACGGCAAACCCGGCACCGCGGATGACATCCGGTTGGGGCATATGCCGGCCACCTGGACGCTGAAGGCGTTTGACGAGACCGCCGAACAGGATAACGACCTCAAGTACGCCGGCACCATCGATGCCAACGGCATCTTCACGCCGGGTGACGCGGGACCCAATCCGGAGCGCAAGATGTCGACCAACAACGTGGGCAACCTGAGTGTGGTCGGCAGCGTCGATGACGGCGGTGGCCAGGTCAGCGGCGAAGCCCATCTGCTGGTGACGGTGCAGCGGTTTGTTCGGTCCTCGGTGCAGTAGGCCGGGATGCTGTTCACTACCCATAGACGGATGCAATCCACCGAGGTGATCCATGGATAACCTGAGACTGGTCAGACCCAATCTGCATCGGGTGGCGGTGGACCGGCACGACATGCTGTTCCATATACCGACCAGCAGCCTGTTTGAGCTCGATGAGTTGAGCGGTGCACTGCTGGATCTGTTTGATGAGCACGATACCGTCAGCCGGGCATCGATTCAACAACGGTTCAATGCGCGGTTCCGCCCGGCCGAGCTGAGCGAGACGATCGATGACCTGAAGTCGTTGGAGATACTGTGCGACGAGGGGACGACGGCCAGGCTGAACCTGCCGCCGCTCAGTGTGCGGAATTTCCCGCTCACCACCCTGGTGCTGAACGTCAATACCGGCTGCAACCTGAGCTGCACCTACTGTTATAAGGAGGACCTGGCGAGCCCGTCCGATGGACTGAAGATGTCCTACGAAACGGCGGTGGAGTCGATCGAGATGCTGCTGCGCGAGTCGCCGGGGCAGAAGAAGTACAACATCGTCTTCTTCGGCGGTGAGCCGCTGACCCACATGCCGCTGATCCGCAAGGTGGTGGCCTATTGCGAAAGTCGCTTTGCCGAATTGGCGGCCACGCCCGATTTTACCCTGACCACCAACGCGACCCTGTTGTCGGACCAGTCGATCGACTGGTTCAATCAGCACCGCTTCGGGCTGACCGTATCCATGGATGGCCCGCGCGGCCTGCATGACCGTAACCGGCTGACCGTGGGAGGTCATGGCACCTACGACATCGTCAGTGAGAAGGTGAAACGGTTGCTGGCGGCCGGGATGTCACGCCCGGTCGGCTGCCGGGTGACCCTGACTCACGGCATCACCGACGTACAGGCCATTTTTGACCACCTCTATCACGATCTGGGATTTCATGAAGTGGGGTTCGGCCCGGTGACCTCCGGCGATATCGCGGCGTTCAATCTGCGTCCGGAAGAGTTGCTGCAGGTGTTCAGCGGCATGAAACAACTCGGCCAACGCTATCTTCAGGAGGCGCTGGAGAACCGCAATCTCGGCTTCGGCAACATGCATCAACTGATGACCGATCTGCACGAGGGCAACAAAAAGCAGCTGCCCTGCGGGGCCGGTGTGGCGCTGCTGGCGGTGGACACGGAAGGGGGGCTGAATCTCTGCCACCGCTTCACCGGTTCCGCGCTGCCGCGCTTCGGCACGGTGAAAACGGGTATCGATAAACCGCGCCTGGCCCGGTTTGTCGAACAACGTCTGGATCGAAGCAACACCGGCTGCGAGACCTGCCGCATCCGCAATCTCTGTTCCGGCGGCTGCTATCACGAGAGTTATGCCAAGACCGGCGATCCGGCGCTGCCGACCTACCATTATTGCGACCTGATGCGGGACTGGGTTGATTTTGGTGTCCAGGTCTATTCGCGCCTCATGCTCGAAAATCCCGGTTTTTTCGAGAATCACGTATTACCCAGGAGGAGTTTCTGAAATGAAACATCTGAAGTCTGTCAATAAAAAAGCAAAAATACTGGAAGCGGCGGTCAGCCGGGAAGAGGTTGAGGAGGTGGTGGCGATGCAGACGGTTGTCGGCTGCACCGCCACCACCGATCCGGGCTGGGAGGTGGATCCGTTCGGCGGCCTTTCGTCCCTCTGCGCGCCGATGGAATCGGACCTGTATGGCTGCGCGGATGCCTGCTGGTGGCCGGCCCAGGTGCCGGACACCATGAGTACCTCTCCAGATTGGTCCAGGGGGATCGACAAGGCGAATGTCGACTGGCGCAAGCTGGATGGCATCTTCCCGGAAGATGAGTGATGGAGATGAGCTTGATGAATACCAAAAAAAGCACTACACGGGCATGGTTGGCACTCGCCGGGCTGGGCCTGGTCCTGAGCGGTTGTCACAGCAGCGTGAAACAGGCCGCCAGCACGGCGTCGCACGAGTATCTGTTGACCGTGACCCGGCCGAATCAACTGCAGGTGATCGACACCGAGACCAACCGCATCAGCCGCTCCTGTGATATCCCCGGCTATTTCGGTTCGGGTTCGATCGCCACGTCGCCAAACGGCCGCATCGCCTATGTGTTGTCCAACAAGTGGGAGGACATTTACGGCTTCGATATCACCGACTGCAAGATGGTGTTCTCCGCCAAGCAGTCGACCGAGAAGGTCACGGTAAAGACCTTCTTCTCCCTGACGCTCAGTCCCGATGGCAAGGAGCTCTACACCATCCAGAATCCGGTGGGCAAGCTGCCGGACCGCTATCAGGTGATGCAGCCCCAACTGGCGGTGTTCGACACCAGCGCCGGATTCGATGTGCAACCGAGCCGCCGCTGGCCGGTGGACCGCCGCATCACCAAGATCGCCACGCTCGCTAGCGGCGAGGTGGTGTTGGGCGGCGCCGACCTGAAGGCGATCGATCCGCAGAACGGCAAGGTGCGGGTCATCAGCAAACTGCAGAACTGGGAGCGGGGCCCGCGATGGCTGACGCCCGATGCCTTCGCCGTCTCCTCGCAGGGGGAGCACGTGGGTGAATACATCATGCCCTACGTCACCGCCGAGTTTAAGGACGACAGCATGAACTTCGAGACCGCCGACTGGTGGTGGGGCATGAGCCGGGTCGATCTGAGCACCGGTGAGGTGGAACAGCTGGAGACGGTTCCCTTCCAGTTCATCGTGTTCAGCTGGGTGACCGATCCACACGATGCCAATATCATCTACGGCGCCTTCAACACCCTTTCCAAGCATGACATCAAGGAGAAGAAGACCCTGGCGGTGACCGACATGGATCACACCTACTACACCATCAACATGACCTCCGACGGCGGCACCCTCTACGTCGGCGGGACCTCCAGCGATATCTCGGTGCACGACCCCGCGACCCTGGAGAAGAAGGGCAGTATTCAGCTGCCGGGGGACATGTCGACCGCCGACATGCGCCTGGCGAGGCTGCAAGAGTAGCGCCTTGATGCTGTCGACCCCAGTCCAGGCCGCCAGGCACAGGGATGTGCTCGGGCGGCGCGTCGGTCAGGCATGCTCGACCGTCTGATCCGCTCCAGCGAGCCGGACACGCAAGCGGCCGCGCGCGCCGCGCTGCGTTGGGTATACGGTTTTGTCTGGCCGCACCGTTACAGCATGCTGGTGCTGCTGCTGCTCTCCCTGCTGGCCACCGGGCAGGTACTGCTGCTGCCCTGGTTGACCAAGATTCTGATCGACGACGGGTTGCTGGCCGGCGACCGGAGTGTGCTGGTGCAGGTGGCGCTCGCCATGATCCTGATTGGCCTCCTTGGCATGGGGCTCGCCGGCCTCAACCGGTATCTGCACACCCTCCTGTCCGGGCGCATCCTGTTTCGCTTGCGCGAGGATCTCTACCGGCATCTGCAGACCCTGTCGCCCACCTTCTACGCCGAGCGCCGCACCGGCGACATCCTCTCCCGGCTGGATGGGGATGTGGCGGAGATCCAGCGCTTTGCCGTCGACTCCCTGTTCGCCGCCGTCTCCAGCATCCTGGGCCTGCTCGGGGCGCTGGCGCTGATGCTGCTGCTCTCCTGGCAACTGACCCTGATCGTCGCTCTGCTGATCCCCGTCGAGGTGCTGTGGATGCGCTGGATGCGGCGCAAGCTGGAGCGGCGCACCCGTCGCCTGCGGGAACGCTCGGCCGATCTCTCCTCGTTCCTGGTGGAGACCCTGCCGGCGATGAAGTTCATCCAGTCCGTCGGCCAGGAGGCGCGTGAAGCGAGGCGCCTGCGCGGTCTGGGCGACCACTATCTGGGGGATCTGTTGCGCCTGCAGATGACCGAGTTCCTGACCCGCGCCGTGCCCGGCGTGCTGACATCGCTGTCGCGGGCGGGCGCCTTCATTATCGGCGGTCTGTGGGTGATCGACGGCGAGTGGCAACTGGGTGCCCTGATCGCCTTCTCCACCTATCTGGGTATGGCCATCGGCCCGGTGCAGAGCCTGCTCGGGCTCTACGTATCGATCCAGCGGGTCTCGGTGAGCCTGGGTCGGGTGGCGGAGCTGCGTTTTACCCCCAGCAGCGTGGGGCCGCCGCCATCACCCCGCCCGTTGCCCCTGCGGGGTGGTCATATCGTGTTCGAGGGCGTCTCCTTCGCCTATCCGGGGCGCAGCCGGCAGGTGCTGCGGCAGCTGGATGTATCCATTGCCGCCGGCAGCAAGGTGGTGCTGACCGGGCGCTCCGGGGTGGGCAAGTCGACCCTGATCGATCTGCTGCAGCGCCACTATGACCCGCAGTCGGGACGCATCCTGCTGGATGGCCTCGATCTGCGTGACTGCGATCCGCAGGAGATCCGCCAGCGGGTGGCGGTGGTGAGCCAGGAGATCGTCCTGTTTCGTGGCAGCCTGTTCGAGAATCTGCGCTACGCGGCGCCCCAGGCGGATGCCGAAAGCATCCTGGCGGCGGCGCGGCGTGCCCGCCTGGACGATCTGATCGACAGCCTGCCGGAGGGCATCCATAGCCAGGTCGGCGAACGGGGCGTGCAGCTCTCCGGCGGCCAGCGGCAGCGCGTGGCCATCGCCCGCGCCCTGCTGCAGGAGCCGCTGGTGCTGGTGCTGGACGAGGCGACCTCGGCCGTCGACCAGGAGACCGAGCAGGAGATCATCGACGCGGTGGACGGACTGTTCGGCGACCGCACCCGGATCCTGATCAGTCATCGCCCGTCGCTCTCCGATGCCGTTTCGTTGCAGTTGATACTGGATGACGGGGTGATTCGGGTACTGCCGCACGCGGGGGTGATGCATGTGTAGGCGGGTGACGGTGGGGGTGGTGGACAGCGGCTTCAGCCGCGATCAGGCGCACGCCGTCGATGTCGCCGCGGCCTTTGTCATCGAGTCGGGGATGCTGGTTCAGCGCGAGGCGGGGTACGACCGCGTGCAACACGGCACCGAGACCATCCGCGCCATCCTCGGCGCGGCGCCGACTGTCCGCCTGGCGGTTGCCCAGGTGTTCACCGACCGTTTCACCACCACCCCCTCCCAGGTGGCGGCCGCCATTCACTGGCTGCTGGCACAACGGGTGGACCTGATCAATCTCAGTCTGGGCCTGCGCACCGACCGGCCGGTGCTGCGGGCCGCCTGTGCGGCGGCGGCCGGGGCCGGGGTGGCGCTCTGCGCCGCCACCCCGGCGCGTGGCGATCCGGTCTTCCCCGCCGCCTATCCCGGGGTGCTGCGCATGACCGGCGACGCCCGCTGTGCCGAGGCCGAGTGGTCTCGCCTGCAGACGCAGTATGCCGATTTCGGTGCGTTTGTCCGCAGCCCGGACGGGCGGGTGGCCGGGGCCAGTATCGGCACCGGCTACCTGAGCGGACATATCGCCGCCTACCTGACGGCCGGTGGTGCGCCGGATATCGCTTCAATCCAACGGCATTTGCGCGGTAATGCCCGTTATTTCGGGGCGGAGCGGCGGACGGGCTAGTGGCAGTGGCGACGACAGGACAATATCCCGAACGGTTGCTGGTCCTTGGCGGTGGACCGGCGGGGGCCGCGGCGGCGATGGGGCTGGCGGCTACCGGCTACCCGGTCACCCTGATCAGCGAACCGCGCCCGTTCGCTGCGATTGAGGGGATCTCGGAGCGGGTGGTTGACGGCCTGCACCAGGCCGGATTTTCCCAGGCGCTGGAGCGGCTGCCGGAGCCCACGCCGCGCCGGGTTACCTGGAACGGCCTCACCTCGGCGGCCAACCGCGAGCGGCTGATCGACCGACAAGCGTTCGATCGGGCGCTGCTGGCCGATCTGGAACGGGCCGGGGTGCGGGTGATTCGCGGCCGCGTGCGGCGGCTGGAGCGGTGCGGCGAGGGCCATCGCGTGCGGGTGACCCAGGCGGAGGGAACGCGCCTCTACCCGGGTGATTTCCTGATCGAGGCGCGCGGCCGCCGGGCCCCGGCCGGCGACCGGCAGCGCCGGTGCGGCGTTGCCAGCGTCTCCCTGCTGCAACGCTGTCGGGGACCCTCCCTGCCACCCGGCTCCGCGGTGGAGAGTTTCGCCGAGGGTTGGGCCTGGATGGCGGCGAACGGCGCCGCGGAGCGCTATCTGCAGCTGACCCTGGACGTGGCGCATGCCCGGTTGCCGGAGAAGGCGTCGCTGACGGGGTTCATCCTGGGGCATCTGCGGTGCTTGCCACAGGCGGCGCCCTTTCTGCAGGACGCCGAGCCGCTGGGTCCTGCCCATGCCCGCACCAGCACCCCCAGCCACTGCATCGAGCCGGTGGGGGATGACTGGATACGCATCGGCGATGCGGCGATGGCGGTGGATCCCCTGTCCGGAAACGGCATCTTTCAGGCGCTTTCCTCGGCGCTGCAGGCGCCGGCGGTGGTGCATACCCTGTTGCGGCGGCCGCAGGATGGCGAGCTGGCGAAACGCTTTCATCGGCAGCGGGTCGCCGACCTGTTCAACCGCTACTCCCGGATCGGACGGGACTTCTATGCCATGGAGTGGCAGTGGGCCGACCGGCCGTTCTGGGCCGCGCGCCGGGCCTGGCCCGATAGCGAGCCGCTGCATCGTCGCTTCGGCCTGTCCGACATGCGCATCCGCCTACTGCCGGTGCTGCAGGGTGAGTTTATCGTCGCCCGCGAAGGGGTGGTGACGCCGGATCATCCACTGGGAATCTGGCATCTGGGCGGCGTCCCGCTGGCACCGCTGGTCCGCGCGCTGCAGCAGGGGAGGGAGCGGCCGCCACTCGACACACTTGCAGGCTGGCCACCGGTCTCGGCGGAGCAGCGGCGCTTGATCGACAATTTCATCGCCGGCTGTCGGCCGGCTCCCGGCGAACAGCGAGGATAAGCGAATCATGTCTTTGGCGAATGCCCCCCTGTCCAAACCGGAGCTGGCCTTCACACTCTGCGATGCGACGCTGCTGGAGCGCCTTGCCGGGCTCCCTTCGCCGCTCAACGCGGAGGCGTGCCTGGCGGCCTTGGGTTGGCGCGAGTCGGTGCTCCCGCAGGCACTGGCCGGGCGTCCGCTCGACCGGATCCATTACGGCAATGAGTTCTGCGAGCGCCTGTTGCCCCACTCCACCCAGCTACAGCGGGTGGTGGAGTGGAGCCGGGGGCATGGCCTGGGCATCACCTTGCTGACGCCGATGCTGGCCGACCGGGGTATCGAACAGTTGCCGAGGCTGTTTGGGCGACTGCCGGACGCGAGCGAGGTGGTGGTCAACGACTGGGGGGTGCTGCGGCTGCTGCGGGAGCGCTTTCCCCGGCTGCGCCCGGTGGCCGGACGGCAGATGGGCAAGATGATCAAGGACCCGCGGCTGCCCTCGGCGGAGTGGGCCAGCGCCATACCCCCCGGGATGCAGTCATCGCTCTATCCGAAACTGATGCAGCGCTTTGGTGTGGAGTCGGTGGAGACCGATATCCGTCCCTTCGCCGAGACCGCCGACCTGCGGCCGAACGGCCTCCGCCTCTCGGTGCATCTGCCCTTCGGCTACACCCTGAAGGGGCGTATCTGCAAGCCGGGCTCGCTGGCGCTGGAGAAGCAGAAAAAGTTCATGCCCGGGCACCGCTGCCAGAAGGAGTGTCTGGTCTATTTCAGCCGCATGCAACGCACCGGCTGTCAGAGCCCGCATGAGCTGTCCGTCTTCCTGCGCGGCAATACCATCTTCTATCGTTACGGCGCGGAGCAGCAGCGGGTGCTGGGGGAGGCGCTGCGACAGGGTTGGGTCAATCGACTGGTACTGGCGGGAGACTGGAATGAAAATCGTTGCACCGATTAGCAAGGCGGCGGAGCTGGAGCCGGTGCTGCAGGCCGGGGCCGACGAGGTGTACTTCGGCATGGTGCCCGAGGAGTGGACGCGGCAGTTCGGTATCTCCACCGTAAGCCGGCGGCTGTTCGGCAATATCAGGGAGTATGTCGAGATGCAGTGGATCATCGCGACCGCCCATGCCGCCGGTAAGCAGTCCATGCTGACCCTGAACGCCCAGCACTACACCGAGCCGCAGCTGCGCTGCCTGATCGAGCTGGCGCGCCGCTTCGCCGGCGAGGGCGGCGACGCCCTGATCCTGGCCGACCCGGCACTGTTGCTGGCGGTGGCGGAGCTGGATCTGGGCGTCCGCCTCCACCTCAGCTCCATCGCCGCCTGCCGCAACAGCGAGTCGGCGCGCTTCTTCGGCGAGCTGGGGGTCGACCGGGTGATCTTTCCGCGCTACCTCAAACTGGATGAGATCCGGGACATGGTCGCCGCACTGCCGCGCATGGAGTTCGAGGCGTTTATCCTCAATGATGGCTGTATCTACGAGGAGGGGGTCTGCCACACCATCCATCTGCCGCAACAATATGGCGGGCCGATCTGCCTGGACAACTACCAGTACAGCTTCTACCGGGCAGACGGAGAACGCATTGAACAGCCGGCCCGGCAGGCGCTGTTGCAGAACGAGGCCGATTACAAGGAGTGGACCTGGTACAAGTTCAGCTGCGGCTTCTCCACCTCCGAGCAGGGCTACACCTTCGGCCCCTGCGGACTTTGCGCCATCCACCGGCTGGCGTCGGACGGGGTGACAGCGATCAAGATTGCCGGTCGCGAGGCGCCCCTGGAGCGCAAGCTGAAGAGCATTCAGCTGGTGCGCTCGGTGCGCGACCAAGTGGCTGCAGGCGAGACGGCGCAAACCGTTTACGACTACGCCAGCAACGTGCGGGCGCGGCCCGAGCTGTGTCACTCGGGCTATATGTGCTACTACCCTGAGGTGCTGGACGAGGTGGATCGCAAGGAGAGGCAGGCGCCCCCGGCGGGCGTGACTACTTCAGCTCGACGATGACGCTCTTCTTCTGCTCCTTCTCGTAGATCGCGTCCATGTCCTGGACTTGGCCGCTGGCCAGCTCCTCGGCGATGGCGTCGCGCACCTCGACGATCACCACGTCCATCTGGATAGTAACGCCGGCCAGCGGCGGATTGGCATCCACCACCACGCTCTCGTCGTCCACCTTGACCACGGTGACCACCACCTCGGTGTCGTCGCGGCGGGTCTTGAAGCGGCGGCCGACGGCGATCTCCCCCTCCAGCTTGAACTTGTCCCGCGGGATCACCTTGACCAGGCGCTCGTCGGTGGCGCCGTAGGCCTGCTCCGGGGTCAGGGTGAGCTGCAGCCGCTCGCCGATGGACCGGCCCTCCAGCGCCGCCTCCAGGGCGGGGAACACCGTCCCCCGGCCGTGGATGAAGGAGACGGTCTCACCGTTGTCCGAGGTGTCCAGCAGATTGCCCAGCTGGTCGGTCATGGTGTATTCGATGGTCACTACCTTGTCGTTGCTGATCTGCATCTTCGGGTACCGGGTGTGCTGAAAGGGCCGCACATCTTACGGCGGATCGGGCGGATGTCCAAGTCGCGGGTTATCGGCGGGCAGGCACTTCATCGGGCAGCCTGACGGAGGCCGGGGCCATTTGTTCTCCCCGGGCGATTTCCGTAGAATTGCAGGTGACAACGCCCGTCGTTCTGCCTAATATCCACCATTTCGTTCAATCACAAAGTCTAGCCTGTATGAAGACCAGCGCCGAATTACGCACCGCCTTCCTGAACTTCTTTATCGAGAAGGGACATACGGAGGTTCCCAGCAGCTCGCTGGTGCCCCATGACGACCCCACGCTGCTGTTTACCAATGCCGGCATGGTGCAGTTCAAGGACACCTTCCTGGGACGGGAGAAGCGCGACTATGTGCGCGCCACCACTTCCCAGCGCTGCGTGCGCGCCGGCGGCAAACACAACGACCTGGAAAATGTCGGCTACACCGCGCGCCATCACACCTTTTTCGAGATGCTGGGCAACTTCAGCTTCGGCGACTACTTCAAGCGCGAGGCGATTCAGTACGCCTGGGAGTTCCTCACCGAGGTACTGGGCCTGCCGGAAGAGAAGCTCTGGGTAACGGTGTTCGAGGAGGACCAGGAGGCCGAGGATATCTGGCTCAAGGAGATGAAGGTCGACCCGGGCCGCTTCTCCCGTTGCGGCGCCAAGGACAACTTCTGGTCCATGGGCGATACCGGCCCCTGCGGGCCCTGCTCGGAGATCTTCTACGACCACGGCCCCGAGGTGTGGGGCGGACCGCCCGGCTCCCCGGAAGAGGACGGCGACCGCTATATCGAGATCTGGAACCTGGTGTTCATGCAGTTCAACCGCGACCAGGCCGGCGAGATGACCCCGCTGCCGCGGCCCTCGGTGGATACCGGCATGGGGCTGGAGCGTCTGGCGGCGGTGCTGCAGCATGTGCACAGCAACTACGAAATCGACCTGTTCCAGCACCTGATCAAGGCCGCTGCCGAGGCCACCGGCTGCGGCAATCTGGAAGAGAAATCCTTGCGGGTCATCGCCGATCACATCCGCTCCTGCGCCTTCCTGATCGTTGACGGCGTGCTGCCCTCCAACGAGGGGCGCGGCTACGTCCTGCGCCGCATCATCCGCCGCGCCATCCGCCACGGCTACATGCTGGGCATGAAGCAGCCCTTCTTCCACAAGCTGGTGGAGCCGCTGAGCCAGGAGATGGGCGCGGCCTATCCCGAGCTGCCCAAGGCGGCCGATCAGGTGCGGCGGGTGCTGCGCCTGGAAGAGGAACGCTTTGCCGAGACCCTGGAACAGGGGATGAAGATCCTCGATCAGACGATCGAATCACTGGCCGGCAAGGAGATCCCGGGCGAGACCGTGTTCAAGCTCTACGATACCTACGGCTTCCCCACCGACCTGACCGCGGACATCGCCCGCGAGCGGGATCTGACCCTGGATATGCCCGGTTTCGAGCTGGCGATGCAGGCGCAGCGGGAACGGGCGCGTGCCGCCAGCCAGTTCGGCGGCGCCCAGCAGGTGGAGATCAATCTCGACGGCGCCACCGAGTTTACCGGCTATGAGCGGCTGGAGAGCAAGGCGACCATCATCGCCCTGTTCCAGGACGGCCAATCGGTCGACACCCTGGGGGATGGCGAGGCGGGGCTGGTGGTGCTGGACCGCACCCCGTTCTATGCCGAGTCCGGCGGTCAGGTGGGTGATGCGGGGGTCCTGGAGTGTGGCGACACCCGCTTCATCGTCACCGACACCCGGAAGCAGGGTGGCGACGTGTTTGTCCACAGTGGCCGTTTCCAGGGTGCCTCGCTCCAGGTCGGCAGCGAGGTGCTGGCCCGGGTCGACGCCGGCAAGCGCGCTGCCACCGCGCTCAACCACTCCGCCACCCACCTGATGCACGCCGCGCTGCAGCGGGTGCTGGGCGAGCATGTCCAGCAGAAGGGCTCGCTGGTCAATGCCGAGCGCCTGCGCTTCGACTTCTCCCACTTCGAGCCGGTCAGCCGTGAGCAGCTCCAGGAGATCGAGCGCATGGTCAACGAGCAGATTCGCGAGAACCACACCGTGCAGACCCGCATCATGTCCCTGGAGGATGCCAAGGCGAGCGGCGCGATGGCGCTGTTCGGCGAGAAGTACGGCGACAACGTGCGGGTGTTGCGCATGGGCGACTTCTCCACCGAGCTGTGTGGTGGCACCCACGTCAAGGCGGTGGGCGACATCGGCCTGTTCAAGATTGTCTCGGAAACCGGCATCGCCTCCGGCGTGCGGCGCATCGAGGCGGTGACCGGCGCCGCCGCCCTGCAGTGGGTGGAGGCGGACGAGAACCGGCTGCAACGGATCGCGGACCTGGTCAAATCCGGCCGCGACGATGTGGCGGACAAGGTGACCCAGCTGGTGGAACGCAGCCGGCGCCTGGAGAAAGAGCTGGAGCAGCTGAAGAGCAAGCTGGCCAGCGCGGCCGGCAGCGACCTGGCCGGCAGCGCCGTCGAAGTGGCGGGCGTCAAGGTACTGGCCGCCAAGCTCGACGGGGTCGATCCCAAGGACCTGCGCGACACCCTGGACCAGCTGAAAAACAAGCTGGGCAGCGCGGTGATCCTGCTGGCGGCGGTCAGTGGCGACAAGGTCAGCCTGGTGGCCGGCGTCACCAAGGACCAGATCCCGACCCTGAAGGCGGGGGAGCTGGTGAAGTTCGTCGCCGAACAGGTGGGCGGCAAGGGCGGTGGCCGGCCCGACATGGCCCAGGCCGGCGGCAGCGACCCGGCGGCCCTGCCCGGCGCCCTGGCCTCGGTCGAGGGCTGGGTGCGTGAGGCGCTGGGGCAGTAGGCGGCAGCCGCTTACGAAACCGTGGAAACCACGCATATTTTATTGTTTAATTAGCCCCCTTCGGACGCCCGGCTCCTGGCCGGGCTAACTATGTAACTGGAAAGCGAGTAGCAGAATCAATGGCCCTTATCGTACAGAAATACGGTGGCACATCGGTCGGCAGCATCGAGCGGATACAGGCGGTGGCCGCAAAGGTCGCGGCGGCACGCAACCATGGCGATCAGGTCGTGGTGGTGGTCTCCGCCATGTCCGGGGAGACCAACCGGCTGATCGCGCTGGCCAAGGCGATCGAGGAACACCCCTCCGCGCGAGAGATGGATGTCCTGGTATCGACCGGCGAGCAGGTGACCATCGCGCTGCTCTCCATGGCCCTGCACAAGATCGGTTGCCCGGCGAAATCCTACACCGGCGGCCAGGTGCATATCCTCACCGACAGCGCCCACAGCAAGGCGCGTATCCAGGATATCGATGATATCAAGGTCAAGGCCGACCTCGACGCCGGTTGCGTGGTGGTGGTGGCCGGGTTCCAGGGCATCGACGAGCAGGGCAGTATCACCACCCTAGGTCGCGGCGGTTCGGATACCACGGCGGTGGCCCTGGCGGCGGCGCTGAAGGCCGACGAGTGCCAGATCTTCACCGATGTGGACGGGGTCTACACCACCGATCCGCGGGTGGAGCCGAAGGCGCGCCGCATGAGCAAGATATCATTTGAAGAGATGCTGGAGATGGCCAGCCTCGGATCCAAGGTGCTGCAGATCCGGGCGGTCGAATTTGCCGGCAAATACAATGTACCCCTGCGCGTACTCTCGAGTTTCGAAGAGGGCGAGGGAACCCTGATCACCTTTGAGGACAAGGGTATGGAAGACGCAAAAATTTCAGGTATCGCGTTCAACCGCGATGAGGCGAAACTCACCATCCTGGGGGTCCCGGATCAGCCCGGCGTGGCCTACCAGATTCTGGGCCCCATCTCCGATGCCAATATCGAAGTGGACATGATCATCCAGAACATCGGCCAGGACGGGACCACCGACTTCACCTTTACCGTGCATCGCAACGATTACGACAAGGCCGTGTCCATCCTGAACGGGGTGGCAAAGGAGCTGGGTGCGCGGGAGGTGAGCGGTGATAATACCATCGTCAAGATCTCCCTGGTGGGCGTGGGCATGCGCTCACACGCCGGTATCGCCAGCTCCATGTTCGCCGCCCTGTCCAAGGAGGGGATCAATATCCGCATGATCTCCACCTCCGAAATCAAGATCTCGGTGGTGGTCGACGAGAAGTATCTGGAACTGGGGGTGCGTGCCCTGCACGAGGCGTTTGACCTGGCGGCAGAACCGGCAAAGATAGGCTAGAGTCTACCTATATGGACGAGTCGGTTCCCTCTATCAGTGAAAGGGCTATTCACATGGAAGTATATACCTTTAATTCCCTTTATTTCTCAATGGGTTAGCTGGTAGAATTCCATCGCTCTTTCACCACATCTCCTGTGGCGCAAGTGCTTGGTTGGCGGCGTTTCTGTGCACTTTCCGGAGGATGGAGTCCTCTGCAGGGTTGGTGTTCGTGACGTCACAGTTGGAAATTTAACAGGGAGATTGGACGATGTTGATCTTGACACGCCGCGTAGGCGAGACTCTGATGATTGGAGACGAAGTGACCGTAACGGTACTGGGCGTCAAAGGTAATCAGGTCCGTATCGGTGTCAATGCCCCACGTGATGTAACGGTGCATCGTGAAGAAATTTACGAGCGCATCAAGCGTGAGCAGCAGACTGACCAAGATATAGTGGACGACGAGTAAAGCGTTTACCCGTACGGGGCCGTTCAGGCCCCGTTGCCTTCATGCATAAGCGTGTGTCCCTGACCGATCCATCAGGCCGGGCAGGGCAGAAAAACGGTCCTTCAAAAGCCGTTTTTAAAGTGAAATTCATAGAAGCAATACGAAAAAAAATGGGTTAGAATACCGCCTCTTTCGGGGCAGGGTATCGCCCTGGCTGTCCTGGGTTATTGGGACGGCCCCGCGGGGTGAGGTGCGTAGCACCGAATAACACGCACTCCCGCATGGTCCGCAGGACCATTAAACGCGTGAAATGAATCAGGAGAGCTGGCCGAGCGGCTGAAGGCGCGCCCCTGCTAAGGGCGTATGGGTTAATAGCCCATCGAGGGTTCGAATCCCTCGCTCTCCGCCATTATTTTAGTCAGCTAATTAGTTGACAACGGAGCAAGAAATCTTCAGAATTCGCGCTCCAAAGTTAAGCGCCCGTAGCTCAGCTGGATAGAGTACCTGGCTACGAACCAGGTGGTCGGAGGTTCGA
This sequence comes from Sedimenticola hydrogenitrophicus, assembly GCF_029017505.1. Lineage (GTDB taxonomy): Bacteria > Pseudomonadota > Gammaproteobacteria > Chromatiales > Chromatiaceae > Sedimenticola > Sedimenticola hydrogenitrophicus_A. Next base: position 304,947 of record NZ_JAQGEI010000001.1, read on the forward strand.
ATCCTTCCGGGCGCGCCATTTTTAGCAAGAAAATCAAGCGGTTAGGCGATCAGCCTGCCGCTTTTTTTCTTTCCTGTTTAGCGACTGTGCTAGATTTGTGCTATCCAGCCGGGTCTCGGAAAGCTTGTCTGCATATTCCGCCAGATGTGCTTACAGACATATGAGCATATCTGCGGACCATGCGTAAGCAAGTGCCCCTTTGATAAGGGGGTACAAGGCATCGTGATACACCTCAAAGCTCGGCTGATCCGGCATTTAGTTCGAGTCGACCCTAAGCAAGCATCCGAGATTTCTTGTGACACCTGGCGAACGAAATGAGGGTGGCGCCCAGGATAAATAGTGCGATGCTGCCTGGCTCGGGGACAGAACCTATGGTAGTGGTACTGATGCTGTAGAACCGTGCGCCTTGTCCGAGAACAACGTCGAACTCGGAAATGGGTGGAAACGTCGGGTCGAATACAGTTGAGGTCCAGTCATCAAGGTGATGCACCCCAGCCATGGCCGAGACTATCGGGTTATCGCCGCCTTCCCAGATGATTGATAACAGGCCTGTGTTTTCGATCACCACGTAGTAAGTATCCGCTACGAGGCTGAGCCCCGAGAACAACTCTCCGCCCAGCGGGACGCCGGTGAAATTTACCGCATCAACAAGATCGGCTACCGA
>NZ_JAQGEI010000002.1 GCF_029017505.1 Sedimenticola hydrogenitrophicus
AGCTTATGGGGTCGTATGGGGGCCTGCCCCTACCCTCGCACCAATTCAACCTGTTTCCCTGGCCGGCTGCGATTCTCACCCACCCGCCAGCATGGCCCGGATCTCCGGCACGCAGGAGCCACATCCGCTGCCCGCCCTCAGCACTTCCGCAATCGCCTCGACACTGTTCAGCCCCTGGACCCGGATGCCTTCCTGGATACGCTTCTCGCCGATGCTGTGACAGGCGCAGACGATCCGACCCACGTCCGCGCTCTTGTCCGGGGCACGCCCGGAAAGCAGACTGGCCCGCTCCGCCGCATCCAGGGAGGCCTTGGCGAACAGCGCCTCGATCCAGTCACGCGGCGGCAGCTGCAGGTCCGGGCCGATGAACAGGCAGCTCTCCAGGGTATGGTCGACAAAGCGGGCGGCGCGGTAGCGGTTGGCGGCGCGGTCGGAATACTCCATCCAGCCAACCTCGCGGCCCTCGCTGCAGAGATAGGAGCGGGCCATGCCGGCCCAGTCCTCCGGGATCTGGTCGCCGGCCATCTCATAGCGCCAGAAGCCCGCCCCGCGGGAGCGCGCCCAGTAGTCGGCGCCGCCGGGCTGCAGCTGGCGGCGCGAGAACAGGAAACCGTGCCAGGCAAAGCGGCGCTCGGCGACGCGTGCCCGGCCCTGCTTGAACTCGGGCTGGCCGGAGAGCGGGTCGGTGACCCCCGGCAGCAGCGCATTCACCCGCCCGGTGGCGGCAAACTGGCCGTTCCAGTGCATCGGCATGAACAGGCTGCCCGGTCGCTGCGCGGGCGTCACCCGGGCGCGCACCGTGGCGCTGCCGGTGGGGCTCTCGATGCACACCAGCGCCCCCTCGGTCACGGCGTAGCGCGCCGCGTCCTCGGGATGGAGCTCCACATAGGGTTCGATGGTGTGGCTGGCCAGCCGGGGCGAGAGGCCGGTGCGGGTCATGGTGTGCCAATGATCCCGCACCCGGCCGCTGTTGAGCGTCAGCGGGTAGTCCCGATCCGGCAGATGGCGCGGCGCGGCGGGGCTGACCGGCACGAAGCGCGCCCGGCCGTCCGTGGTGAAAAATTCCCCGTCGCCGAACAGGCGCGGGGTACCGGTCGGCGTGGCCGCGGTGAGGGGCCACTGACGCGGGGTCAGTTCCTCGTAGGCGGCGTCACTCAGATCCGCGTAAAGACTGATATCGAAGGCGCGGCGGCCGCCATTCTCCAGCCCCGAGAGGGCCGCGTGTTCACGGAAGATCTCGCCGGGATGCTGGTAGGGGAACTGCCTGGCGTGGCCCAGGCGGTGTGCCACCTGGCTGATGATCCACCAGTCCGGCCGCGCCTCCCCCGGCACTTCGAGAAAGGCGCGCTGGCGCGAGATACGCCGTTCGGAACTGGTGACGGTGCCGCTGCGCTCGCCCCAGGTGGTGGCCGGCAGACGGATGTGCGCCAACTCCATGGTATCGGTGGCGGCCATGCAGTCGGAGACGATGACCAGCTCGCATTGTTTCAGGGCCCGGCGTATGCGATCGGAATCCGGCAGGCTCACCGCCGGATTGGTGGCCATCACCCAGAGCACCCGGATCCGGCCCGCCTCGATGGCATCAAACAGATCGACCGCCTTCAGCCCCTCCTGTCGGGGCATGGCCGGCGCCTCCCAGAAGCGCTTCACCCGCTCCCGGTCGGCCTCGGAGTCGAGCGTCATGTGGGCCGCCAACTGATTGGCCAGTCCGCCCACCTCGCGCCCGCCCATGGCGTTGGGCTGTCCGGTGAGGGAGAAGGGGCCCATGCCGGGACGGCCGATGCGGCCGGTCAGCAGGTGACAATTGATGATTGCATTGATCTTGTCCACGCCGCTGCTGGACTGGTTGATCCCCTGGGAGTAGACCGTGACCACCCGCTCGGTACGGGCAAACAGGCGATAGAAGCGCTCCACCGCCTCCGCTGCCAGCCCGCAGCCACTGGCGACGCGCTCGATATCCGGGGCATCCACCGCCGCCACCGCCAGGGCCGTCTCGCTCTCCCGGGTCGCCTGCTTGACGAACAGCTCGTTGCGCTCCCCCTGGCGGTCCAGATAGACCAGCAGACCATTGAACAGCAGGGCATCGCTGCCGGGACGAATCGCCAGGTGCAGGTCGGAGGTCTCGGCGGTGGGCGTGGCGCGCGGATCGATGGTGACGATCTGCAGATCCGGGTTCTGCTGCTTGCTGGCCATGATGCGCTGGTAGAGCACCGGGTGGCACCAGGCGGCGTTGGAACCGGCCAGCACGATCAACTGGGCCCGTTCCAGATCCTCGTAGCCGCAGGGTACGGCATCCGCGCCGAAGGCGCGCTTGTGCGCCACCACGGCGGAGGACATGCATAGACGCGAGTTGGTATCGATATTGGCCGAGCCGATAAAGCCCTTCATCAGCTTGTTGGCCACGTAGTAGTCTTCCGTCAGTAACTGCCCGGAGACATAGAAGGCGACCGAATCCGGCCCGTGCTCGCGGATCGCCCTCTGCAGGCCGTCGGCGACCTGTTCCAGGGCACTGTCCCAGTCACACTCCCGGCCGTTCACCACCGGTTTCAGCAAGCGGCCCGCCTCGCCCAGGGTTTCGCCCAGGGCGCTCCCCTTGGAGCAGAGCCGGCCGAAATTGGAGGGGTGCTCCGGATCACCGGCAATAGTCACTTCGCCCGCCGCGTCGCGACTGGCGATGACGCCGCAGCCGACGCCGCAATAGGGACAGGTGGTCCTGACTTCCCGGGGCATCGGCGTCAGCTCCCGTGGACAGCGGGGCACGCGCCCCCCTGGAGGACAGGATAAACGGATTCAGCGATGAACAGACCAACCAATGACATGGGACAAACCTCCTGCTGATAAAACGCAGTCAGCAAGGAGTGTGCCAGGGATAAAAATATGCGCCGCCAGCGCCACCCGCGGACATCACGTCACCTGAACGGGGCGGCGAAGCCATCCACCCTGGTGCAGACTTGCACTATCGCGGTGCTTGTCCCTGGCGGTGGCGGGGTTGTAGGACGGAGCGCCAGTATCCGGTCGCGACTTATGCAAGAATGGCGTTCAGGGCCTCACACAGGCGGAGGGTCTGTTGATCCGTACCGATGGTGATACGCAGGAACTGCTCGATCCGCGGCTGGTTGAAGTGACGCACGATGATGGAGCGTTCCCGTAGCCGGGCCGCCAGCTCCCCGGCATCTCGCCCGGGGTGACGCACAAACAGGAAATTGGCGGCCGAAGGCAGCACCTCGAAACCCAGCTCCGTCAGGCGCCCCGCCAGTTGCTCGCGGGTGGCGATCACCCGTTGGCAGGTGGCATTAAAATAGTCCCTGTCCTGAATCGCGGCGACCGCGCCGCTGATGGCGAAACGGTCCAGCGGGTAGGAGTTGAAGCTGTCCTTGACCCGCTCCAGGGCCTCGATCAACTCCGCATGTCCGACCGCGAAACCGACCCGCAGGCCGGCCAGGGAGCGCGACTTGGAGAGGGTCTGGATCACCAGCAGGTTGGGGTAGTCATCCACCAGGGGGATGGCCGACGCGCCGCCGAAATCGATATAGGCCTCATCCACCACCACCACCGAATCGGGGTTGTCGTCGAGGATCGCGCGGATGGCCGTCAGCGGCAGCAGCCGGCCGGTGGGGGCGTTCGGATTGGGGAAGATGATGCCGCCGTTGGCGATCCGGTAATCGGCCGGGTCGATGGTGAAATCCTCGCGCAGCGGCACCAGGGTGAAGTCGATCCCGTAGAGGCCGCAATAGACCGGATAGAAGCTGTAGGAGATATCCGGAAACAGCAACGGCCGCTCGTGCTTCAGCAGTGCCTGGAAGCAGTGCGCCAGCACCTCGTCGGAACCGTTGCCGACGAACACCTGGGCCGCGGCAACACCGTGAAAATCGGCAATCGCCTGTTTCAGCCGCCCGGCGTTTGGATCGGGATAGAGCCGCAGGCTCTCCGCCGCCTCCGCCGCCATCGCCTGCAGTGCCCGGGGCGAGGGTGGATAGGGGTTCTCGTTGGTGTTGAGCTTGACCAGGTCGGTCTGTTTGGGCTGCTCACCCGGGACATAGGGGGTGAGGGTGTGAACAACCGGACTCCAGTAACGATTCATAACAGACCTGATGCCATCGCGTGTTGATATACCTGCTCTGTCAAGGTGGTATTGACGGAGTATCCAAGCCGCAGATCATACCGCTAACCGGACGGCGTTCCCATAGTCAGCCGCGCCCTCCATCGTCAACCGCGGGAACCGCCCGCCTCGGCTGATCCGCGCCGCCCTCGGGAACCCGGAAGACCGGATCATCGCCAGTCAAAAACCACACTTAAAATAATTATTACAAATATCTTGCAATAGCATGATATTGCGTTACTTTTAACTTATACCAACAAGGAGGCTACGCAATGTTGACGAAACTGGATATAAATATCTGCCACCGCTGTCCACACGAACTGGTCACCGGCGTGGCCTGCGACTGGCGCCCCATGGACGAGTGCCCCTATATTCAACCCGACGAACCGAAAAAAACGCGCTTCAGACTGCAGCTGGTGCCGCTGCCACTCTCCAGCGAGACCGACGCCATCCGCAGTATCGACTGACAACGGGCGGCCCACTCCACGACCCACCGCCTGCGTTGCACGGGCAGGCGGGGGCTGCCGGATGCCCCCCGGCGATCAAATCCAACAGGATCCAGGACAGGAGACCCACACCGGGCTACACCCAGGAGTGGGTGGTGATCTCGTTCAGCCACAGCGCCAGCTGACTCACCCGGGCGGCGTCGCCGCTCATCTCCCCCGCGCCCTTGACGGTCTGCTCCACCACCACCTGGATGGCGAGAATATGCTGGTTGATATCGTCGGTCACCGCCGACTGTTCCCCGTAGCGTTCAGCAGGTCGACGGTTTATCGTTATACTGTTAGCTCTTGTGCCTGCACCAGCGGCGCGTACCCACGGACACAGTGATATTTTCTGCCCATGCTGCCACCGCTACCCGACCTGCACGCCATTGCCGTTCTGCTACTGATTGTCATCGCCCTCTACCTGTTCACCCGGGACAACATCCCCCTGGAGACCTCGTCCCTGCTGATCCTGGTCACCCTGATCGTCGGCTTCGAGGCCTTTCCCTACACCCGCGACGGCATCACCCTGCAGCCGGGCGATTTTTTCAGCGGGTTCGGCAATCAGGCGCTGGTGGCCATCTGCGCCCTGATGATTGTCGGCAAGGGGTTGGAGACCACCGGGGCGCTGCGTCCGCTGGCCCTTCTGCTTTCCAAACTCTGGGCCACCCGGCCCCTGCTCTCGTTTCTGCTCACCCTGCTGTGCGCGGCCATCCTCAGCGCCTTCCTCAACAACACCCCGATCGTGGTGATGCTGCTGCCCATCCTGATCGGCGTCTCGATCCGCAACAAACACCCCTCCTCGGGGATATTGCTGCCGATGGGCCTGGCCACCCTGGTGGGGGGCATGGCCACCACCATCGGCACCTCCACCAATCTGCTGGTAGTGGGGATTGCCGCAGATCTGGGCCTGCGCAAATTCGGCATGTTCGATTTTGCCCTGCCGGTGGTGGTGGCCGGCAGTTTTGGCCTGCTCTATCTCTGGCTGCTGGCGCCGCGCCTGCTGCCCCCGCGTCAGGCGCTGCTCTCCGATACCTCGCCCCGGGTGTTCGACGCCCTCCTCTACGTCAACCAGGAGAGTTTCGCCAACGGCAAGACCCTGGCCGAGATACTGGAGAAGACCGACCGACGCATGAAGGTGGACAAGATTCATCGCGGCATAGGGCTCAACGTCACCCGCCTGCCGACCGCGGAACTGCGCGAGGGGGATCGGCTGCTGGTAAGCGACACACCGGAAGCGTTGAAGGAGTACGAGCAGTTGCTGGGGGCCACCCTGTACAACACCACCGATATCGAGAACCCGATCGATGAGGCGCATCCGCTCTCCTCCGAAGGACAGCTGCTGGCCGAGGTGGTGGTCACGGAGGGCTCACCGTTGCATCACCGCACGCTCAAGGAGCTGCGCTTCGCCGAGCACAATAACGTGGTGATCCTGGCGATTCACCGGTCCCACGCCCAGGGCCGGCAGGTCATCAAGAGCGAGATGCGGGATGTCCGCCTGGAGAACGGTGATGTGCTGCTGATGCAGGGCGCGGCGGAACATATCAACGCGCTGAAAAGCAGCGGCAAACTGCTGGTGCTGGACGCCACGGTCTACCTGCCCGAGACCCGTCGCGCGCCGCTGGCGCTGCTGATCATGGCGGCGGTGGTGGCCCTGGCCGCCACCGGCGTGCTGCCGATCGCCACCAGCGCCCTGTGTGGTGTCGGGGTGATGCTGCTGACCCGCTGCCTGGACTGGGAGGATGCCGCCAACGCCCTGAGTACCCGGGTGATCCTGATCGTGGTGGTTAGCCTGGCGCTGGGCCTGGCGCTGATGCGCACCGGCGGCGCCGAGTACCTGGCGGGCCTCTACGTGACGCTCGCCGCCGGACTGCCGGTCAGCGCGGTGCTGGGCGGCCTGATGCTGCTGATCGCGGTACTCACCAACATAGTATCCAACAACGCGGCGGCGGTGATCGGCACCCCCATCGCCATCAGCATCGCCACCCAGTTGGGGCTGCCGGCGGAACCCGTCGTGCTGGCGGTGTTGTTCGGCGCCAACATGAGCTATGCCACCCCCATAGGTTACAAGACCAACCTGCTGATCTTCAGCGCCGGCGGCTACAAGTTCAGCGACTTTCTCCGCGCCGGCATCCCCCTCACCCTGATCATGTGGCTGGGGCTGCTGAGCATGCTGATGATGATGTATGACCTTTAAAAAAAACCCGCCGCCCCCATGTTGGGGCGAGCCGAGTGACCACAAAGAATCATTTAATCGCGAAATGTTGTCATCCAGTTATTGACCGTTTTTTCGTGTATTTCGCGCGTTTCGCGCGTTTCGCGGTTACAAATAATCTTTAAATTCCAAATTCATTCAAACTGAAGGATGATCCATGATTGAAAAGAGCCTCGAACGGTCGATGTATGCGATGCGCTGGGTACTGGCCCCGATCTACCTGGGCCTGAGCCTGGCGCTGGTGGCCCTCGGCGTGAAATTTTTCCAGGAGGTGCTGCACCTGGTGCCGATTATCTTCTCGGTGACCGAGACCGACCTGGTGCTGGTGGTGCTCTCCCTGATCGACATGGCGCTGGTGGGCGGCCTGATCGTGATGGTGATGTTCTCCGGTTACGAGAATTTCGTCTCGCAGCTGGATGTTTCGGAGAATACCGAAAAACTCTCCTGGCTGGGCAAGCTCGACACCAGCAGCCTGAAGAACAAGGTGGCCGCCTCGATCGTGGCGATCTCCTCCATCCACCTGCTGAAGATCTTCATGAACGCGGTCAATATCGCGGACAACAAGCTGCTCTGGTATGTAATCATCCATCTCACCTTCGTCGCCTCGGCCGTGGCCATGGGCCTGCTGGACACCAAGACCCGGCACCACTGATCAGCCCGCCGCCCGCCGGCCCCTCCGCGCAACGGAGGGGACCGGCCATTACGACTAGGCGGCAGCCCCGGCCAGACCCAGGGACAGACCCAGCGGCACGAACAGCAGGCTGAGCAGATGCCCCACCACCACGATCGCCGCCACCTGCTCCGGGTCGCGCCGATACGTTTCCCCCAGCAGATGATGCACCACCGCCGGCGGCAATACGGCAAACAGTAACAACAGGGCCTGATGGTTCGCCGTCACCGGTATCCAGGGGATGAGCAGTCCGGCGACCACCAGCCCGGAGAGCGGACAGATCAGGGCACCGGCCAGCCCGACCCGCAGATCGGCGCGCCGCCCCCCGGTCATGCGTACCCCCAGGGTGAACAGCATCAGCGGCAGGGCCACATCCCCCAGCAGTCGCGCCGGCAACATCACCAGCTCCGGCACGGGCAGCGCCAGCACGCCGCACCCCATGCCGAGAAAGGTCGCCAGCACCACCGGTGACCAGAGGATCCGCCGCCACGGCACATCGCGCCCGATCAGATAGGCCCCGAGGGTAAAGAACAGCAGGTTGGTGGTGACGAACAGCAGCATGGCATTGGCGAACTCCGACTCACCGAATGCCAGCAACGCCAGGGGCAGACCCAGGGTACCGCTGTTGCTGAACATCATCGGCGGACAGAAGGTCTTGGCATCCACCACCAGCCAACGCGCCAGCGGCAGGGCGACAAGGCCCGAACCGATCACGATGATCGCGGTCGCCAGGATCAGCCAGCCATCCAGCCGGGCGTCAAACTGCCGGCTGGCCAGCGCGGAAAAGATCAGCGCCGGCAGAAAGATGTCGGTATTGACCCGGTTGATGGCGGTGACCTCCGTGCCGACCCTGCGGGCATAGAAATACCCCACCAACGCCACCACAATCACCGGCACCACGGTCAGCAAAACCTGGCCGATCATGACCACCTCCCCACCGTGGCCGGCCGCGTCCGGTCGTGGCCGGCAACGCTTTGGATCAGCGCCACCGCCGCCTGGACGGTCATGCCGCGCCGCCAGCCCGCCAGGCATGCCGTCCGGTTCAGGAAGGAGAGCCTGCCGCTCTCCCAGAGCGAGGCGGCATCCCCGATCCGGGCACTGCGATAGTCCACCGCCGCGGCCGCGATAGCGTACCGGTCGAGCACCGGCAGGCGACTGATCCCCTCGGGCTCACCCTGGCAACCGGCGTCATGAAAGAGTGCCGCGCGGGCCGCCGCACCCAGGGCCGTCCAGGGTTCCGGCGCATGCATCGCGGCATGGGAACCGACCACCAGTACGGCGCCCGCATCCTCGGGACGGACCAGGCAGACCGAATCACAGCCGATGACGGCCGGCCGCTGATCCGGTGAACCCAGGCGCAGTCGCCGCTCACTGCAATGGGGCAGCACCTCATGTGCCGGAGCGGCGCCACACAGCTTTTCCGCCGCCAGCCGGCAGGGATCGCCCGGCCGCACTCCGGCCGCCTCCGCCTGGCGGTTCACATAGGAGATGACCCCCCGGGCCAGGCTCTGCTCGCCCTGCCCCATGGCCACCGATGCACGGGCCACCGTGGCGGCCGCCATACCGATACCCTCCAGCAGGGGGAGTGAGGCGATGCCGGCATTATCCTTGCCCACCCCGGCATCGTTCAGGATCACCGCATGCACGCCGGCCTGTGCCGCCAGCACGCCGGCGATGCGGCCGCCGTGGGAGCCGGCCACCACCACCTGACCCCGGTGTCTTGTATCCAGTACGGTCACACTGTTGGTCGTCAGAATCTTCATATACATTTCCTCACTGAGAAAATGCCGCTGCGACTCAACAGCACCGAATGAGACCGACTTCCGACCCGCACCCGGCGCCGCCCTGTGACCGACCACACGTTGGGAGTCCTGTGTTGACGCCGTCTCTGCGCTGACGAAATGAACAGACCCACGTCAGCGATCAATGCCCTCCTTCTGATCGCAGACAGCGGGAAAACCCACAACATCCGTGATAGCGGGAAAAACAGATCTGTTTCGCGAAGAAGTGTGCCCCCTGGGGATCCCGCCCGTTGTGCCTGGGGTCACGAATCATGACTTTAGTTCATTTTGGCGTTGGGCGGCACCAGCGCCGCCGGGCGGGATGGCAGCGGCGCCATGATCTTGATTTGTTCGGGGGCAGCAGTTACCTTCTCAAGCTTCGGAGTTCAAAAGGTATTCAAGGCGGGCCGCCCGGTGTCTGGAACTGAACCCCGAAACTTGAGTTACCTTGAGCTTCCCGGACGCATGGCAGCGCGCTGACGGGAGCACGGTTTTCGGAACCCAACAAAGTTAATGGAGAAAAAATGACCCAGCCGGAAACGCCAATGGATGCGCTATCGCCCCCCGTCATCAAGGTGACCCGACGTGATCTGCCCGTCAGCTGTCCGCCCAGGGACCAGCCGACCGCCGGTCTGCATCCACGGGTCTACATCCCGTTGGAACGGGTCGGTGACGAAATCAACTGCCCTTACTGCGGCACCCGCTATCGGCTGGTGGAGTAGGCCGAGCCAGCGGGAGTAGGAAATAGCCCATGGATCATCATTAATCCTAATGCCAAGCAAGCGACTCATAAATATTGTTTTATGGAGCTGATCAGCAAAAACTATTTCTACTGCGCCTGAATACCTACTACCCTGCCAGGTAATCTTGGAAGCCTGACGGGGCCCGCATGACAACGCACAGCGAACAGTACCGGATAGAACAGGAGCCGTTTTACCAGCCACAGGGCGATGAGATCGCCCTCTATCAGGCCGCCTACCAGGCTCGCTTGCCGGTGATGATCAAGGGACCGACCGGCTGCGGCAAGTCGCGCTTCGTCGAACACATGGCGTGGCGGCTGCAGCGGCCGCTGATCACCGTGGCCTGCAACGAGGACATGACCGCCTCCGACCTGGTGGGGCGCTATCTGCTGGATGCCGACGGTACCCGCTGGCTGGACGGCCCGCTCACCGTGGCGGCGCGCATCGGCGCCATCTGCTACCTGGACGAGGTGGTGGAAGCGCGCCAGGACACCACCGTGGTGATCCACCCCCTGACCGACCATCGCCGCACCCTGCCGCTGGACAAGAAGGGCGAGGTGGTCGCCGCCCACCCCGATTTTCAGCTGGTAATCTCCTACAACCCCGGCTACCAGAGCCTGATGAAGGACCTGAAGCAGTCCACCAAGCAGCGCTTTGCCGCGCTCGACTTCGACTACGCACCGGAAACCCTGGAGGTTGAAATCATCTGCCGGGAGACCGGCATCGACAGCGACACCGCCGGCAAGCTGGTCAGGGTCGGCCACACCGCGCGCCACCTCAAGGGCCACGGGCTGGACGAGGGTATCTCCACCCGCCTGCTGGTGTACGGCGCCGAGCTGATCAATCAGGGGATTGCGCCGGGCGCCGCCTGCCGCATGGCGCTGGTACGCCCGATTACCGACGATGCCGATATCCGGGCCACCCTGGATCACGCCATCGATGCCCTGTTTGCCTGACGGCCGGCCGGGCATGTGCACCATCCAGCGGGAGGCGCGCCGTGAGCATTGAGGCATCCGCCCTGCAGGCCTATCGCGAACAGCTGACCTGCAACTTCCAGCAGTTGGACCTGGTGTTCCCCGACTGCATGGAGGAGGCCGCGGCCAGCCTGAGCGAGGCCGGCATCAAGAGCTACCTGGAGGGGGCCTCCCTGGTGTGCATGATCGGCCGTGGCTTCGAGCCGGTGCTGGTCTACCTGGAGGAGATGCCGCAGGTGGCGGCGCGGCTGGGCGAGCCGGTGCTGGGGCTGGTCTCCCAGAGCGTCTGGAAACTCTCCCGCACCCCCAACGGGGCCAGCATCCTGCCGTTTCTGCAGAGCCTGCCGGAGGCGGCGCGCCGGCTCGGTAGCGAGGCGCAACTGGTGCGCTATATCGATATCCTGCTGGAGATGCTGGAGCGTACCAGCGGCTCCATCCACGGCCGGCAGGCCACCATCCCCAGCCCCGCTGCCAAGGAGTACCTGGAGCGGATGCCTTACCTGCTGAACCAGCTGTCGCTGGAGGGGATGCGCCGCTGGACCGAGTACGGCATCCGCAACTATTCGAACCATCCCGAGCGGCAGAAGGACTTCTTCAGCCTGCAGTCGGCCGACAGCCGTGCCATGCTGCAGCGCGAGCGCCACGGCACCCTGTTCGCCGACCATGAGCGTCAGCTCGATCTCTACCTGCGCGCCCTGTGGCGGGACCAGGACCATCTGGTTCCCTACTCCACCGCCTTCGACGAGCTGCGCAAGCCGATCCCCTATTATGACTCCCTCGGCATCCGCCTGCCGGACGTGTTCGACGACACCGCGGACGGTGTCCGCGGTATCGACCGCTACCGCGCGGTGCTGGCCCACATCGCCGCCCACCGGCGCTGGAGCCACTTCATCTTCGCCGACAACTTCAGTCCGTTCCAGCGCATCGCCATCGAGCTGCTGGAGGACTCGCGGGTGGAGTACCTGGCGATACAGCAGTACCCCGGCCTGCGCCGCCTGTGGCTGGCGCTGCACCCGGTCCCGGTGGAGGGCGAGTGCGATCCCGGGAAGGAGTCCTGCATCCGCCACCGCCTGGCCATGCTCTCCTACGCCATCCTCAATCCACGGCACGGCTATCGCAATGCGGACATCCTGCAGGCGGTAGAGCAGTTCCATGAACTGATGCAGGCCGGCGATACCACGACCCAGGCCATCGTGCCGCTGGCGATCTCGTATATCGCCCGCACCCGGATACAGAACGACCAGGCACCCAACGTCTACTTCAAGAACACCGTGGTGGAATACCGCGACGATAACCGCCACTTGTGGAAGTTCATCGAGGAGGGGGACGAGGAGGAGCAGTTCGAGGTGCAGCGCAAGAAGATCGAGCAGGAGCCGCTGCACGCCCTGCCGCCGCGCCACTATCCCGAGTGGGACTATCAGACCCAGACCTACCGGCCCGACTGGGTCAGCCTGTATGAGTCGCTGCACCCGCCGGGTGATCCCAAGTTGATCGATGCGCTGCTGACCAAACACAGCGCCCTGGCCAAACAGCTGGAGCGGATGCTCGACCTGCTGAAGCCGCAGCGCTACGTGCGTGTGCGCTACCAGGAAGAGGGCAGCGAACTGGACCTGGATGTGGCGATCCGTTCCCTGGTCGATTTCAAGGGTGGGGCCACCCCGGACACCCGCATCAACATGAGCCACCGCCACGACGGTCGTGACATCGCGGTGATGCTGCTGCTGGATCTCTCCCAGTCGCTGCACCAGGTGCCGGCCGGGTGCGAACAGAGCATCCTGGAACTGAGCCGTGAGGCGGTGGCGCTGCTGGCCTGGGCCATCGACCGGCTGGGTGACAGCTTCGCCATCGCCGGGTTCTCCTCCAACACCCGGCACGAGGTGCGCTACCAGCATATCAAGGGCTACAGCGAGGGCTGGAACGACGAGGTGAAGGCGCGGCTGGCGGCCATGGAGGCCGGCTACTCGACCCGTATGGGAGCGGCCATGCGCCACGCCGGCCACTACCTGGGGAAGCGTACCGCGGAGAAAAAACTGCTGCTGATCCTCACCGACGGGGAACCGTCCGATATCGACGTTGCGGATGAACGGCTGCTGATCGAGGATGCCCGCAAGGCAGTGCAGGAGCTGGACCGGGAGAACATCTACACCTACTGCATCAATCTCGATCCCCAGGCCGACGATTATGTGAGCGACATCTTCGGCAAGCAGTACAGCGTCATCGACCGGGTGGAGAAGTTGCCGTCCAAGCTGCCGGAGCTGTTCCTCTCCCTGACCCGCTGAGCCACCGTACCGGGATGTGTTGCGTAGGTGTCGGAGTCAAACCGTGCACTCCCGGGAGGACCGATTCCACGACCGGGGTCGGTTTGACTCCGACACCTGGATGTGGGCAGGCGCTGAAAAAGGGGCCGGATTCGAGGAGACAAGCCATCGCGTGAGGCCGACAAGGCAGGCCAATCACCGCATGAGTAGTTACCTCTTGGAACAATAAAAAAACCGGACCTCGACGGGAGCTACCCGAGCGGGGTCCGGCTTACGGCGTAACCGTCACCACAGGAGGGAGTACTGCCCTGTGCTGCGCATCCGGAATGGATCAGTTAGCCGGGGCCTTGGTCTCAACCGCCACGAAGCTGGCGAATTCCGCCGCATCGAGCTGGCCGTCACTATTCAGATCCAGCGTAGCCCACTGCTCGATCAGACCCGGGATGGCCTTCGCCTCTTCCTTGCTCAGGGTACCGTTGTTATCGGTATCCAGGGCAACATCGGTCTGGCTCTCTGCAGCAATCACGGCAGCGGCAGCCAGGGCGGCAAACAGGACAGTCATAATCTTCTTAGTCATAGAAACTCCGTTCGAATAATGATTGTAAGGTTCCGCTGACTGCTTGTTGCATTCAGCTGGGCAGCCCTTTGCAAACCCGGTGCCATATTTAATATTTCGATACAAAACAACATGTTATTGAGAACCATTGGGTACAACAGAAAGCCTGACTCAGGGGGCTGTCGTGAATCGGAGACAGGGCTGGAGGAGTCGGGAGTTAAGTGCTTGATTAGCCTCGATGGTCGCTGTTGCCGATTGGCAACAGGGGGATTTCGGCGTACGGCCGAATGTCGGTCGCCATGCCTTGTTGCCGTATCCACATAGGCATAAAAAACGCGTATCACCTACTGGCTCTAAACGGTGGAATCCACCACCTGTAGGAGGCCCGCCCCGGGCCGATATCGCGGCGAGGCGCCGCTCCTACGGCGGGGGAAATGACAGGCAGGGGGGCGTGACAGTTGTAGGGTGGATGCGCTGTCGCTTATCCACCCTACGAAACCGAAGCAGTTTCACCCGGCAATATTAAATTGGAAGACGCTAATCGGCCGCCGAATCCGGCTTGAACTGCGCCGGCTCCAGGTGATGGCGCTTGAGCAGCTTGTAGAACTCGGTGCGGTTGCGCTTGGCCAGCCGCGCCGCCTGGCTGACATTGCCATTGACCCGCTGCAGCAGTTCCACCAGGTAATCCCGCTCAAACTGCTCGCGCGCCTCCTGGAAGCCCGGCATCAGCGACGTCTTCTCCCGGAGCGCCTTCTCCACCTGCATCACCGTTATGATCGGGGTGGTGGAGAGCGCGGTCAGCTGTTCCACCACATTCTGTAGCTGGCGCACATTGCCCGGCCAGTCATACTGTACCAGGGCATCCAGGGCCTCGGCCGAAAACCCCTTGACCCGGCTGGCGTAACGGGGACTGAGGCGGGTCAGAAAGTGGTTGGCCAGCAACGGGATATCCTCGCGCCGTTCACTCAGGGAGGGCAGACGCAGGGTCACCACATTGAGCCGGTAATAGAGGTCCTGGCGAAACTTACCCGCCTCCACCAGCGCCTCCAGGTCATGGTGGCTGGCCGAGATGATGCGCACGTCCACCGGGATATCCTGATTCGCGCCCACCGGCCGGATACGCTGTTCCTGCAGGGCGCGCAGCAATTTCACCTGGAACATCGGCGGCATGTCGCCGATCTCATCCAGAAACAGGGTACCGCTATCGGCACTGCGAAACAGGCCATCGCGGGACGAGACGGCGCCACTGAAGGCGCCCCGCACATGCCCGAACAGTTCCGATTCCAGCAGCTCCCCGGGGATGGCGCTGCAGTTGACCGCCACGAAGGGCGCCGCCTGGCGTGGGCTGACACGATGCACGGCACGGGCGATCAGCTCCTTGCCGGTGCCGCTCTCACCATGAATAAACAGACTGGCATCCCCCTGGGCAACCCGCTGCACCTCCAGCAACAGCTGCTCCATGGCCTGGCTGCGGGTGATGATTTCGGCCCGCCAATCCTCTTCTTCCGCCCCTTCGGCATCACCCTGCGGGCAGCCGCCCAGGCGCAGCGCCTGCTCCACCTGGGCAATCAGCTCCTTGCTGTCGAAAGGCTTGGTGATAAAGCCGAACACCCCCTGACGGGTGGCGGCCACCGCCTCGGCGATGGTGCCGTGGGCGGTGAGTATGATCACCGGTAACAGGGGATACTGCTGCTGCAGATAACGGAACAGGGCGAGACCGTCCATCTCCCCCATGCGCAGATCCGTCACCACCAGGTGGGGCTTGAACCGGGACACCAGTGCGACCGCCTGCTCGCCACTGTCCGCGGACTCAACCGACAGCCCGATCGCCGTCAGGCGCAGGGAGAGCAGTCGCAACAGACTCGGGTCATCGTCGACCAACAGTACCCGCTGGTTCTGCGACCAGACGTTTCGTGCATTACTTTTTTTCATCAAGCCGCTTATTGATACTGGTCTCGATACGTTTCAGGTCGCGTAGCTGGTTCTCCAGCAGGCGCCGGGACTCGGTCAGCTGCACGATCCTGCCCTTAAGCTTGCGCTGTTCCGCTATCGCCTCCTGCAGCTGTTGCCGCTGCTGTTGCTGGCGCCGTAACAGGCTGATCTGATAATAGGCCAGCCAGCCCTCTTCGTGGGAGATGTTGCGCTGGCCCAGCACCCGGTTGATCAGGGCGATCGCCTCTTCAGGTTCTCCGCACCCCTCGACCTGGGTGATGGCGGTGGCCAGGTACCAGCCGGGCCAGATGTCTCCATCCGGCTCCAGTGCCTGCCGCAACTCCTCACAGAGCGCCAGTTGGTCCCGGGGCGCATGGGCCTGGAAACGGGAGGAGAAATCGAACAGACCCTGCAGCCCCTCGCCCGCCGGGGCCACCACCACCGCACGCGGCTCCAGCGAAAGGTCATCACCGCGACTCGGTGGCTGCTGGCAACCGGACAGCAGCACCAGTAGACAGACCCATACGCTACGCTTCATTGGGTCACCTCCGGAAGCTGCTCCTGGTCCAGCGGCAACTCCAGCCTGATGCGGGCTCCGGTGTATTCACCCGCCACCGGTAACAGGGAGATCCTGCCGTGATGCCGCTGGATGGTATCATTCACCAGCGCCAGGCCGAGGCCGGAACCCTTGACGCCGGATCGGCTGCTGCCTTTTCCCTGATAAAACTCCTGAAAAACATGGGGCTGATCTTCCGCTGATATCCCTTCTCCCTGATCTTCTATCAGCAGGCAGGCGAATCCCTGCTGCACCGACAGGGAGAGGCGGATCCGCCCGCCATCCGGGGAAAACTTGATTGCATTGCTCAATAGATTACCCAACATCATCCTGATCGCCTCCCGGTCGCCCTGTATGGAGAGGGAGACCAATTCATCCATTATCACCAAGCGCTTGCTTCTGACCAGCAGACGGTAATCCGCCAGTACCTTCCTGAGCAGCAGCGCCAGATCGAACTCACTCAATTCCGCCAGGGTGCGTCGGGTAGCCAGGCGCTGATACTCCAACAGGTTTTCCACCAGGCCATTCAGCTGCAGCGCGCTGATGGTCATCAGTTGGACGATTTCCCGCTGCTCCTGGTTCAGCTCGCCCACCACCTGATCCGCCAGCAGGTCGGCACCCTCGCGCAGGGTGGCCAGCGGGGTCTTCAGTTCATGGGAAATATTGCGGATAAACCGCTGCTTTTCTCCTTCGAGCGCCATCAACCGCTGGCGCATCCAGTCCAGGTGACGCCCCAGGTCTACCAGATCACGCGGCCCCTGGATTACGATGGGGCGGTCGAACCGCCCGGCACCCAGTTCGCTGATCACCCGTTCGATACGCTGGATCGGACGGGTCAGCAGATAGACGAACAGCAGGCCCAGAATCAGCGCCAGCGGCACTGCCAACGCCGCCCACAACAGCATGGCACGGCGCACCCGGTCCGCCTCCCGGGCCAGCGCCTCCGCCTCGACTCCGACCTGCCTGCCACCGATCTGCAACAGCGCGCGAGCCTGCAGCGTCAGGGTCACATAACCCTGCAGATCCTCCTCGGTCAGGCCGACGTCACCGCGATCGAGTCGGCTCTGAATGTGCTTATACAACTGCTCTTCGGCAGCCGCCACCCCCTCCAGCGGGATGCGCAGAGCATCCGCCAGGCGATAGAACCGCAACCCCTGGGCTACCGAAATAAAGGCATGGTGATGCTGCCGATAGACCGACAGCAGCTCCGGGTCCTTGAGTACCTGGTATTGACGGATGCTGCGCTCCATGGAGACCAGACGCTCCAGCAGCGTGCGGCCGCCCTCATTGGCCCTGACCGTCTGGAACAGCACCTGCTGGCTCTGCTCCGTATACTTACTCATCGACAACAGTCCCGAAATCAGCGCCATCACCAGCGGCAGGGTCACCAACAGGAAACCGATCAGCGACCAGTGATAGAGCGACCCGTGATAGAGCGACCCGGTGGAAGTACGCCGCTCCGCCGTTGAGACAGGGGCGGAGGCCATCGACTCAACGTCCGTCATCACATTGGCTCATTTCCACAACTGAGTGGTCGCTTGTCTGAATGGTGCAGCGCATTCAAAGGAACTCCCTGTCATCCCTGCCGTCTTTGGGCCCGCGCAAGGTAAAATCGCAGTAGCATAGGGAATAATCAACTGTCTGAGTATAGAGCAGTTCGCAGAACCGACTATTGCCGGGACCAGTGAATCAGCGTAGATATGAAATTGCGAGTCTGTTCACTATCCGTAGTACCGGCATATGGGGTAAAACAGTGGCATGAATAGAAGTATAACCCTTTTACTGGGAGCGGTCGGGTTTGCGGTGATACTTGCGCTGGCCGTCTATCACGGTAGCGGGAAGATTGAACGGGACCTGACGCAACGCGGGGAAGCCGTTTTATCGGAGAAGCAGCTGTCGTGGGTCAGCCTGGAGGCCGAGGGGCGCAACCTGTGGCTGCGCGGTGAGGCGCCTTCGGAGCAGGAGGCCGACCAGGCATTGCAGTTGATGCAAGCGCTGGACGGCGTCAACCGGGTAATTGATGAGTTCGCCATCCTGTCCACCACGGACGCCCCCGCGGACAAACCGGCCAGCGGCGACCCCTGGTCCTCCACCATCAAAGAACGTTGATGCCGGGATGGGGTAGAATCGGGACAGGCGGCAACACCACCCGGCAAGACCAAGGAACAGAGAGATGGGTTACCTTTTTTTTCAGATTCTCATATGGATACTGCTGGCGTTCGGCCTGGGCGGTATCGTCGGCTGGCTGTTGCGCGGTTTCACCCACGCCTTTCAGGACGATGAAAAAGGTGATGACGACACCATCGGGCGGGGCGACGACCATATCATGGTGGCACTGCTCCGCTCGGAACTGAATGACTATAAGAGACGGCTGCGTGCCCTGGAATCGGCCACCGAAACAGCCCGGCCCGGCGATGAAAAACCGAAACGGGAGATCTCCGATGAGTGGCGGCCGCCCCCCCTGTCGGCGCCGAAGGGGCAGGCGGACGACCTCAAGAAGGTACGCGGCATAGGCCCGAAGATCGAGCTGACCCTGAACGATCTGGGCATCTTCCATTATGACCAGATCGCCGGCCTGAGCCGGGAAAATATCCTCTGGCTGAACAACCACCTGCACTTCCCCGGCCGCATCGAACGGGAGCAGTGGGTGGAACAGACCCGGGAACTGGCGAAACGGCGCGCCGGTCGAGCGGAGAAGGCCTGACCCTCGACCCCGCAGCCCTATCGCCGCCGCCAGCAGAGGATACGGTTGTTGGCCGGCATCGGGAAATCGTCCTGCAGTGCCATGCCGGCCGCGACGGCCAGACGCTGCAGCGCCTCGAAGTCCCGCACCCCCATCCCGGGATCCCGCCCCTTCAGCCAGCCGTCGAAGCGGGCGTTGCTGTCGCTGGTGAAGCGTCCCTGGTAGTTGAACGGTCCATAGAGCACAAACAGGCCTCCGGCCTGGAGCAGCCGGCCGACCCCGGCAAACATCGCCTCCACCTCGGGCCAGTGCATGATATGCGCGGTATTGGCGGAAAACACCGCGTCCACATCCAGCGCCGGCCACTCCGAGCGCGCCACATCCAGCGGCAGCGGGGCGCGCACATTGGGCAGCGCCGCCTCCTCCAGCCAGAGGCGGATGCCATCGTGATATTCGGCACAGTCACTGGTGTACCAGGTGAGGTGCGGCAGGGCGGCGGCGAAGTAGACGGCATGCTGACCGGTGCCGCTGCCGATCTCCAGGACCCGCTGGCGATCGTCGAACAGCGGCCGGATCACTGACAGGATCGGCTCGCGGTTCTGGTCGCAGGATTCGGCATAGGGCTTGGTGGTCATGGTCATCCCGGCACCGCCTCGCGGTAGGGTATCGATGGCTGCAACTGCTCCAGATAATTGGCGATCGCCGCCTGTTCATGTTCGGTATAGCTGGCGATCGGTCCGCGAAACCCGTCGTCCCGGATCCAGTGACTGGAGCGGGTCAGGGTGGGGACGAACCCCCGCGAGAGCTTGTGTTCCCCCTGGGCGCCCGGCTCGAAACAGGCCAGCCCCTGCTCAATGCAGTGCTCGATACCCTGATAATAGCAGGCCTCGAAATGGAGTCCGTCCAGCCGGCGGTCGCTGCCCCAGTGGCGGCCATACAAGGTGGTATCGCTCTGGTACATGAGCGAACCGGCGATGCACTCCCCCGCCCGGTCGGCCAAAACCAGCAGCACCCGCTCCGGCAACCGGTCGGCGACCTCACGGAAGAAGCCGTAGTTGAAAGTGGCCGTGCCCCACTTCTCGCTGAAGGTCTTGTTGTAGAAATGGGTGAACTGCCGCCAGTCCCGGTCACTGGCGGTGCGGCCGTTCAAGCGCCGCAGCTTGACCCCGGCGTCCACCACCCGCTTGCGCTCCTGACGGATGTTCTTGCGCTTCTTCGCCACCAGGGTGGCGAGAAACTGGTCGAAATCCCGATAGCGGCAGTTGTGCCAGTGGAACTGCACATCGTGCCGGGTGAGCAGCCCCTTGCCGGCCAGAAACTCGAACCCCTCCGCGCTCGGAAACAGGCAGTGAAAACTACTCGCACCCATGCGGTCGGCCAGCTGCAGTGCCGTCTCCAGCAACACCGGGTAGAGTTGTGCCTCCTCTCCGGGTAGCGCCAGCAGGCGCTGTCCCGAGGCGGGGGTGTAGGGAACCGCCGAGACCAGCTTGGGGAAGTAGGCCAGTCCGGCCCGGTGATAGGCGTCTGCCCAGGCATTGTCGAACACGAACTCGCCGTAGGAGTTGTATTTTTCATACAGCGGCATGGCGGCCACCAGGACGCCGTCACGATAGACGGCGATGTGCCGGGGCAGCCAGCCGAAGCGTTCGCCGACACAGCCGTGCCGCTCCATGGCGTCGAGGAACTCATGCCGGATCAGCGGATTGTTGTCCCGCACCAGCCCGTTCCACTCGCCGGCGGGGATTTCACTCATGCTGCTGTGAATCGCTATCTGCAACCTGACCACTTCCAACTTTGCTGCCTGATATCAGTACTCTGTCAGGGTGATATTGACTAGTTCAGCGCCCCTGTGGTGTTTCCATCCTCAGGTCCGTAAACGGTGCATCCCTGCACCACTCCTTGCCGCAAGGCGCGTCGTGCAGGCAATGGCCCGGTCCTTGTCAAACGGCGCAACGCGGCGGCGGGACACCACAGGGGCGCCCTTCGGGTTGGCCTGTCCGCGCCCCTGGCCGTGTTGCGGCTCTTGCAAAGGACCGGGCCATTCGCTGCGAGCCGCGCCTTGCCAGGAACGCGGACAGGCCAACTGAATACGTCAATATCACCCTGACAGAGTACCAGCAATATAGCAGGGCGGCGGTGGCATAAATACCGGTGAAAACTGATGGATATACGGGATATCCCAGGCGCCCGGCTTCGCCGTTCAGAACGGCACGCTCGGCCAGTCCGCCTCATCCTCCTCGATCACCTCCTCCTCTTCGGCGGCGTCCTTCACCCAGCGCCGCATTGCCGGGTCGTCGTACAGCGCACGGGCATACAGCGTGGCGACCGGGTCCAGCGGGATCTCGTAGCTCAACAGCCGCATCACCACCGGCGCATACATGCAGTCGGCGATACCGAAGCGGCCGAACAGCCAGGGGCCGGCGCTGCCGTAACGCTCGCGGCAGAAGTTCCACAGCCCCATCACCCGGTCGATATCCCGCTGCGCCTCCGGACCCGGCTGGAACCCGGGAAAGCGCCGCCGACAGTTCATCGGCAACTCGTCACGCAGGGCGAAGAAGCTGGAGTGCATCTCGGCACACACCGAACGGGCCACCGCCCGGGCCGACGGCTCATGCGGCCAGCCCCGGGCCTCGGGGAAGCGCTCCGCCAGGTACTCCAGGATGGCCAGCGAGTCCCACACCTCCAGATCGTCATCGATCAGCACCGGCACCTTGTTGTCGGAGAAGTGCATCGCCAGGTCCCGCTCCATGCTATCGCTGAACAGCCTGACCTTCCTGGTCTGGAAGGGGATGCCGTGATGGGCGAGGAAAAACCAGGGCCGCAGGGACCAGGAGGAGTAGTTCTGATTGCCGATCACCAGTGTCAGTTCTGCCATGAGCTGCCTCGTTCAGTCGATAGGGTAGTGCAGACAGCATAGTCGAGTCGCCGGGCGATGTCCCGGGGACAGCTGTTTCCCGGGTGGAATACACTATACAATTACCCATTTACCGTTATTTTTGACAAGAGTAGAGATCATGCGCCACGAAACCGACGACCTTCGCATCGAAGCCATCAAAGAGCTGGTAGCCCCGGCTGAACTGCTGGCCGAATTCCCCGTTACCGATGTGATCGCCGACACGGTGTTTAACGCGCGCCGGCAGATCCACCGAATCCTCCACGACGAGGATGACCGGCTGCTGGCCATCGTCGGCCCCTGCTCGGTGCATGATCCGGTGGCGGCCCGTGACTACGCGGCGCGGCTGAACAAGCTGCGCGAGGAGCTGGCGGATGACCTGCTGATCGTGATGCGGGTCTATTTCGAGAAGCCCCGCACCACCGTCGGCTGGAAGGGGCTGATCAACGATCCGGACCTGGACGGCACCTTCCATATCAACAAGGGGCTGCGCCTGGCCCGCCAGCTGCTGCTGGATGTCAACAGCATGGGGCTGCCCGCCGGGACCGAGTTCCTCGACCTGATCAGCCCCCAGTACATCGCCGACCTAGTGAGCTGGGGCGCCATCGGCGCCCGCACCACCGAGAGCCAGGGACACCGGGAGCTGGCCTCCGGCCTCTCCTGTCCGGTCGGTTTCAAGAACGGCACCAACGGCACCCTGCGCATCGCCCTCGACGCGATCCGCGCCGCCTCCCAGCCACACTGTTTCCTGTCGGTGACCAAGGAGCGCCACTCCGCCATCTTCACCACCCGGGGCAACGAGGATTGCCACGTGATACTGCGCGGCGGTGCCCGTCCCAATTACGACACCGAAAGCATCAACATCGCCGCCGAGGAGATGGAACAGTCCGGCTTCAAGCCGCGCGTGATGATCGATTTCAGCCACGCCAACTCGCGCAAGCGGCACCAGAAACAGATCGATGTGGGACGCGACGTGGCCGGCCAGATCGCCCGCGGCGACCGGCGCATCAACGGCGTCATGATCGAGAGCTTCCTGGAGGCCGGACGCCAGGACTGGCGCCCCGACGAGGAACTGGTCTACGGCCAGAGCATCACCGACGCCTGCATCAGCTGGGAGGACACCGAGCCGCTGCTGCGCACCCTGGCCGAGGCGGTACGCCAGCGCCGCGCGCACGGCTGAGGGCATCCCAGGTCGGAACCCGGGTCGCGGCGCCGGTCTGACGGCCGGGCACCGCGGACCGCCGCCGGCTATTTCTCGTCGAAACCGGCGGCGTGGTACCAGCGCCGGGCCTCTTGCGGGTCCTGCGCCACCCCTTCGCCCGTTTCATACATCATCGCCAGGGTGGTCTGGGAGCCGACCAGCCCCTGCTCGGCCGCGCGCTTGAACCACTCCACCGCCTTGGCGCCGTTCTTCTCCACGCACTCGCCCTCCATGTACATGAATCCCAGGCCATGCTGGGCCAGCGCCAGGCCACTCTCGGCCGCCGCCTTCATGTACTTGAAGGCCATCAGCTGATTGACCACCATACCCAGCCCGTTCTGGGCCATGATGGCCATCCGATACTGGGCCTCGGGATTGCCGTCTTCGGCCAGGCCGGACAGCAATTTGGTGGCACTGGCGAAATGCTTCGACTCAAAGGCGGCGATGCCGCTGCCCAGTTCCATATCCAGTTGTTGATCATTACTGCTCATGTGTTACCTCCGGTTGATTCCGACTTCCGCCGCGCGCAACGGCTGGGTCGATAGTTGTTCTATAGCTTCAAATAGGGCTGCTGGTTAACCACTCCCTTCCAGCGGAAACCCCGCCTGCCGCAGCCACTCCCGCCAGAGGCGAAACAGGTGCGCATCCACCGCCCCCAGGGCCGGTTGTACCGCCAGCCCCAGACGCTCCGGTTGGCTATCCCCCTGGTTGAAGAGGCCACCCGCCTCGGCAAAGATCAGCCGACCGGCGGCGTAATCCCACAGCTTCTGGCCGCCATGCAGGTTGAGATGGGCACGCCCTGCCGCGAGCCAGCACCACTCCAGCGCGATGGCGCCGAAACAGCGCTGCGAACGGTAAGGCGGCTGCTTCGACAGCTGGATCGCCAGCCCCGGCGTGAGCCGCTTGAAATCGACAATGGCGATGCACTCCTTCAGGGTGCCCGGGCCCCGATGCAAGCGTAACGGTTCATCATTGAGCCAGGCGCCCCGCCCCAGCTCGGCGCGGTAGCACTCGTGGCGCAGCGGATCGTAGACGATCCCCAGCACCGCCCGTCCCTGCACAACCAGGGCCAGGGAGAGGGCGAAATAGGGCAGCCCGGCAGAGTAGTTGGTGGTGCCGTCCAGCGGATCCACGCACCAGTAGCAGTCCCGCGCCACCAACGCCTGCTGCTGCTCCGGCGTCATCTCCTCCCCCATCAGCGGGATCTCCGGCCAGCTGACAGCCAGCTGTTCGATCAGTCGATTCTGTACCGCCAGATCGGCATCGGTCACCAGGGTGCCATCGCTCTTGCGGGAGACGTCCGGATTACGATAGCGCGAGAGCACCTCGGTCTCGGCGATATCGATCAGGAGATGCTGCAGCTGCTGGCTGTCGGGCCATGCGGAGGCATTTACGGATGGTGTGGTCATTTTTCTATCATCCCGTAATAGCGGCTACCGGGCAATCCGCTGCGCCCGCGCAATTCAGAGGGTTTTCCCTCTTGCGCCCGGCACCGCCCCCTCCTAAGCTTTCCCCATGCCCCCGATAACGCAAACCATGGAGTCACAAGCCATTGAGTCACAAGGAAGTGGCGCGGTCACCTAACACCAGTCTCATCCGCCGCCTGGCATGGCTGTTCGCCCTGCTGCCGACCCTGTGCCTGTCGGCCGCGGAGCTGTCAGCCCCGGAACTGGAGCGGCAGCGTGGTGGATTCCTTGCCGCGGAACGCCTGCTCGCAGCGGGGGATCTGCAGCAGTACACCGCCATCCGCTCCACCCTGCGGAGCTACCCGCTGTTCCCCTACCTGGAGTACCAGGCACTGCAACGGCAACTCGCCAGCCTCGACAGTCCCCGGGTGGAGGCGTTCATCACCCGGTATGCCGACACCCCGCTGGCGCCGCGCATGCGCAGCCTCTGGCTCAAGGAGCTGGCCGGGCGCAAGCAGTGGTGGACCTACCTGGCGTTCTATCGGCCCGGGCTGGGGACGATCAACCAGTGCCACTACCTGACCGCCCTGCTGGAGACCGGCAAGCGGAAACAGGCACTGGATCAGGCGGAGGCGATCTGGCTCTCGCCCCGTTCCCGCCCGGAGGCCTGTGACCGGATTCTGCAGACCTGGATCGATGCCGGCAAGCTCACCCCGGCGCTGGCCTGGCAGCGGGTCGAACTCGCCATGCTGGCCTCCGAAGGGCGATTCAGCCGCTATCTGCAGCGCTACCTCAACCCGCAACAGCAGGCCTGGCTGCGGACCTGGCGGAAGCTGCAGCGGGATCCGCGGCAGCTCGCCACTGCCGTCCCCCAACTGGCGGAAAGCCCCGCCCGCAACCTTATCCTGCTGGACGGATTCAAGCGCCTGGTGGGCCGGGACATCGACAGTGCCATCCGGATCTGGCCGCGCCTGCAGGAGCAGATCCCCTTCAGCGCAGCGGCTCGCCACAGCGGCCAACGCGCGCTGTTGCTGGGGATGATACGCGACGACCATCCCGATACCCTGACCGGACTGCGGGCCTTCACCCCGTCGGCCGAAGACAACCAGCTGCGTGAAACGCGCCTCCGCTACGCCCTGAAACGGCGCGCCTGGCCGCAAATGCTGAGCTGGATTGGCGAACTGCCCGACGAACTCAGGCACTCCGACCGCTGGCGCTACTGGCAGGCGCGGGCGTTGGCGGAAACCGCCAATACCGCCGAGGCCGACGCCCGCTTTGCCGCGCTGGCCAAGGAGCGCAGCTATCACGGTTTTCTCGCCGCGGATCGCCTGGGCCAACCCTACCGCTACGACCCGACCCCGCTGGAGTTGCAGCAGTCGGCCATCGTTCGGCTGGCACGGCAGCCGGCACTGTTGCGCGCCCGCGAGCTGTTTCAGCTGGGCCGCTTCCTCGATGCCCGGCGCGAATGGTATGCCAGTGTGCGCGGCATGAAACCTCTCGACCTGCAGCGGGTCGCCAAACTGGCCCAGTCCTGGGGCTGGCACGACCAGGCGATCTTCACCCTGGCCCGCACCGGTTACTGGGACGACCTGGAGCTGCGCTTTCCCCTGGAGCATCAGACCCTGGTGACGGAAAAATCCGTGGCAACCGATCTGGACAAGTCCTGGATCTTTGCCGTGATCCGACAGGAGAGCGCCTTCTCCAGTGATGCCCAGTCACCCGCCGGAGCCCGCGGACTGATGCAGCTGATGCCGGCGACCGCCCGCTTTATCGCCCGCAAGGAGAAGCTGAAAAAACCCGGACTGGGACAGTTGCTGCAGCCGGAAGTGAACATCACCCTGGGCACCGCCTATCTCAGCCATGTCTATCGGCGCCTGGGGGAACATCAGGTGCTGGCCACGGCCGCCTACAACGCCGGCCCGCGCAATGTGCTGCGCTGGCTGCCGGACACCACCCTGCCCGCCGACATCTGGGTGGAGCTGATCCCCTTCAATGAGACCCGGCGCTACACCGAGCGGGTGCTGAGTTATGCGGCAATCTACGACCAGCGCCTGCAGCAGCCGCTGCAGAGGCTCTCGGCGCGGATGTCACCGGTGCGGCCGAAGGCCCAGCTGGTAGCCAACAATCCGCCGGGCGGCGGGGGATCCTAGGTGCCAGTCGGAGCGGTTTTCCCACACTGAGCGGCGCTCGCTCAGTGGAACAGGCCGGGCCTTGGCGGATCCTCTTCAGCGGTGGCGGGGGTGTCAGGGAGCGGACGGCGCCGCCGACTGGTGTGCTCGATGGCGTAAGCGATCAGCTCCGCATCGCTGATCACCTCATAGTAAATACCGCCATCCACCGCCTCCAGCCCCGCCTGCTCGCCGTCCCAGACGGTGACCACCGCCTCGCGGATCACCAGGGCGTGCATATTCCCTTCCAGATCCGGGTAGCGGGCCACCAGCAGATGGTCGTTTAGCGCCCGCCGGCCCGCCTCCAGCTCGATGCGGTGGAACGACAGCTCCGACTTCAGCTTGTAGTAGGCCGGCTCGTCCAGCTCGATGCCGTTCACGTTGTAGCGGATCAGCTTGTCGGAACTCTCCTTGTTGACCGTCTCGCTGGCCGCCGGCGCCATCACCCTCACCCCGCACCCCAGGCGCCCGCCGTATGCGGAGCGTCGCACCGCCGCCGAGCAGGAGGAGAGCTGGTCCGCCCGGTTGATGGCCGGCGAGATCATGATTTCGTGCCCCTCGTCGTACAGGAAGGCGGGGGCCTCCTCGCTGAAGGCGATACCCAGGCCCAGCTCCAGCTCCGGCAGGTCGTTCTGGCGATTCTTGACATTCTGTTTATCCACCACCTGGAGGATCTTGTGCGCCAGGCCGCAGGCGTGGGAGACGCAGAGCCACTGATAGGGGGTATCTTCGTATTCAAAAATACTCAGGATCACCGCATCCCCCTCGATAAACACCTTTTTCGCCCCGAAGCTATCCAGCAGCTTGTTGATCGGCTCAAAGAAATTGAGGCTGAAGTGGGAGGCGGGATTGAGGTTGCGGTTGCGCAGTTCGCTGGTGATGGCGGTTGAGCCACGCACGTCCGCCTTGAGGATGACGTGATTGCGGATACGGTGCTGTTCCGGCTTCAGCTCCTTGCGCAGCGGGAACTCCAGCAGACTGCCGTTGCGCCGCGACAGCTCGATGTCCTCCGGACGCACCAGCAGATGGATGCGGCGCATGGCGACGTGCGCCTGGTAGGCCTGTTTCAGGTCACGCCGAAACAGCGCAAAGTGGCGCAGAAAACTGAACACCCGGCGGCGGCGGCGCGGTCCCGGCATGCTCTTGATGATCAGCAGCATCCGCTCCAGCACCTTCACCACCTGAGCCGGCACCGCCTTGTTCTGCAGGTTGTTCAGCTTGCGCTGCAACTCCCGCTTGGTCATGCGCCCGGCCAGGTACTGGCAGATCAGGCGTACCGGCACCTGTCGGTTCAGCTCCTGATACACGGCGGGTGCCGCGTGGCAGGCCAGCAGATCACGCTCGATGCGGCTGCCGCGAAACGCCTTCAATATCCGTTTCATTAGCCGATGGTGGAACCCGGGCCACTTGTCGTTGGGCCAGGTTGTTTGCGGCAGGGGGACATCATGGTCGGTGCGGATGACACCGCTGTGTCTGGCCGAATAGACGATGCGGTCGATATTCTCCGGAATATCCAGCCAGGAGCAGTTGCCGCTCTCGTATTCCGCCGACTGCAGCGATCGTTTCAGCAGCATCAGGGTTTCGCTATAACCCACCAGCCCGTCCTGCTCCCCCTGGCTGCGCCGGGCGCTGGTCTGGATATCGCTGCAGGTGGTATCGAACGAGTCCAGCGGCTCCGTACCCCAGCACCAGGAGGGCAGGAAATCGGCAAACAAGCCGGTGACCAGACGGTTGACCCGGTCGAAGGCATCCGGGTCATCCCGGTCCGTGCAGACCAGGGGGTAGTGGCCCATCAGCTGTTCGTCGGCCCACAACGAGGGGAGTTGCAGCATCGGGTTGAACAGCAGCGGCTTGGGTATCGGCCAGGAGAGGCCCAGCACCGATTTGCGCAGCTTGCCGAGGCGCATGTTCTCCATCTTCAGCAGCTCACGAAACAGCCGGCGGGTGATCCGGTAGCGAATCGCCGGCTCGTTCCTGGCCAGCACCACCAACCGGTCATGCAGCTGCACCGAACGGCCGCTGGACTGATGGCTGTCCAGCCCCTTGGCGCGCTGCACCTGGCTGCGCAGGCGGTCATACTCCTGCCCCACCAGGCCGAGCAGGAACTTCACCACGCTGAACTGCAGCAGCTGTACCATCTCCAGGCGGTTGTGTTTCCTGGCCCGGTCGACCGTCAGTTCCATCAGGCCGGCGTAGCCCTCGCGCAGGGCCTGGAGATCCTTGTTATCCGGCGGTGGCGGCGGTTCACCCCAGTAGTTTTCGGTCACGTCGTGCATCATGGAGCGACGCACCAACAGCCGGCAGCGGTCCATGAACTCCTGACTCAGGGCGACATCGATCCGGCTGTTGTCGATGCCGGTCGGCAGGCGGTCAAACAGCAGCTTGAACGGCTTCTTCAACTGCAGCGGGGTGGTAAACTCTTCCGCATCCGGACGCCAGTGCAACAGGCTGTCGAACAGACTGATCACGCCGCCTCCTCAGCCCCGCCGCGGCAGCCAGGTCATCGCAGCAGGGCCTTGACCAGTCTGTCTTCGAGTTCGATCCGGCTGGCCAGGTCCTCACCCAGAATGGAGAGGTCCTTGGTCAGGTTGTCCAGGGGCTGCCGGTGATCGCTCAGGTCGTACTTGTCATTGAACGCCACCACCAGCTCCGTCACCTCGGCGATTTTCGCATAGGCCGTGTCCGCCACCTTGACCACCTCGCCGCGCCGCTCCTCACCGGAGGTGATGCGATCGAACACCTCGAAGTGACCGAACGCAACATAATCGATCAACAGCTGGCAGAAGTCCCGTAACAACTGCTTTTCCGGCTTGTCCGGACTGAAGGAGTCGATACCCGCCAGCTTGCAATAGAGCACCAGCATCTGCTGGCGTTCATCCAGCCACTTCTCCACCATATCCTTGGTTCGGATGCGCCGCTCGTGTCCGCCATCATATTGTGTTGCCACCATTTTCCGGCCTTTGTGGTCTGTTTATGTCAAAAGTCTGCTTAAGATAAACACCATTTCACGCAACAGGCAAGCCTGGATAATCCGGGGAGGATTTTCTGATAGACTGGGCGGTGCCCAGGGGATGTTGAGAGGGGGACCGAAGTGCGCAAAAACCGGCTATTCCGGCTGCTGATTTTGCTGGCGCTGCTGCCGCAGACAACGACCGCGCTCGACTATCCCAACCGCTATAACAGCATGGCCGAGACCCTGTTCGACATGATGGACGCCTTCTCCTCGGCCTATCAGCGACGGCTGCACGAGCGGGCGCGGGACTCTGCCGGCTATCCGGGCGGCATCCCCGGCTACGCGCCCTATCCGGGCGTCCCCTATCCATACCGCGCGCCGGCCCGGCCACCCCAGGGGGTGATGCTCAACGGCAGCTGGCAGGGCGAAAGCGGTGAGATACTGGTGATCCAGGACGGTCTGTTCAGGATCTATCTGCAACGGGACAATTTTCGCGATGGCCGCCTGACCCAGGTGGAACCCCGGCGGATCCTCCTGCAGGACCTGGAGAGCGGCCAGGTGCGGCCCTATGAATTCGCCGAATCGGATGGACGCCTGCTACTGCGTGATCCGGCTGGCAACCTGTTGCGCTATATCCGGATCGGCTGGTAGTTCCATTCACTCCGCGGCGGGCTGGAGTAACTGCCGCATCCGCTGTTCACGTTCGTTGGCGGGCAGCTGCCCCAACTCGCGGCTGGCCGCATAGAAGGCGGGCAGACCCCCACCCGACTGCACCAGCAGCCGCCGGAACGCCGGCACCCAGGCCTCGTAGGTGGCGATGGAGACCAGGTGGGCATTGTTCAGGTCACGATCGAACCAGCCGTCGAAACCGGCGTATCCGCCCCACCGCCGTTTCAGCCGCGCATAGCGCTCCCGCAGCTGCCGGAACAGCGCCGCCTTGCGCTGTCCCATGCGCGCCTCATCCAGCGGTTGGCGGTAGAGCGTCTCCAGCTCCTCGCGCACCGCGAGCAGCAGATCGACAAACTGCTGTTCCCGTTGCCGTGTCACCTGCCATTGCGCGAAGCTCAGGCCATTCCGGTTGGCAACCCAGCGTTCGATGCCCACCTCCGCCACCAGGCTGGCGAACGCCTCGTTGAAGGCGCTGTCATGCTTCACGTAGAGCTGCTGGTGGGCCAGTTCATGGAAGATCAGACCGGCAATTCGCGCCTCCGGCCAGTCGATGACGGTACTGGGCAGGGGATCGTCAAACCAGCCCAGGGTCGAGTAGGCCGGTACCGGCTCCACCGCCACATCCAGCCCCTGGGCCTGTAATTCGCCGGCGTACGCCCAGGCACGCTCTTGGGAGAAATAGCCACGATAGCTGGCACAGCCGACGAACGGATAGCACCACTGCCTGGGCTGCAGGGAAAACCGCCCGGCCGCCACCACACTCCACACCACCGCCTCCCGATCCAGCGCCGCATAGCTGCGGTAGCTGCCGTTGTCCGGTAGCGCCAACGCCGCGCTGGCGAAGTGGCGTATCTCGCCGACCTGGCGTAACTTCCGCTGCAGCGGTTCGGGGGTTTGCGGGTCGCGCAGCAGCTCGGGAATGGGTTGCCGCTGTCCCATCAGTTGCAGATGTCCACCGATGGAATGGCTATAATAGCTCAGTGTACTGCAGCCCTGCAGGAACCCCAGGATTGAAGCCAGGATTAAAGCCCGGATTAAAGGGAGCATCAGGCGATAGCGCCGGCGGGACCGGGCGATCATAGTGCGGAGCAAGGTTTCAGCATAGTCATCATGAGCGATTCTAGCATGCACATTTACCTGGTCGGCGGCGCCGTGCGCGATCAACTGCTCGGCCTGCCGATCGGCGACCGTGACTGGCTGGTCACCGGGGTCACCGCGGAGCAGCTGCTGGCCCAGGGTTATCGCAGGGTGGGACGGGATTTCCCGGTGTTTCTCCACCCGAAGAGTGCCGAGGAGCACGCCCTGCCGCGCGGCGAACCCGGCGACGGCAGCGAACAGGCGCTGGTGTGTAATGACCTGATCCAGCGGGACCTCACCATCAACGCCATTGCCCTGGCGGCGGACGGCAGCTATGTCGACCCGCTGGACGGCCGTCGGGACCTGCGGGAGCGGCGGCTGCGCCACACCCCTACGTTCAGGAACGATCCGATCCGGGTACTGCGGCTGGCGCGTTTCGCCGCCCGCCTCGGCCCGCTCGGGTTCCGGGTGGCGCAGCCGACCCGGCAGCTGGTCCGGCAGATGATCCAGGCCGGCGAACTGGACCATCTGGTGGCCGAGCGGGTCTGGTCCGAGATCATGCGGGCGCTGCAGGGCACCGACCCGGTGACCTTTTTCGAAACCCTGCGCGAACTGGGGGCGCTGCGGGTCATCCTGCCGGAACTGGACCGGCTGTTCGGCGTCCCGCAGCCGGAACGGCACCATCCGGAGATCGATACCGGGGTGCACAGCTTGATGGTGCTGTTCCAGGCGTGCAACCTCAGCCGGGAACCGGAAGTCCGGCTGGCCGCGCTGCTGCATGACCTCGGCAAGGGCACCACACCGCGCACCGACTGGCCCAGTCATCACGGACATGAGCAGCGGGGCGCGCGGCTGGCGGAGCGGGTGTGTGAACGCCTGCGCGCCCCCAACCGCTATCGTGAGCTGTGTCGCCTGGTGGCCGAATACCACAGCCACTGCCACCGGGCATTCGAGCTGAAACCGGCCACCCTGCTGCGCACCCTGCAGCAGCTGAACGCCTTGCGCCGCACCACCCGGCTGGATCAGTTTCTGCTGGCCTGCGAAGCCGACTCCCGGGGACGCCAGGGATTCGAACGGCAACCCTATCCCCAGGCCGACTTTGTCCGGGCGGCGCGGCAGGCCGCCGCCGCGGTGGACACCCGCCGGCTGGCGAAGGGCGCCAGCGAGCAAAAAATGATCCCGGATATCATCTTCCAGGCCCGGAGCCGGGCCATCGCGGCAGTGAAAAAACGCTGGGAGGAGCAGGAGACTTTAACTATTACGTGAAACAGTGCTCAATATTCAGGGGCGCCGGACGACACACTTAGCGACATCCACTTTTCTTCCACTTTTCTTATGGGCGTCGGGACAGACCGGCCCCGCCAGTTTTGATCCACACGGGACCGGAAATGAACCATGGCCTGAGCCTGCAGATCAACGTCCCCGGTTATCGTATCGAACGCGTCCTCGGCAAGGGCGGCATGGCGACGGTCTACCTGGCCACCCAGATGTCGCTGGGCAGGCCGGTGGCACTCAAGGTACTGCACGACCCCGAGACGCCCCAGTTCTTCGAACGTTTTTTCAATGAGGGGCGTTGCATCGCCCGCCTCAACCACAGCAACCTGGTCGCCATCTTCGACATCGGACAAGGGGAGGGTTTCTACTATATCGCCATGGAGTACCTGCCGGGCGGTGACCTGAAGTCGCGCATCGTCCAGGGCATCAAACCGGTCCAGGCGCTGAAGCTCCTCGGCCGTCTGGCAGGCTGTCTCGCCTATGTGCATGACGAAGGGGTGGTGCACCGGGATATCAAGCCGTCGAACATTCTGTTTCGCAACGACGGCACCCCGGTGTTGACCGATTTCGGTATCGCCAAGCTGATCCAGACGGATAACGACCTGACCGTCACCGGCACGGTGATGGGCAGCCCCCACTATCTCAGCCCGGAACTGGCCCAGGGCATCCGCCGGGTGGATGGGCGTTCCGATCTCTACAGCCTGGGCATCATTCTGTATGAGATGCTCACCGGTAGAAAACCCTATACCGCGGACAGTTTCGCCGCCACCCTGATGGCTCATATCCAGCGGCCCCTGCCGCAACTGCCGGATGCGTTTGCCGCGCTGCAGCCGCTGCTGGACAAGCTGCTGGCGAAACAACCGGAAGAGCGCTTTCAGAGCGGCGCCGAACTGTTGCTGACCCTGCAGGCGCTGCGCAGCCGGGTAAGGCTGGGGAGCCTGCCGGCGGAGGACGCGGTTGCCACACCCGGGCCATCCCCGGAAACCCGTGCGCTGACGGCCGCCACGCCCACGCCGCGGCCGCATTACCGCCGCTCGCTCTATGCCGGCCTGGGTCTGCTACTGCTGCTGGGTGGGTTCGGCCTCCGGCAGTTGACGATTGGCGGTGGAACCGCCCCACCGGCCGGCGCGGAGGGTGATCGTGCGCTAGCGGCTGAAGAGCTGGCCGTCGTCGCACCCGCCGGGGCGATGTCCCAACCCGCCGCCATGGAGGAGCGCACGGCGCCGGCGGCAACGGAAACGCCACCGGCAACCGCCGGTCCGCCGCCGCAAACCGGGGCCACCGAACCAACGCTCGCCGCGCTGCTGGAGAAGGCGCAGGAACAGCTGGCAACGGATCACCTCAGTTACCCGGCGGACGACAGCGCCCGTTACTATTACAGCGAAGCACTCAAGCAGGATCCGGAGCATCCGGTGGCAAACCGTGGTCTGGACAGGATCGCCGATCGCTACGCCGAGCTGGCGCAGCGCGAGATCGACCGGGGCCGCACCCTGCGGGCCCGCCGCCATCTCTCCCAGGGGCTGGCGATCCGCCCCCGGCATGAACGCCTCATCCGCCTGACCAACCGGCTCAACCGGCCGGCCGCCGCGCCTTCGACCGAGGACGTATTCGACCGTCTGAACCCGGATTCGAACCGCTGATTCGTGTGTACCCGAGGGGTCAGTGTTAAATCCGACAGACTCCTAAATCTTGAACTGCCCGACGATCCGCTGCAACTGACCGGCGAGATTGTTCAGCCCCTCGCTGGCCGATGCCGTCTGCTGTGCGCCGTTGGCCGTGTGCTCGCCGATCTCGTTGATCCCCACGACGTTGCGGTTGATCTCCTCGGCCACCACGCTCTGCTCCTCGGCGGCGCTGGCGATCTGGTTATTCATATCGCTGATCTGGTTGATCGCATGGGTGATGGACTCCAGCACCTCGCCGGTCCTGACGGCGATATCGGTGCCCTTCCTGGCCTGGGCATTGGTCTCGTCCATCGCCTGCACCGCCTCCTTGGAGGCCGCCTGCAGGCGCTCGATCATGCCCTGGATCTCCCTGGTGGACTGCTGGGTACGCGAGGCCAGGGTGCGTACCTCATCCGCCACCACGGCAAAACCGCGCCCCTGCTCGCCGGCCCGCGCCGCCTCGATGGCCGCGTTCAGGGCCAGCAGGTTGGTCTGTTCGGCAATGTTGCGGATCACATCCAGCACCCCGCCGATCTCGATGCTATCCTGCTCCAGCCGGCCGATTACCCCGGCCGCCTGCTCCACGCTGGCGGAGAGGTCATGGATGGTGGCGATGCTCTCATCCACCGTGCCCTTACCCTGGGTCGCTTCATTCCTGGCCTGCATGGCCGAATTGGCGGCGGACTCGGCATTCTTCGCCACCTCCTGCACCGTGGCGGCCATCTGGTTGGTGGCGGTCGCCGCCTGCTCGGTCTGCCCCTGCTGGTTACTGATCCCAAGCCGCGTCTCTTCCGATACCCGGGAGAGCTGTTCCGCCGACACCGACAGATTCTGGGTCACCCCGTTCAGTTCCCCGACCACGCCCTGCATCTTGTCCAGGAAGCGGTTGAACCAGCCGGCCAATTCGCCCAGTTCATCCTTGCTCCGGGCATCCAGTCGGCGGGTCAGGTCACCCTCACCCTCGGCGATATCCCTGACCGCATCCACCGTCTGCTGGATCGGTCGCACGATCAGGCCGGTGAAGAGCCAGCCGATCAGCGCCCCCACGACAAACACCACGATGGAAAGCCCGACCGCCACGCCGGCGATGGTGCTCTTCAACTCCTCCACCGAGCGGAACGCCTCCTCGGTATTCATCTTGGCGATCACCGCCCACCGGTAGCCGGGGATATTCAGCGGCGAATAGGCCGCCAGCACATCGATCCCCCGAGAATCGGTATACAGTTTCACCCCCGACTCGCCCGCCAGGGCGGCCTCGGCCGCCGCTGATTTCAACTGCTGGACCCCGATACCCGAATGTTTGGCCCGGACCCTGGCCAGCTGCTGCGCCGACAGGCCGGTCTTGCCCAGGTGCGCCAGGTAGCCGGCCTCATCCTCGATCTGGAAACGACTGTCGCTACGCAATGAGTAGTCCGGTCCGACAATAAAACTCTCCCCGGATTCACCCTGACCGACCTTGGCCCATTTGTGCTCATGGGTCATGATGGAAGAGATGCGCTCAGTGGAAAACCGGAACACCAGCACACCGATGCGCTTGCCCCGGGTGAACACGGGAGAGGCGACAAAGGCCGCCTGATTGTCATAGGCGGGGGCATAGGCCGCAAAATCGGTCATGGCGATGAAGCCGGGGTCATCCGACTCGTTGGCCTCTTTGAACACCTTGCCCAGACCGGTCCCGGCGAAGGGGCCGTCGATCAGCGAGGTGGCGAACTCCGCCTGCTTGGCCACCGAGTAGATCACCTCGCCGCTCTTGCCATCCACCAGGAAGATATCCGCATAGCCGAACCGCTCCTGGTAATCCTTCAGCGATTCATGAAATCTTTTATGCATCACCTCGTACAGCGAGCCGTCCTCCGGGGTGATCAGTTTGCTCTTCTCGTCCAGCGGATTGGGGTTGGCGGCGATGTAGGCGTGTTGCAGGGTGATGCCGGCGCCACTCAATTTATCCAGCCAGCGGCCCGCCTCAATAGTGGCGCCACCGTTCTGTTTTCGGTACTCGTCCAGGAACGCTCCGTTGTAGTGGGCCTGCAGCTCCCGGCGCATCTTTTCCAGCTTGGCCGCTCCCGCCTCGCCCGACGCCTCGACGCTGTCCTGGTAGAGACGATAGGCGTTGGGTAGGGAGTTCAGTGCATCGACAATCATCCGGTTATCGGACAGGGTGACGATCTGCGCCCGCACTATCGCAAAATAACTTTCAATCGCCTCCTGGGAACTGTTCTTGAGTGCCATCACGTGATGGTGGGCCTTGGTCTCCAGGGCCTTGCGGCCATTGTCAACGGCAATCCATCCCAGCACCGCACTCACCACCACCACGGGTATGAGCATCAGCAGACTGGCACCTACTGTCAGTTTTGTCTTGATCTTCATGATTAAAATGTTCCCAACCGGAAATCCGGAGTATTCGTCAGGTAGTTATCGGTGTGGGAGCCAGCGGATAGCGCAACCAACGACCGTCCCACGGCATGCCGTCATATCTTCAGCGGTCATGTAACGGGTAGCGACGATTACAGTTGAAACTTAAATTGAAATATCGCCTGGCGAGGCAGATAAGCACATCACAATATGCTTCTAAATTTTCACAGCCGAAAGCGTGTGATCAGACAAACTGCCCGGCGGCGTACCCGGACGACCAGGCCCACTGGAAATTGAAGCCGCCGAGGTGCCCGGTGACATCCATCACCTCGCCAATGAAGAAAAGGCCCGGCTGACGCCGGCTCTCCATAGTCTTCGACGAGAGCTCATCGGTATCCACGCCCCCCAGGGTCACCTCGGCGGTCCGGTAGCCTTCGGTGCCCGCCGGCTTCAGGGTCCAGCCGTTCAACTGCCCGGCGATCCGGCGGAGCAGCTGATCCGGCATGTCCGAAACCGGCCGTTCCGACCACTCCGCCCAGTACAGCGCCATCAGCTGGTTAATTAGTTTCCTGGGCAACTGTTGTGCCAGGAGATTCTTCAGCAGCCCCCTGGGATGGGTGGCTTTCAGCGTCAACAGCAGCGCTTCCGCCGCGGTATCCGGCAGCAGATCCACCACCACCGGCTCGCCCGCACGCCAGTAGTTGGAGAGCTGCAGCACCACCGGACCGCTCAATCCCCGATGGGTGAACAGCAGCTGTTCGGTGAAGCTGTGATTGTCGGTATGCATGCGCACCGGCAGCGAGATACCGGCCAGCCGCGTGCACACCTCCTTCATCCGGTCGCTGAAGGTAAAAGGCACCAGGCCGGCGCGCTGCGGCAATACCCGCAGGCCGAACTGGCGGGCGATCGTGTAACCGAAACCGCTCGATCCCATGCTCGGGATCGACAGACCGCCGGTCGCCACCACCAGGGAGTCGGCACTGAATTCCCCCAGGCTGGTTTGCAGCCGGTAGCGTTGTGCATAACCTATTTCCCGGATCTCACACCCGGTCAGCAGGGTCACCCCGGGCTGATCGCACTCCGCCAGCAGCATGTCGAGGATCTCCCGGGCGGAGCCGTCACAGAACAGCTGCCCATGCTCCCGCTCGTGATAGGCGATGCCGTAACGCTCGACCAGGGCGATAAAATCCCACTGGGTATAGCGTTTCAGTGCCGATTTGCAGAAGTGGGGATTGGCGGAGACAAAGTTGCCCGGCTGCACATGGCGATTGGTAAAATTGCAGCGCCCGCCGCCGGACATGAGGATTTTCTTGCCCACCTTGCGGCTGTTGTCCAGCAGCAACACCCGACGGCCGCGCCGTGCCGCCGTGGCCGCGCACATGAGACCGGCGGCACCGGCGCCGATTATGATCACATCATACTGATTCACTGCTTGGTCCCGGATGGCGATAGGGCTCAGGCGCTGGCGCCCACGCGACGCGCTGTCGGTTACTACTCGGTTGGCGCCCATTATCCCACAGAAAGGCCCGCCTCGGCGCGGTTGGATTTATCCCAACACTCCGCCACAATGGATTACAATAGCCGGCAATTCCGTTTCCATTGCGCTCAAGGTGATTCCGTTGTTATCCAGCTTCCCGCTCCACCCCAGCCTGCTCCAGATGCTAGACGCCCTGGGACTGAGTGAGGCCACGCCCATCCAGCGGCAGGCAATTCCGCTGGTGCTGGAACGACGCGACCTGATCGCCAGCGCGGAGACCGGCAGCGGCAAGACCTTCGCCTTCCTGCTGCCGACCCTGGATCACCTGCTCAACAATTCGGCGCCCGAGAGCGGCACCCGGGTGCTGATCCTGGTGCCGACCCGGGAACTGGCCCACCAGATACTCAAGCAGGGCGAGAAGCTGATCGGCGGCACCCGCCTGCAGATCGGCCTGATCACCGGTGGTGAATCCTTCAAGTACCAGCGCGCCCTGTTCCGGAAAAATCCGGAAATCATCGTGGCCACTCCGGGCCGGCTGCTGGAACACCTGGAACAGGGGACACCCGACTTCAAA
The DNA here is from genome assembly GCF_029017505.1 of Sedimenticola hydrogenitrophicus. GTDB lineage: Bacteria > Pseudomonadota > Gammaproteobacteria > Chromatiales > Chromatiaceae > Sedimenticola > Sedimenticola hydrogenitrophicus_A. The sequence goes on from NZ_JAQGEI010000002.1 coordinate 38,659, forward strand.
GAGCTGGAAGTGCTGATCCTGGACGAGGCCGACCGGATGCTGGACATGGGCTTCAGCGAGGATGTCCTGAAAATCACCGGGCAGTGCAGCAGTGCCCGCCAGACCCTGCTGTTCTCCGCCACCCTGAGCCACCGGGGACTGAAAGAGATGATCGACACGCTGCTGCGTGACCCGGCGGTCGTCACCCTCAGCACGGTGCGTGACCGCCACGGCAACATCACCCAGCAGATCATCCCGGCCGATGACAAGATCCATAAAAAAGCCCAGCTCACCTGGCTGCTGCAACATGAGGAGTACGACAAGGCCCTGGTGTTTACCAACACCAGGCTGCAGGCCGACGCCCTGGGTCCCGAGCTGCGTAAGCAGGGTCTGCGGGTCGGCGTGCTGCATGGCGACATGACCCAGGATGAACGTAACCAGGTCATGGCCTTTCTGCGTCAGGGCACCATCAAGATCCTGGTGGCCACCGATGTGGCCGCGCGCGGGCTGGATATCAAGGGTGTGGATCTGGTGATCAACTTCGACATGGCGCGCAGCGGCAAGGATTACGTGCACCGCATCGGCCGTACCGGACGCGCCGGCAAACAGGGTCTGGCCATCTCCCTGATCACCCATCAGGAGTGGAACCTGATGAGCGGCATCGAGCGTTATCTGAAACATGAATTCGAGCGCCGCACCATCAAGGAGATCGCGGGCAAGTACCGCGGCCCCAGGAAGCTGAAAAGCTCCGGCAAGGCCGCCGGCGGCAAAAACAAAAAAGCGACTGCCCAGGATGACAAGATCGAAGCGAAAAAACCCAAGCAGCGGCTGCGCGACAGAAAGAATATCGGCAAGCGACGTAAGCCGAGCGATGCTGCATCGACCAATGCTCCGCGCGAGGCGGGCCATAAACCGCTCACCCGAAAGAGCGAAAAACCGGCCACACCCGGCTAAGGGCTCGGTGATACAACATGTTCGATAAGAAGGATCTGATCAGACTCGCCAAGATGGAGATGCCGTTCGGCAAGTATCAGGGACGGGTGCTGATCGACCTGCCGGAGGCGTACCTTATCTGGTTCGCCAATCAGGGCTTTCCGGAAGGCCGGCTGGGAGAGTTGATGGCACTGGCCCTGGAGATCAAGATCAACGGGCTGGAGGGCCTGATCGAGCCACTGAAGCGGACGCCGACCATCCACTGATGCAGGCATCACGAGCATCAGCCCAAGCGAAGGTGCTTGTCCCGCAACAGGTCGTTGGTCAGGTCGAGATCGAACCGTTCGGGGGAGAACTCACCGCCGATCCAGCGGGTCATGTAGTCGTGTTCGGGGTGCGAGGGATCGGCAGTCGCCTCAAGAAACTCATCATAGCCGGGAGGCCCCCCCACATCCTCGGGCGGGCAGGCGCGTTCACCGTAGCAGCAGATCGGCAGGGTTTGCGACAAATCGTAGGGCAGGATCTCCTCCAGCACCACCCGATGCTCCCAGGCATCGCCGAAGTCGTAGATATAGAGCAGTCCGTCCCCCGGTTTCTTCAGCAGCTGGCGCAGACGGGTCTGCTGCTCATTGCGGGTATCATCCGGAAACTGGTCGTCGGGAATACCGTACTTTTCACCCTCGCGGATAAACATGTGCATATGGATATCGGTCCAGCCCATGGCAATCTGCAGGGTATCGTGCAGATCCGCCAGGGTATCGCTGTCGGCCACCCGCAGCTGGCGCCACACCTCCGGGATCACCCCCAGCAGGCTGATATTCAATTGGTAGACCTTACGTAGATAATCCATTGTATCGCGCTACCCGTACGCCCCCGTAGGCCGACATAGTATCAATCCGCCGCGAGAGTAAAACCCTTACCCGTCAAAATCATGATCTCGCTCAATCGTCCGCAGCGCCGTCAGCACCACTACGCACTTGATTATAGGACGATTTCCGCCCGCAATCCGGCAATGCCTCAACGCCGGTCCAGCGCACCGCGGCAGTATGGGAACGGTTCCGCCGCACGGTGGAGTCTGCTAGGCTGTGCCAGGTGCTGCCGTGCGACCCGGCAGATGGGTCTTGTAGATGGACAAAATAAGAACAGAACCATGGAAAATACCGACAAATTAGCGGTGCTTATCGACGCGGACAATGCGCAACCGAGCATTGTCGACGGCCTGCTGTCCGAGATCGCCAACTATGGCACGGCCAGCGTCAAGCGCATCTACGGCGATTGGACCTCGCCCAGTCTGAAGGGGTGGAAAGAGGTGCTACTGGAGCACTCGATCCAGCCGATGCAGCAGTTCGCCTACACCAAGGGCAAGAACGCCACCGACAGCGCCATGATTATCGACGCCATGGACCTGCTCTACACCAACAACTTCAACGGCTTCTGTATCGTCTCCAGCGACAGCGATTTTACCAAGCTGGCCTCCAGGATCCGGGAGTCGGGCCTGCTGGTGTACGGCTTCGGCGAGAAAAAGACCCCCTCGCCCTTTGTCTCGGCCTGTGACAAGTTCATCTACACCGAGGTGCTGCGTGCCAAGAGTGACGAAGGTGCCGCCATTGCCAAGAAGAGCAGCGGCGAATTAAAACAAGACACAAAACTTATCAGACTGCTGCGCAACGCTGTCACTATCGCTTCCGATGACAGCGGCTGGGCACATCTGGGGCCTGTCGGCAGCAACATCGCCAAGCAGTCTCCTGATTTCGACCCCCGCAACTACGGTTATGCAAAGTTAGGCGAACTGATTGCAGCAACAGCACTTTTTGATATGGAAGCACGACAGGTCGGTACTACGAATTCAAAAATCCTTGTTGTCCGTGACAAACGCAGCAAATAAGCATTTGAGCCGAATGGCACTTACTTAAGGCGAATTGCAGGATTTTCGTCATTCCGGCGCAGGCCGGAATCCAGGAATACCGCCACCATTAAGCAGTCTGGATCCCGGCCTGCGCCAGGATGACGGTGGTTCTTGGCTTAAGTAAGTGCCATTCGCATCTGAGCCGGAATCAATTCACCCGGCCCGACCGCGATTCTCGCTCTCTTTGTCCTAAATGCCATCCGCTTCCTGACCCCCATAATCTTTATCTCTCGCCAAGGCGCAAAGCAAAGCGTGATCAATCGAAGCGAAGCGCTATCTGCGGAAATATTGCCATTTTTCTTCTTGGCTCTCTTTGCGTCTCTGCGAGAAAATTTAGCCCTGCGAGTCAATTGGCGGAGCATAAGCCGACAAACCCCTCCCGCTATTCCACGCCCCAATACCGGGTGCCGATCGGCTCACCCAGATCCGCCTCCACCAGACGCCGCCGCACCTCCAGCAGCCGTTCGATCAGCCGCGGCTCCTTCGCCTCATAGGCATCGGCATCGGGGGTCCGCTTCACCACCACCCCCAACAGTTCGGTAATCGCATTGCCGATGGAGTTCTGGCTGATGGTGATGATCAGCCGTCCGCTGTCGTCACGGTAGAGCAGCTGCTTGAACGCCGGCTGCCAACGGATGGCGTTGGCGTACTTGGCATCGTGGATGCACTGATCCCGCACCTTCTTGGCGGTCTTGAGGAAATCGTTATTGTAGATCAGGGTGTTCTCGATCTGCTCGGGGAAATAGGCGTCCCGGGGGATCGGCGCATTGCGAGTGGAGACCTGGGTGAAGAAGGTGCGATAGAAGTCGATGAAGCCCATCAGGATGGCGTCGTACTCACGCCAGAAGCGGATGTTCTTCAGCACCTCCACGCCGCCCTGCACCTCCCAGCTCGGCAGGCCCTGGGGATAACCGGTGAGTTCGAGCCGGCAGGTGCCGTCGGTGACCGGACGCAGGATCTGCAGATCCAGCTGGGAGAAGAATTGGTGATAGACATCGTGCATGTAGGCCTGAAACAGGCTGTGCTGGCCGCCATCGGTGAGATTTGGATTATCCGCATCGGCCAACCGGGCTTCACGCAGCTGCCGCTTGTCGAAAACGATGAAATGGTTGTGCAGCATGCGGATGCTCGGCACGCCGGCGGAGGTGAGCGGCCAAGTGGCATCCAGGCTCGCCTCGCCCGCCAGGATCAGCGCCTCGTCGGGATCGGGAAACTGCTCCAGCATGTACTCGATCAGCACCTGGTTCATGCGATTCCAGACATGCTTCACCTGGTCCGGCACCTGGGTGCGGCGCACCGGCCGACCCAGTGGATCGAGGATACAGTTGGAGGTGTTGTAGATGATCGAGGCGTCGAAATCGTTGCTGTGGCCCAGCGCCTTGCGATAGAGCAGCAGGTTCTCCGGATTCACCAGCAGGCCGTTGTTGTGCACCAGGTCATTGAGGTTCTCGGTGCTGTTGAAGAACTCGTTCGGCATCATCCCCTCCGGCACCTCCAGGGGTATCGGACGGAACGGGGTTTCGATCTCGCGCGGACCTGACTGCATGGCCTTCACCTCGGTAGCAATATTCTGTTTATATGGTTATAAGTTATTGAAATAACTAACTTTTCAACATATTCACAGGCATCATAGAGCAACAGGCAAGATAAGCAAGTCATGCTATTCGCCAATGGTTTATTTCCAGTTATATACGAATGGCACTAAGTTAAGGCAGGAATCCATTTTTTCGTCATTCCATCCTTTGGTCCGTAACCGGTGCATCCATGCACCACTTCTCCGGCGCAGGCCGGACAAAAGCGCGAAGCGCGTTGAACGACTGAAAGTCGGCCCGAAGGGTGAGCGAAGCGAATCATCCATGAATTCACTGCGGATGCGGGTTCTGGATCCCGGCATTCGCCGGGATGACGGAAGCTCTGGGCTTAACTTAGTGCCATTCAGTTATATACCAGTTAGGTGTTGCATGAGGGGCAGTGCTTTTGTAGGAGTGGCTTTGCCACGAAAACCTTCGCGCCAGAGGCCCTACTACGGGGTGATTCACCAAGCCTGATAACACCAACAACTAACTCAGACATAGCCTTTTTTCCGCCGCGTGCAAGAGGATACAGGCAGGAACCTGCCGCCCGGAGCCGGGCGGTCGCCTGGGTGACGGCGGATCAGTAGTTGACGTTGATCGCGGTACAGAGATAGCGCATGAAGGGGTCGGTGCGGTGAAAATCCTTCAGCACCGACTGGGGGAACCGGGGCGAGTGGATCGCCGCCGGTTCGATCGGCTTGATGGCGATGAAGTCCTTTCTTTTCAGATCCTCGATCAGCGGGTGATCGGCAGCGAAGCCGCGTGGCGGCCGCTTCAGGCTGTCGCCCTCCAGGTTGAACTCGCGGGCGAAGGCGGGCGCCTGCAGCGCCTTCCTCCAGGCCGCCGGGTTGTCGTCCATGAAACCGCGGATCTGGCCCAGGGTCTTTGACTCCGGGTGCCAAATGCCGGCGCCGACAAAACAACCCTCCGGTTCGATGTGCAGATAGAAGCCGGGGGCGTGGATATCCTTGCCCAGCGCATGGCGGAACTGGATGCCGATGTTGGTCTTGTAGGGGGTCTTGTCGCTGGCGAAGCGGGTATCGCGGTAGACCCGCATCAGCGAGCCGCCCACCTTCTTCGGTATGGCGCGGAAATGGGGCGAGATCTCCGCCAGTCCGCCGGCCATGGATTCGATGAGGGCCAGCGCCGGCTCCCGGACCAGCGCCTCGTAACGGGGCTTGTTGTCGTTGAACCAGGTCTTGTTGTTGTTCGCCTTGAGTTCACCGAGAAACATCAGGGTGGCTTCGGGAAAACCGTTGAACCGGGCCATGATCGCCTCCTTGTACCGATATTTATGATTCGTCCGGGGTCGGAGTCAGGCCATTCCACCACAAGGCGGCGCGCTACTGTCCCGAATGGCCTGACTCCGACCCCGGACAAGTTCCCAGGTAAAACCCAACTCTAGTACTACTTCAATTTGATAAATTGCTTTCGTAGGGTGGATAAGCCGGTAGGCGCATCCACCGCGGAAATGGTGGATGCGCTGTCGCTTATCCACCCTACGAAACTGACTCCGACCCCTGACTAGTTCCCAGGTAAAACCCAACTCTAGCGGCTGAATCAGAAGCCCGCCAGCCAGATCATCACCGGCAGGGTCAATGCAGCGGCCACCACCTGCACCGTGATCAGGTTGGCCATCAAGGGCGCATCACCGCCCATCTGCCGCGCCAGGATGTAGGAGGTGGAGGCGGTGGGCACGGCGGCGGCGATCACCGCCACGGTGCGCGGCACCCCCTCGATGCCGAACAGCCAGGCGCCGGTGAACATCAACAGCGGCATCCCCAACAGGCGGATGGCGGCGCCGAACGAGACCAGCAGCCGGTGATCCAGCACCAGGGAGAAGTGCAGCCCGGCACCCACCGTCAGCAGGCCCAGCCCCAGCGCCCCGCCGCCGAGGATATCGAACAGGGAGAAGATCTGCGGCGGCAGTCCGAGGCCGCTGAGGTTGAGCGTGGCGCCGATCCCGCAGGCGATGATGAAGGGATTTTTCAGCAGCTTGCGCAACACATCCCTCAGGCCGCTGTCGCCATCGGTAAAGCGCGCCAGCACCGAGACATTGATGACGTTGAGCGGCGGGATGATCACCGCCATGATGATCGCCATGTAGGCCACCCCTTCATCACCGAAGAGCAGGCCGACGATGGAGAGGGCGATGAAGCCGTGCCAGCGGGTCGCCCCCTGGAACAGGCTGGTGAACGAAGCGCCGCCGATCCCCAGCCAGCGCCGCATCAGCGGCTGGAACAGCAGCAATAGCAGGCTCATGCCGAAGATGGCGAACAGCACCATGGCCGAGAACAGCAGCAGCTCGGTGGAGGCGATCTTGGCGGTGGCCAGGGTCTTGATCAGCAGTGCCGGAAAGAGCACGAAATAGCAGAGGTTTTCGAAGCCGAGCCAGCTCTCGTCGGTGAACAGCGGGGTCCGTCGCAGCAGCATCCCGAGCAGGATAATGGCAATGACCGGGATCAGTGCGTTGAAGACGGCGATCATGGGGCTGGCGGTTCCTGTGCAGCAAAAAACCCAGCCGGACTGGCTGGGAAAACCGGTATTTTAAGTTGTTCACGCTGCGGCGTGCAAAGCGCTTCTTGCATCCGCTGTCAGGGCGATGGGTCGCCGGTGTTACAGGGGCGAACCCCGTCCCTTGCTCGGGCAGGTGCCACCGGCACAGGGCGAGGGTCCCGGCAGTTCGGCATGACCGATACGGCCATACTCCCCCGCCTCCTCCGCCCATACCACGCGATGGGCGGGGACTTCTTCCGAGGGAAAGGGGATCAGCTGGCCGGTGACGCCGTCATTCTCCAGCACCTGATAGGTTTCGCCAAACAGCTCCAGAATATCGCCGGGTTGAAAGTCGCATTGGTAGGCAGACATAACTTGACTCACAGATGAAGGTTTTAGAATACGCCACCATCTACCCACAAAATCGTATCGTTTGCAACCATTCGGCGGAAATCAGAAGTGCATTCAGATGGGCATGAAGACCGCCGAGGCGACCGACTGGATAATGGTCTTGATGCGCCGGTTACCGCTCTGGGCGACGATCCGGGCCATCCCGTCCTGTAGCGCAATCAGCTTGCCCAACAGACGCTCATAGCTGAGATTGATCACCGGCCCCGCGGTCTCGTTACTGACCAGGAACAGCCGCCCCGCGCTGTCCCGGGTATGCCCCAGCTTCCAGGCGGCGATCTCGATATTGCGCGCGGCATTGTAGAGTTTCTGCGGATCCAATTCGTCGGTCAGATAGAAGGTCTGCTTGCCGTTGTGCGCCGCCAGGATCATCCCCCGCAGCCCCTCGACGAAGGCGAGCACCCGGTCGCCCCGGTACTGCTCATCGAAGGTCAGCATGATGGCATCGCTGCCGTGCTGCTGCCGCAACTCCGCAAACCGTCCGCTCCGAGCCGCGCCGAACACCCGCTCCACGGCCTGCTCCAGGCTGGCGGCACCACCCTTGCGCCACTCGCGGGGATTGCGCCGATAGAGCTTCTCCATCAGCTCCCGCAGATGCTCCATGGAGAACCGGATCTGGATCTCCGCCACCATATCCACATCGCTCCTGGCGATGTCATCCATGCGGAACTGGCGAGTCTTGATCGGCGAGTCTCGATCCGGCGTGCTGTTGCAGCCGACCAGCGCCAGCAACACTGCCGCCAGCACCAGCCGGCTAGAGCCGGTCACGCAGATCCCTCATGGCGAAACCGCTCAGCGGCGACTCCCAGCCCTTGGTCAGCCCCAGCACCTTGAAGCGCTCGCCCATCTCGGTCGGCAGGGTCAGGCGCCGCACCCCTTGTACCAGCGCCAGATGGGCCGCCGCCTCGTCCGGATCGGATTCGGCTACCAAACGGTCCAGTCCGCTGCCCATCAGGAAGAACGCCTGGGTGGTGTACCCCGCCACCCGGAACCCCGCCGCCAACGCCGCCTCGGCAATGGCGGTGAAATCCACATGGGCGGTAATATCCTGCAACCCCGGGTAGACCAGCGGGTCGGGGTGGGCGCGGTGCCGGTAGTGGCACATCAGGGTGCCGCGGCTGCGGGCCGGGTGGTAGTACTCGGCGCGGCTGTGGCCGTAATCGATCAGCAGCACCGCACCACGCTCCAGGCAGTGCGCCAGGGAAACGAGCCAGGGCCCGGCCCGCAGGTTGACCTCCGACTCATAATCATCGTTTGCCCCCAGTTGACCCAACGCGGCGGCCAGGTGTTGGGCAAAAGCGGGCGATTCCGGCGCCGCCCAGATCAGTTCGAAACGCTCCCCGTTGCAGCCGACAAACTGCTCCAACAGGGTGCCGGCGGAGAGCCGGAAGCGGTGTACCGGCATGGCGTCCAGCAGTTCGTTGGCGATCACCAGGCCGCAAAAGGCGCTCTCTGGAAACGCCGTCAGCCACTCGACCCGCTCGAGCAGATGGGGGGCATGTTGACTCAGGGTCTGGCGCTGGCGCTGCTGCAGCTCCGGACTCAGGTCCAGGATCAGATACCGTGCCGGCAGGCAGTCGAGCCGCTCCAGCTCCAGCAACAAATCGGCGGCGAGGATGCCGGAACCGGCCCCCACCTCCAGGATCGTGCCGCCGGGAAGTCCGTCGAGCACTTCCCGGCACTGGCGCGCCAGGCAGCGGGCAAACAGTGGCGAGATCTCCGGGGCGGTGACAAAATCCCCCGCCGCGCCGAACTTGCGCGCCCCGGCCGCGTAGTAGCCGAGCCCCGGGGCATAGAGGGCCAGCTCCATATAGCGGTCAAAGGGTATCCGGCCCCCGGCGGCGGCGATCTCGTCACGGATCAGCGACACCAGTTGCAGGCTGTGCTGGCGGGCGTCCGCATCCGGTGCCGGCAGCTGCGCCACGACGGCCTCGGCCGCCCGGGGGTTGGTGCGCTCAATCATGAATTTCGCAAACTCGTCTGTTCGGTATAAAGTGGCGGGTATTGAACCGTTATCATGGCCAGCGCCGCAATACTGGTGCTAGTTCAATTTGATAATGTACTTTTGTAGGGTGGATGCGCTGTCGCTTATCCACCCTACGAAACTGGCCTAGTCTAGCAGGACAGAGGGTAGAGCAAAAATCGAGGGAGAACCAGCCGTGGCAGTAGAAAACCCACCCGTCGCCCTGATCACCGGGGCCGCCCACCGCATCGGCGCCGCGATCACCCGTCGCCTGCACAAGGAGGGGCTGGATATCGCCCTGCACTACCACCGTTCGCAAGCCGCCGCCGAGGCGCTGCAAGACGAACTGGAGGGCCGGCGGGCCGATTCGGTGCGGCTGATCCAGGCCGATCTCAACGCCTTGGAACAGCTCACGGAGATGATTCAGCAGATCCGCCAGTGGCGCGGCCGGCTTGATCTGCTGGTCAACAACGCCTCCAGCTTCTACCCGACACCGCTGGAGCAGCTGAGCGTTGAGCAATGGGACGACCTGATGGGCACCAATCTCAAGGCGCCGTTTTTTCTCGCCGCCGCCGCCGCCCCCCTGCTCAGGGCAACCCGGGGGGCGATCATCAACCTGGTGGATATCCATGCCGAACGGCCGTTGAAGCATCACCCGGTCTACAGCATGGCCAAGGCGGGCAACGCCATGATGGTGAAATCACTGGCGCGGGAACTGGGGCCGGAGATCCGGGTCAACGGTGTGGCTCCGGGGGCCATTCTCTGGCCGGAACAGGAGCCGAGCGAGCAGGTGAAAAACGAGATCCTATCGCGCACTTCGCTGGGACGCTCCGGTACCCCGGAGGAGATTGCCGGCACCGTGCGCTTCCTGGCGCTGGACGCCCCCTACATCACCGGCCAGATCATCGCCGTGGACGGGGGCCGCAGCGTGCAGCAGTGACCGGCTTCAGGGCGCCGGCGGCAGGCCGGTCTCGAACGGCACCGGCCAGAGGCGCTGGGATGCCTGGTCAAAGCGCTGCCAGAGCTCATTGTAGGTGCGGCCCAGTTCCGGATGGCGGTCGTCGCCGGCCAGCTCGGTCAGCGGCAACAGGACAAAGGCATAGCGGGTGATCTCGTCCCGCGGCAGGTGCAGCCCGTTCAGATCCACAACCCGGTCGCCGTAGGTCAGCAGATCGATATCCAGGGTGCGCGCAGCGAAACCGCCCCCCTCCCGGGTGCGGCCGTGGGCCGACTCGATGGCGCGAAACCGGCCGATCAGCTCCGTCACCGGCCGCTCGGTATCGATCCCCACCACCAGGTTGTAGAAGGCATCGCCGGAAAAACCGACCGCCTCGCTCTCGTAGACCCGGGAGACCAGCAAGCGACCGAATTCGGCCTGCAGGTCATGTAGCGCCGCGCGGATGTTGTTTTCGCGGTCGATATTGCTGCCGAGACTGAGCCAGATCCTGGGCATGTCAGAAACGCTCGCCGCGTTCGATGATCACGCCCACATCGGTGGCGGCGCTCACGGCGCCGATCTTGTTCACGGTAAGGCGCACCCAGCGCACCGCGAACTCCTCGCGGATGATCTCGGTGCAACGCTCCGCCAGGGTCTCCACCAGCTGGAACTGGCTCTGCTCGACAAAGTCGATCAGCCGTTTCGAGACTGCCTTGTAATCCACCGCGTCGGCGATATCCTCGCTGGCGGCGGCACGCTGCACATCGGTGCTCATGTCGATATCCAGCACCACGGTCTGCTTGATCTCCCGCTCCCAGTCGTAGATGCCGATCACCGTTTCGATCCGGAGATCACGTAAAAAAACTATATCCATGGGTATCCCGTCTGCCTGCATTTGAATCGGCTCATGGTAAATCAGCCGGCGCGGATAACAAATACCCCGACGTAACCTTGACCGTAACGACTCACCCCGCGAGTAGTTGCCCTTGACCTTGGCACCCCGCAGCCGGGAGAATCCCGCACAGCCCAAGGGGCACGGCCCCGTCGAGGACACCATAATCATGCTGAACGCTTCACTGATAATCACCGCCTATCTGCTGGGATCGCTCTCCAGCGCCATCATCGTCTGCCGCCTGATGGGGCTGCCCGATCCGCGCACCCAGGGTTCGAACAATCCCGGCGCCACCAACGTGCTGCGCCTGGGCGGCAAGAAGGCGGCGGCCATCACCCTGTTCGGCGACACCCTGAAGGGCTTTATTCCGGTTCTGGCCGCCAAGCTGATCGGCGTCTCGCCACTGGTACTGGCGGCGGTCGCCCTGGCGGCCTTTCTGGGACACCTCTATCCGCTGTTCTTCCGCTTTCAGGGCGGCAAGGGGGTGGCCACCGCCCTGGGCACCCAGTTCGGCATCCACTGGCAGATCGGCGGGCTGGTGGCGCTGATCTGGCTGCTGATGGCGAAAGGGCTCAACATCTCCTCGCTGGCCGCGCTGGTGTCGATGGCACTGGCGCCGCTGGTGGTCTGGTACATCTGGCCGGCGCCGGAGCTGATCCTGATGCAGGTGGTGATGAGCCTGATCCTGTTCTGGCGCCACCGCAGCAATATCCGCAACCTGCTGAGCGGTGCGGAGGGAAAGATCAGCGACGAACAGGGACCCGACGCCGGACCCTGAGCGGGGCCGGTCAGCCGGCGAGGGGGGGCAGAGAGTCCATCGGCCAGCGGGCGCGGGCACCGAAGCCCAACGGCTCGCTGGCACCGGCGCGCAGGCGCTGCCAGCCGGCGTAGGCGATCATGGCACCGTTGTCGGTACAGAATTCGGTGCGGGGATAGAACACCCGCGCCCCCTCCTTGTGCATCGCCGCCTGCATCTTCTCGCGCAGGTGCCGGTTGGCGCTCACGCCGCCGGCCAGCACCAGGGTGCCGGCACCGCACTCGCGCACCGCCCGACGACACTTGATCACCAGGGTGTCCACCACCGCCTCCTCGAAGGCGCGGGCGATATCCGCCTTGGTGCGCCAGACAGCCTCTTCACTCTCCTGGGTGCCGATCTCCCGCTGCAGGGTATTGAGGGCGAAGGTCTTGAGACCGCTGAAACTGAAATCGAGCCCGGGCCGGTCGGTCATGGGACGGGGAAAGTGGAAACGCCGGGGATCCCCCTTACGGGCCAAAGCCGCCAGCTCCGGCCCGCCCGGATAGGGCAGTCCCATCATCTTGGCGGTCTTGTCGAACGCCTCGCCCGCGGCGTCATCCAGCGACTCGCCCAGCAGCCGGTAGCGGCCGATCGCCTTCACCTCCACCAGTTGGGTATGCCCGCCGGAGACCAGCAGGGCGACGAACGGAAACGCCGGGCGTTCCACCTCCAGCATCGGGGCCAGCAGATGCCCCTCCATATGATGCACACCCACCGCCGGCACCTGCCAGGCCCAGGCCAGGGTGCGGCCGATCGCGGCCCCCACCAGCAAGGCCCCGACCAGGCCAGGACCGGCGGTATAGGCCACGCCGTCGATATCCGTCTTGGCCAGGCCGGTCTCCGCCAGCAGACTGGCAAGCAGCGGCAGGGTCTTGCGCACATGGTCCCGCGAGGCCAGCTCCGGCACCACGCCGCCATAGACCGCGTGCAGATCGACCTGGCTGTGCAGCTTATGCCCCAGCAGGCCCTCGCCGCTGTCGTAAATAGCCAACCCCGTCTCGTCACAGGAGGTCTCTATACCCAGTACCCGCATTTGCCTCTCGAACCGTTGCTGTCCCGGAGACAGCACCCGTCTCCGAAGAATATGAAAAAAATCACGCTTAACGCAGACTCTATATGAGTGGGCGAATAAGCGACAGCGCATCCGCCACCGAACCAGGCTACCCTGCCCGCCAGGTCCCGGACGAGCCCACCCCTCCGGGAAGGGTCTGCAATTCCACCACATCCCGGAGAGAATCCAAAATTTTTTGCAAAACGCCACGACAGTGCGTAGAATTCGCGCTCTTAAGTTTCCAGCATCCCGTTGGTACGATTTTTGAGGTGGGAAATGCCCAACGTACGAGTCAAAGAAAACGAGCCGTTTGAAGTCGCAATGCGCCGCTTTAAGCGCGGTTGCGAGAAAGCCGGCGTCCTGGCCGAGGTACGTCGCCGCGAGCATTACGAGAAGCCGACGACCGAGCGCAAACGCAAGGCCGCCGCCGCGGTAAAGCGTCACCTGAAGAAAATCTCGCGTGAAAACCGCAAGTGGGACCGTCAGTTCTGATCTGACCCTGCCCCGGTTCTATTCCCATGCTAAAACAGCGCATCCAGGATGACATGAAATCCGCCATGAAGGGGGGTGACAAACCCCGTCTCGGCGTGATTCGCCTGTTGATGGCCGCCATCAAGCAGCGGGAAGTGGACGAGCGCATCGAACTGGACGACGCCCAGATACTGGCCGTGCTGGACAAGATGGTGAAGCAGCGACGCGACTCCATTAACCAGTATGAACAGGCCGGACGGCCGGAGCTGGCCGAACAGGAGGCGTTCGAGATCACCGTCCTCCAGGGGTATCTGCCGGAAGCCCTGAGCGAGGCGGAGATCGCCGCCATGATCCGCGAAGCGATCCAGGCCACCGGTGCGGAATCGGTGCGCGACATGGGCAAGGTGATGGGGCAACTCAAGCCGAAGATGCAGGGCCGTGCCGACATGGGCGCCGTCAGCGCCCTGATCAAGCAGCTACTCGGCAGCTGACCCGACCGCCGACCCAATCCTAACGGCACCCCGCGCAAGGCTCTGGCATATTGCATGACCGGGGCTTTTTTGTACCCGCGCGGCAGACTGGATCGGGTACTATTGCAGCATGGCCGGAAAGATCCCCGCACACTTCATCGACGAACTGCTGAACCGGGTCGACATTGTCGATCTGATCAACAGCCGCGTGCCGCTGAAGAAGGCGGGCAAGGATTACCAGGCCTGCTGCCCCTTCCACAACGAAAAGACCCCCTCTTTCACCGTCAGCCGGGAGAAACAGTTCTACCACTGCTTCGGCTGCGGCGCCCACGGCACCGCCATCGGCTTTCTCATGGAGTACGACAACCTGGGATTTGTCGACTCGATAGAGGAGCTGGCCGGCAAGGCCGGACTCGAGGTCCCGCGCGAGGGGCGCGACGACAGCGGGCCCGACTACCGGCCGCTCTACGACACCCTGGATCAGGCCGCCCGCTTCTACCAGTGGCAGTTGCGCAAACACCCGGACGCCGGCAAGGCGGTCGGCTACCTCAAGCAGCGGGGCCTGACCGGCCAGATCAGTGCGGATTTCGCTATCGGCTACGCGCCCCCGGGCTGGGACAACCTGATCCGGCAGATGGGCCGGAGCGACCAGGAGCTGGAACTGCTGCGCGGCACCGGCATGATCTCCGAACCGGAGGTGGACAAGTGCTACGACCGCTTCCGCGACCGCATCATGTTCCCCATCCGCAACCACCGCGGTCAGACCATCGCCTTTGGCGGGCGGATTCTCGGCGACGGCAAGCCCAAATACCTCAACTCGCCCGAGACCCCGGTGTTCCACAAGGGCCGGGAGCTGTACGGCCTCTACGAGGCGCGCAAAGCGCTGCGCAAGATCGAGCGCCTGCTGGTGGTCGAGGGTTACATGGACGTGGTGGCCCTGGCCCAGTTCGGCATCCGCTATGCCGTGGCGACCCTGGGCACCGCCACCACGACGGAACACCTGGAGCGGCTGTTCCGCAGCTGCGCCGAAATCGTGTTCTGTTTTGATGGCGACCGGGCCGGGCGCGACGCCGGCTGGAAGGCGCTGGAGACCAGCCTGCCGCAGATGCGCGACGGCCGCGAGGCGCGCTTCCTGTTCCTGCCCGACGGGGAGGACCCCGACACGCTGATCCGCAAGGAGGGGCGGGAGCGCTTCGAGCAGCGCATCATTGACTCCACCCCGCTCTCCAGCTTCCTGTTCGACAAGCTGGAATCTGAGGTCGACATGGCCTCCCTCGGCGGGCGGGCACGCCTGGCGGAGCAGGCCAAGCCACTGCTCGGCAAACTGCCGTCCGGCCTGTTCCGGGAGATGATGCACCAGCGGCTGGCGCAGCGGGTCGGCCTGGAACCGGGGCAGCTGGGCAACCGCGCGGCGGTGGAATCCCCCAGGCCCCGCCCGCCCGTGCGGAACAGCTCGGGCGCACGGCAAATGCTGTCGCCCGCCCGTCGCGCCATTACCCTGCTGCTGTTGCGGCCGGAACTGGCGCGGATTACGGATTTGCCCTACGAATGGCGGGCGTTTCGCGCACCAGGTATCAGTTTATTAAGCCAACTCCTTGAAATCGCGCAGAATCAACCTAACCTTAGGACAGCACAGATCATTGAGCGCTGGCGCGACAAGCCGGAGTACCCACACCTGGAAAAGATCTGGAGCACAGCCACCGAGCTGCCTACCCCCGAAGACGGCATGGAAATGGAGTTCCGTGGAGCCCTGCAACGGCTCGTGGAACAACAGCGCGAACAGGAAACCACTCAACTGCTGGAGAGAGTCAGCACGGGAGATGCTTCCGAACAGGAGAAGCAGCGCCTGGGCCAGCTACTTTCTGAAAAACAGAAAATCGCTGACTTGCATAAACGTTCGGATTGAGGTGACCGGCGGAAGCTACGCCGCGGCGCCTTGAGACGGGACATTTTTAACGTGCGCGTGTAGAAAATCCGCGAAATAAAGGCTATACTTCGCCGCTTGACATTCGCGCACGCCCCTTAGAATTTAAGGTAGGAAATGGATAAGGTACAGCAGCAATCCCAGCTTAAGCAACTGATCGCGAAAGGTAAAGAACAAGGTTTTCTGACCTACGCCGAAGTAAACGACCACCTACCCGACGGCATTGTAGAACCCGAGCAGATTGAAGACATCATCCGGATGATCAATGACATGGGTATCCAGGTGCATGAGAGCGCGCCGGATGCCGATGACCAGGTGATGAGCGACTCCGCGGTCTCCACCGATGACGACGCGGCGGAAGAAGCGGCGGCCGCCCTGGCCAGTGTCGACAGCGATTTTGGCCGCACCACGGATCCGGTACGCATGTACATGCGTGAAATGGGCACGGTGGAACTGCTCACCCGCGAGGGCGAGCTGAAGATCGCCAAGCGTATCGAAGAGGGACAAAACCAGGTCCTGACCGCGCTCTCCACTTACCCGGACACCATCAACACCATTCTTGATCTGCTGGCCAAGGTCGACGCGGAAGAGATCCGCCTGACCGATGTCATTGTCGGCTTTGCCCAACCGGAAGAGGAAGCGGAGACCATCGCCGCGCCCGCCCCTGCCCCCAAAAGCAGCGACGCGAGCACCGCAGGCAAAGACATCGATGATGAAGACAAGGACGAGGAGGCCGATGACGCGGATGAGGAAGATCCCAATCGCGGCCCCGACCCCGAAGAGGCCGCGCGCAAGGCCGAGCTGCTGAAACAGGCCTGCAAGTCCCAGACGTCACTCCTGGAGAAGCACGGCCGCGAGCACAAGAAGACCATCGCCGCCAGCGAAGAGCTGACCGCCGCCTTCATGGAGTTCCGCTACAGCCCCAAGGTGTTCAACACCCTGGTGGAGAACCTGCGCGAGGCCATCGCCTTTGTACGCAGCCAGGAGCGCGCCATCATGGACCTGTGCGTCAACACCGCGCACATGCCGCGCAAGGAGTTCATCACCTCCTTCCCGGACAACGAGACCGATCTCGCCTGGATCGACCGCCAGATCGAGAAGGGCGCGGACTATGCCGGTGCCCTGGCGACGACCAGGGATGAGGTGCTGCGCGCCCAGAAGAAGCTGCTCGACCTGGAACAGCGCTGCAAGCTCACCATCGCCGAGATCAAGGAGATCAACCGGCAGATGTCCATCGGCGAGGCCAAGGCACGCCGGGCCAAGAAAGAGATGGTGGAGGCCAACCTGCGCCTGGTGATCTCCATTGCGAAAAAATACACCAACCGCGGCCTGCAGTTCCTGGACCTGATCCAGGAGGGCAACATCGGCCTGATGAAGGCGGTGGACAAGTTCGAATACCGGCGCGGCTACAAGTTCTCCACCTACGCCACCTGGTGGATCAGGCAGGCCATTACCCGCTCGATCGCCGACCAGGCGCGCACCATCCGTATCCCGGTGCACATGATCGAGACCATCAACAAGCTCAACCGCATCTCGCGCCAGATGGTGCAGGAGATGGGCCGCGAGGCGACCCCGGAAGAGCTGGCCGAGCGCATGGACATGCCCGAGGACAAGGTGCGCAAGGTGCTGAAGATCGCCAAGGAGCCGATCTCCATGGAGACCCCGATCGGTGACGATGAAGATTCCCACCTGGGTGACTTCATCGAGGACTCCGGCGTCATCTCGCCGATCGACTCCGCCACCGGCGAAGGGCTGCGCGAAGCGACCCAAAACATGCTCTGCGGCCTCACCTCGCGCGAGGCCAAGGTGCTGCGCATGCGCTTCGGTATCGACATGAACACCGACCACACCCTGGAAGAGGTCGGCAAGCAGTTCGACGTCACCCGCGAGCGCATCCGCCAGATCGAGGCCAAGGCGCTACGCAAACTGCGCCACCCCTCGCGCTCAGAGAACCTGCGCAGCTTCCTCGACGGCGACCTGTAACACAACGAGTCAAAGGGCCTATAGCTCAGTTGGTTAGAGCAGTGGACTCATAATCCATTGGTCCCAGGTTCGAGTCCTGGTGGGCCCACCAATTTAAGATAGTAAAATCAAAAGGTTACACACATCGTGTAGCCTTTTTTGTTGGGCGATAAAAAATCCACGCGTGCACTATAAACAACTACTTAGCACAGACATATACAGAGTAATACGATAGAGTGCACACATAGTTCACACGGATCAGGGGCTTACAACCGCCCCGCCAACATCGACCATTCAGAATCCCGTGTGCAATCTGTGTGCACTCTGAAGGGGAGATCCAATGGCATCGTTCACCAAGCTCAAGTCCGGCAAATGGCGCGCTCAGGTCCGCAAGGATGGCGTCTACACCAGCAAGACCTTCACCACAAAGACGGCCGCCAAGACCTGGGCGCAACGCACCGAGGTAGCCATCGAGACAGGTGATTACCAGACGGCGCAGGTCCAGCTGCCTACCCTCGGCAAGCTCCTGGACCGCTACGAGACCGAATTCACCGCCCGGAAGAAGAGCAACAAGGCAGAGCGTTCACGTCTGCGCACCGGGGAGTACCCACCAGACTCGCCGTACCGCCCGGTGGGTTGTTGCCTGCCAGAGGGTCAAACCCGTCGGCACTCTCCATTTGATTTTTTCGGGGCTTTGCGCCTTCAGGGTCGGCTCAACCCGTTACCTTTGCACCTCGCCTGCTTTCGTACCTACGCATCAACCGTACCGTTACCGCTACGGCTGCAAGGCTCGATACCGGGCACGTGGCTAGCGCTTACCCGGGCGGGAGTCTCACCCGCTAGAATGTGCGGCATTGCCAAGCCGCTGCTGACCCCAATTAGTCCTCAGTCCACTTGGCGCTATAAAGCCCGCTTGTGGCCAGGGTAATAAGAAAATCGCGCAGGGGTGCCGGATACAGGACATTGGCATCGAGCAGGACAACGAATGCCATCAGTACCCCATATCCAGCTCTTGCGCCTGCCTGGCCAACTCATCCAGCGCGGCAGCACTCTCGGTATCCTGCTGGCATTTGTATTCCATCAGCGCCTCAAAGCGGATACGGCGGTGCTTGTTGACCTTGTGATGCGGGATCTTGCCCTCGTCAAGCAGCTTGATCAGGTAGGGCCGGGAGACATTCAGGATGTTCGCGGCCTCTTGGGTGGTCAGTTCGGCATGGGTAGGGACAATGGTTACGGCATTGCCCTGTGCCATTTGAGAGAGCACATCCCGCAGCAGGGCAAGGGCCTGCCGGGGCAGAATGAGGTCGTGCCCATCCAATCTGACCTGTGCCCGATCCGCTTGGGGCATCTTTGCCAGCAGGGAACTCAACTCTTGTGCGCTGGCGCGAGCCAGGCTGGCGTCCTCGGTGTTCGGCAGTGATGTCATGTTTCGTGAGGTATTCATCGTCGCGTTCCTTCTGTCTCCTTTAGAATAGCCTAATCGAAATAAACGCAATTCGCAATAAATGAAACAAGTGGTCCAACCAGCCGGTTGATCACAATTCGGGGTAAGAGAAAAAGGGGACGGATTGAATGGCACTTACTTAAGCAAAGAACCACCGTCATCCCGGCGCAGGCCGGGATCCAGACTGCTTAATGGTGGCGGTATTCCTGGATTCCGGCCTGCGCCGGAGAAGTGGTGCAGGGATGCACCGATTACGGACCTAAGGATGGAATGACGATCCACTTACTTTCACGGGAATAGACTGCCTAAGTAAGTGCATTCGGGACGGATTTATTTTTACACGTTCAATATTTTCGAATTTGTTAAAAACCACACTCACCGAACCGGAGCTAAGGCCTGAGCGACGCGCTACTGGATCCGGATATAGAGCGCTCCGTGGTTCTTTGTTGATCGTGCGCCAGCAGCTTATAAGCGGCCTCGAAGCCTAGCTCGCAGGCAAGCAAAGGCACGACAATAATCATCGTTTGATGTATTATTAAGTGCATCACTAACCTTTGTGAGGTGTGCCATGCGTACAACACTAAACATAGACGACCAGTTGCTGGCAGAGGCCCAGCGCATCTGTGGAGTGACCGAAAAAGCGGCGCTGGTCCGCGAGGGGTTGCGCGCGCTGATTGAGCGCGAAAGTGCTCGCCGGCTGGCGCGGCTAGGTGGCAGTGAGCCGCAACTGGAGCCCACCCCCCGCCGACATTCGGGTAGCCGATGATTCTGGTCGATACCTCAGTTTGGGTCGATCACCTTCGCTCCGGGGACGACGGACTGGCAACCCTGCTCAATAGTGGCCAGGTGTTGATGCATCCCTTCGTCCTGGGTGAATTGGCCTGCGGCAATCTGCGCCAACGGACAGAGCTATTGTCGTTACTAAAGAACCTGCCTCAGGCCGCTGTGGCTCGAGAAGAGGAAGTGCTGTTTTATATCGAGCGGCACGAATTGATGGGTCGTGGAATTGGCTATGTGGATGCTCACCTGATGGCAGCAGTGGCACTGGATGGCGGAGCGCGTCTGTGGACCCGAGACAAACGATTGCATATGTTGGCCGATAAGCAGGGAGTGGCATATGCGTCTGCTTGAACCCGTTTAATGAAAACAGGGAGCGTGAATGACCACACTGAACGAGGAACAAATGCCGCAACTACTCACCCGAGGTGTCCATTAAGGCCCTCCAGTACACCACGGAGGCACTGAGGACACAGAGGTAAGCTGAACAACGTAGCGTGGCGGATTATTGGAGCCGCCATTGCACTCACCTCCCCTCGATCCCGGAGGAGAGTGGTAAAGGGATGTACCGATAACGGAGCCGAGGATGCAATGCACCACTTATGGATCTGAGGATCGAATCCGCGGGAGGGTCTTGTTGTATCTCTAGCCCAACATCCCTCCCCTTTGCCTGCTGCATCAGCTCTGCGACAATAACGCGCCATGGCACACCTTCCCCCCTTGACCGATGAGCAGCTGGCCGTGGTGCACCACGGCGATGGCCATGCGCGGGTAAGTGCGGTGGCCGGTTCCGGCAAGACTGCAACGCTGGTGGCCCGGGTGCTCCATCTGCTGGATCAAGGGGCGGACCCGCGACGCATCCTGGCGCTGATGTTCAATGCCTCGGCCCGCCGGGACTTCGCCGAACGTCTGCAGCGAGCCGCCGCCGGCCGCTACCCGACCCTGCCCGACGCGCGCACCTTCCACGCCCTGGGGCTGCGCATCACCCAGTCCTGCGAGCGGCGCGGCCTGCTGCCCAGCCATCGACTCGTCACCCAGGACTGGCAGGCCTTCGACGCCGCCCGGGCCGCTCTGGAGCAGACACTTGGGGCCACCCGCAATCGCGACCGGGAGGAGCTGCTGTCCAAGGAGCGGGTGGAGTCCTTCGCCAACTTCATCGGCCTGGTCAAGGCGGATGTGGTGGGGCCTGAAGAGCTATTCGACCGTATGTGCCTAGACCAGGATCTGGCGTATTTCGTTGCCGCCTACGAACGCTTCGAGGCGATTCGGCAGAAAGAGGGGGTGCGCTATTACAGCGACCTGATCCACGAACCGGTGATGGCTCTGCACCGGGACCCCGGGATCACCGCCTGGCTCGGCGGCCACATGGAACATGTCATCCTGGACGAGTATCAGGATATCAACGAGGCACAACAGCAACTGGTGAAGGCGGTGGCCGGGTGCCGCGCCCAGGTGATGGCGGTGGGTGATGTGGACCAGTGCGTCTACGAGTGGCGCGGGGCGCGGCCGGAGTTCATGGTGGAGCGATTCTTCAGGGACTTTCCCGGGGCCGTCCGCTACGGCTTGACCCGGACTTTTCGTTTCGGCCACCGCCTCTCCCTGCTGGCGGACCACGCCATTGCGCACAACCGGGGGCGCGACGACCACCTCTGCCTCTCCGCCGCCGGCACCCCGGACACCCGCATCGAACGTCGCGCGGAGACGGCGCAGCCCCATCCGTTGCCGGCCATCCTGGACGATTGGCTCAACGGCGGGCGTTCCCTGAGCGAGGCCGCGGTGCTGGTACGCCTCTACAGCATGAGCGTCCCCCTGGAGCTGGCGCTGTTGCGCCAAGGCATCCCCTACCGGCTGGAGGGCCACGACAGCCTGTTCAAGTGCCCTGAGATTCGCTCCCTGCTGGGCCACCTGCGGCTCGCCGCCGGCACCCTGTTCGACAGCGATGACTCCCTGGCGACGGTGGAAACCATGCTGAGGGTGCCTCAACTGGGGTTCAGGAAGGCGGAGCTGGCGCGCATCGCCCAGGCCCTGGTAAAACAGCCGAAACATCCGGATCAGCTGCTGCGTGGCCTGGTCAACGATGAGATGAGCGGCTACCAGCGCAACCGGGTGTTGGCCCGTGCCGCCCTGTGGCGGCAGCTGCAGCGGCGCGGCCCAGGCGCCCCGGCCTGGGAGCTGCTGCGGCAGATTATCGAGGAGGCGGAGCTGTACGAGTTCTTCCGCTGGTCCAGCCCCACCCCGATGCAGGCGCAGGAGCGGCAGCAGACCTGCGAATCATTCCTCGACTTCGCCCGGGAGAGCGGCCGGCGTGTGAGCGACTTCCTCGAGCTGATCGCAGAGTTGCAGGCCCGGCACCGGGACGGGCAGGGCGAGCGGCTGCTCATCACTTCCATCCACCGGGCCAAGGGGCTGGAGTGGCCCCTGGTGATCCTGCCCGGCCTGACCGAGGGCCGCTTTCCCTACTACATCTCACCGGACCAGGCCGGCCCGGTGGAAGACGAACGGCGGCTGTTCTACGTGGGCTGCACCCGGGCCAAGGAACGGCTCTGCCTGCTGCACCCGCCAGACCCGGGGCTGGAGCGATACGAGCAGACACAGGAGAGCCAAGTGCCCCCGCCCTACCGCTGCATCGCCAGCCGGTTCCTGTACGAGGCCCGCACAACCCTGTCGGACCGGGTAGGCGCCGTTCTGGCCGGGCAAGCGGAGCCAGCGATCGCGGCCCAGGCCCCGGCATTGGTCAATCGCTACCTGCAGGCCGTGGATGCCGGGTTCCGGGTCGGAGACAAACCCAAATCCCCTGACGGAAGGAAGCACAAGGAACCCGGGAGAATACCGCACCGCCGTTGATCAGGCACCCATCAACTTCATCCCCCGCTGATGGCAGGCGCCAAGATAACCACGTTCGCGGGTGCGTTACTTGGTGCTTATCTTAGGGCTCGCGCAAAAATAAGTTTCGGTATTCGGTCGCAACTGGACCCCGCTGGCGGCGTTACGCTTTTTGCCAAGGGAACGGCCATTGCCTGCAAAGCGTGCCTTGCCAGCGTGGCCCAGTTACCCCCTCGGTACTGCGAAATTATTCTTGCGCGAGCCCTTAGGTGAACCATGCGGATCAGAATGGTATCGCACCTGATGCCGGCTACCAGCAAGCCGGTACAGCGCGAAGTGCGCGGAGAACTGATATCATTCCCCCCACGTTTCTTCCCATATAATCCCAAATACGACCCCAAAATACCACCAGAGCGCCGCCATGTCAGAGACCGCACCAGACCCCTTCCTCTTTGATGCCGAACAACTCCATGCCCTGACCGGCGCGCCACTGGTGGAACGGGGGCTGCGCTGGTTCAAGGAGAACCGCGTGACCGATCTGGCCACGGACGGCAACGCCCTGTGGGGGCAGGTGGAGGACCCGGAGTGCGAAGAACCCCTCTCCGTCGACCTGAGCTACAACGACAGCGGCAACCTGCAGGTGGAGTGTCTGTGCGAGCCGGCCGAGGACGCACCCTGCGCCCACGCGGTAGCCCTGTTGTGCGCCCATGCCGCCAACACCGATGGCACCGATCTGGCGTTCCTCAGCGCCCGCGAAGGCGCTCTGGCCGAGCGACGCAAGGCGGGCCGTTCCGAGGTGCGGGTGAGACACCTGGGGGGCGAGCCCTGGTTCGGCACCTGGCGCGCCCGTTCGGTGGACGCGGACCCACGCTTCGGCCGCAGCTACCAGGTGCATATCCGCTCGCTGCACGAGCCGACCAACTACTGCACCTGCCCCGACTTCGCGGTCAACCAACTCGGCACCTGTAAACACATCGAAGCGGCCCTGCACCGCATCAGCAAGCGCAGGGACTACCGACGGCTGGCCGACCAGACAGCACCACACCCCTATATCTACCTGGACTGGAATACCCCCGAGGCACCGCGCATCCGCCTGTTCCGCGGCGCGGTCAAGGGTAAGAAGCTGCAGGTACTGCTGGCCGCCTGGTTCGACGCCGAGGGCCTGTTCAGCGGCCGTCTGCCGGAGGACTTCTTCCGCCTGAGCGAAGCACTGGCGGGGCGCGCCGACATTGATCTCGGCGACGACGCCCAGGCGCATGCCCAACGCCTGGCCGAGCAGGCGGCCCGTCGGGTGCGGGCGGCGGAAATCCGCGAGCGCATCGCCGAGACCGGCGGCCGTCTGCCGGGGATCAGGGCCACCCTCTACCCCTACCAGATGGAGGGGGTGGCCTTCCTGGCCGCCAACGGTCGCGCCCTGCTGGCGGATGACATGGGCCTGGGCAAGACCCTACAAGCCATCGCCGCCGCCAGCTGGCTGCACCGCCACGAGGGGGTGGAACGCACCCTGGTGATCTGCCCCGCCTCCCTCAAGCACCAGTGGGCGCGGGAGATCGAGCGCTTCACCAGCCTGCCGGTGCAAATCGTGCAGGGCCCGGCGGCCCAGCGCCGGGCCCAGTACCGCAAGCTGGAGTGCTTCACCGTGCTGAACTACGAGCTGGCGCTGCGCGACCTGTCGGAAATCAACGAGATCCTCTGCCCGGACCTGCTGATCCTCGACGAGGCCCAACGGATCAAGAATTGGCGCACCAAGATCGCCACCGCGGTGAAGCGCATCCCGTCCCGCTACGCCTTCGTGCTGACAGGCACCCCGCTGGAGAACCGGCTGGAGGACCTCTACAGCCTGATGCAGGTGGTGGATCAGCGCCTGCTCGGCCCGCTGTGGCGCTACCTGGCCGACTTCCACGTCACCGACGAGCGCGGCAAGGTGCTGGGCTACCGCAACCTCAGCGAGCTGCGCCGCCGCCTGGCCCCGGCCATGCTGCGCCGCGATCGGCGCCTGGTCGCCGATCAACTGCCGGCGCGCATCGAACAGCGCCTGGACGTGGAGATGACGCCCACACAGTGGGCGCTGCACGACGACGCGGCAGCCAACGCCGGACGCCTGGCCATGATCGCCCAACGCCGTCCCCTGACCCCCAGCGAGCAGAACCGCATGATGGCCGCCATGCAGGCCGCGCGCATGGCCTGCAACGCCGCCGGCCTGGTGGACAAGGTGACCGAGGGTTCGCCCAAGATCGACGAACTGGCCCAGCTGCTGGACGAGCTCTGCCTGCAAGGCGGTCTCAAGGCGGTGGTGTTCTCCCAGTGGGAGCGCATGACCGCCATGGTGGAGGAGCGGCTGCGCGGGCTCGGCCTGGGCTGCGTGCGCCTGCACGGCGGCGTGCCGACCGCCAAGCGGGGCGATCTGACGGACCGTTTCCGCGATGACGACGCGGTGCAGGTGTTCATCTCCACCGATGCCGGCGGCTCCGGCCTGAACCTGCAGAGCGCCTCGGTGCTGGTCAACCTGGATGTGCCCTGGAACCCGGCGATACTGGACCAGCGCATCGCCCGGGTGCACCGCCTGGGACAAAAGGAAAAGGTCCAAGTGATCCTGATGGTGGCTCCCGACTCCTACGAGGAGCGGGTGATGCGGCTGGTGGCCGGAAAGCGCGACCTGTTTGACAACGTGGTGGACCCGGAGGCAACCGCGGACACGGTAGGCGTCTCCAAGCGCCTGTTGGAAGCACTGGCGGAAGAGCTGGCGGGGCAGCCCCCGCAGGCCGACAGCCAGGATTCTGAAGCACCCGTGCCCGAAACAGAGGGACCGACAACCCCCGTACCCGCGGCGCACGGAAACGGGGAAGCGTCGGAAGAGCCCCCGTTACTGGCCCACTGCATCGAGGCCCTGCAACGGGAACTGGGCCCACGCATCGAACGCATCCTCGGCATCGGCGGACGCCTGCTGGTGGTGATCGACCGGGTGGACGAAGCGGCCTCACGTCTCGCCGAGACACTGTCGCAACACATCCCCGTAGCCCTGGTGGACCCCCTCACGCTGACCGGCCTGCAACGCCTGGGCGACGCCTTCCCCTTCGCCGTGGGCCAGGTGCACTATGACGCCGCCGCCCAGCCGCAGCCGCAAGGCCCCTCCCTGCTGCGCCGCCAGGCCGAGGAGCGCCTGGAGGCCGCACGCCTGTTGCTGGAACAGGGGAGCCGAGGCCCCGCGGTGGAACTGCTGCTGTCCGCCATGCTGGCCGCCGCCGCGGACCTGGCCGGCGAGACCAGCGCGCCCACGGCCCAGCAGGCCGCGGTGTGGCTCTACGGTGAAGCACTTCCCAGGGGGTTGCTGGAAGAGGGGCAGGCCGCGATCCTGATACGGGCCCTGGCCTTGGCCCAAGCGCCGGAGCTGCCGCAATCGATGCTGGAGGCGATGTTAACGGATGCACAAACCCTTACTTCTACTTTGTTAGATTAACTCTGACCGACTTCCTGCGGGCCGGGGAAGCTTCCCGGCGATCAGGTATCTTTCGAGTGGGAAGTGGTGACCGAGGCCCATCGCCCTGTAAGTGACCATATGGGCATCGACCGAGCAGATGCCCTGCTCCACTTGGTGGACCAAGGGGTTGGCCAGCGCCTCGGGAGAGGAGAGTGCAACATTGAGCCCCTGATCCGGGTCCCTCGCGGAGATGTACTCAAACGCCAGCACACCGTCCGCGCGCATGGCCATCCCCAGCGCCTGGGTTGTCGAGTAGTCTTCCGGATGCCTCAAAATTTCGCTATGCAGCGCGAACGGCTCCAACTGAAGCTGGATGCCACAATCAGTGCGGTAGTCGAAGCCAAACTGGGTGTGCTGCGTAGTCCAGACACGCCCAGGTGCCAGATCGACGGCGTCCTGAAACAGGAAGTGCCGATAGAAAGCAAATTCCTCCATCGCGGTCTGGATGGCAAGCGCGCCGTAGAGGTAGCCGGGCTCCCGGGTTGAGCCAAAACGGCTTCCCCACTCGAGCGGGGGATAACGGAAGGGTGACTGCAGCAGGTAGTGCAGGGCCCCGCTTCCGGGACGCTTTCGGGGCTTGGAGTCATCCAGCAGGCTCTCAAGCAGATCCTGGGCATCCAGCGATGAGACGATCTCCGTGGTGGCGGCCTGTTCTTGTGTTTCTACGATCCGATAGCCACGTCCGGCAATGGGCCGCACACACTTCCGGCCGCCATCCGACCAGATATCGCTCAAACACGACCCCGCATCGCATCCAGATAGCGGGTTAGCGTCACCAGCCCGTCGATACGGTGCATCATGTCGGCCGGAACGGCCTGCAATGAACGAATAGGGGAGCGCATCCACTCCCGCAAGTGCGTTTCGTCACGGCCGATCAAGGCATACAGCGAGCGATACACCCGCACCACCATGAGGGCGATTTCGCCGCTCTTGGAGTGTGGATCAACCCCATTGCGGGTGATCGTGGTACGGCTCCGGCCGATGATGTTGCCGACTTCGTCACCGCTAAAGCCGAGCTTCCTGCCAGCGTTGATTACGGCCTCGCCGAGTACGGCGGACTCGTCTAAAGCGTCTTGTCGCCTGCTGTGGGCCATATCCGTCTCCGATTGTGTATTTGTCATTATAATAGCATTTTATGTGCAAATGAACATGGCGTGAATGGGTGCTTGTCTAACAGCGAAAAGACCGGGGTCATCGGTAACCGATGACCCCCTGGGTCTAGGCTATGCTTCCATTCAGGGACGGAGACAACGCCCCGCTCAGTAACGGGAGAAACACATGCAGCACCAGGCCACCATCGACGGCAACGAAGCCGCCGCCATCATCGCCCACCTGACCAACGAAGTCATCGCCATCTACCCCATCACCCCTGCCTCGCCCATGGGCGAGCACGCCGACGCGTGGTCGGCGCAGGGGCGCCGCAACCTGTGGGGCACGGTGCCCGGCATTATCGAGATGCAGAGCGAGGGCGGCGCCGCCGGCGCCCTGCACGGCGCCCTGCAGGGCGGGGCGCTGTGCACCAGCTTCACCGCCTCCCAGGGCCTGCTGCTGATGATCCCCAACCTGTACAAGATCGCCGCCGAACTGACACCGATGGTGCTGCACGTGGCATCGCGCTCCCTGGCGGCCCAGGCCCTCTCCATCTTTTGCGACCACGCCGACGTGATGGCGGCGCGCGGCACCGGGTTCGCCATGCTGTGCGCCAACTCGGTCCAGGAGGTCCACGACCTGGCGCTGATCGCCCAGGCGGCGACCCTGGAGGCCCGGGTACCGATCATCCATTTCTTCGACGGCTTCCGCACCTCCCACGAGGTGGCCAAGATCGAGACCATCGGCACCGAGGTGGTGCGGGAGCTGATCCGCGACGAGCTGGTGCAGGCACACCGCGCCCGCGCCCTCAACCCGGAGCGTCCGGTGCTGCGCGGCAGCTCGCAGAACCCCGATGTCTATTTCCAGGGGCGCGAGAGCGTCAACTCCTGGTACCTGAAGATGCCCGCTATCGTACAGGGGGTGATGGATCGCTTCGCGGCGCTCACCGGCCGCCAGTACCGGCTGTTCGATTATGTAGGCGCCGCTGATGCCGAACAGGTGCTGGTGCTGATGGGCTCCGGCGCCGAGACGGCGCACGAGACCGTCGACCACCTGCTGGCCCGGGGTGAAAAGGTGGGGCTGCTCAAGGTGCGTCTGTATCGCCCGTTCGATGCCGCTGCCCTGCTCGCCGCCCTGCCCGCCACGGTACGCCGCATTGCCGTGCTCGACCGCACCAAGGAGCCGGGCGCCGACGGCGAACCGCTGTACAAGGACGTGCTCGGCGCGGTCGCCTATGCCTTCGCCGCCGGAGAGTCGCCCCTCGGTCAACTGCCGCTGGTGATCGGCGGACGCTACGGCCTCTCCTCCAAGGAGTTCACCCCGGGCATGGTCAAGGCGGTGTTCGACGAGCTGGACCGGGAGCGGCCGAAAAACGGATTCACCATCGGCATCCACGACGATGTCACCCACACCAGCCTGGATTGGGATGCCGGCTTTCGTAGCGATGCGGCAGGGGAGGT
This sequence comes from Sedimenticola hydrogenitrophicus, assembly GCF_029017505.1. Taxonomy (GTDB): domain Bacteria; phylum Pseudomonadota; class Gammaproteobacteria; order Chromatiales; family Chromatiaceae; genus Sedimenticola; species Sedimenticola hydrogenitrophicus_A. Next base: position 67,492 of record NZ_JAQGEI010000002.1, read on the forward strand.
CAACTGCGCCCTGTTCTACGGTCTCGGCTCCGACGGCACCGTCAGCGCCAACAAGAACAGCATCCGGATCATCGGCGAGACCACCGACCTGCAGGCCCAGGGCTATTTCGAATACGATTCCAGGAAGGCCGGTGCCGTCACCATCTCCCATCTGCGCTTTGGTAAGCAACCGATCCGCTCCAGCTACCTGATCGGCGACGACCAGGCCCAGTTCATCGGCTGCCACCAGACCATATTCCTGGAACGCTACGACCTGCTGGACAAGGCCGCAGCGGGCGCGGTGTTCCTGCTCAACACCACCGCCACGCCGGAAACGGCCTGGGACACCCTGCCGCGACGCATGCAGCAGCAGATCATCGACAAGCAGCTGCGTTTCTTCGTCATCGATGCCTACCGGGTGGCGCAGGAGAGCGGGATGCAGCGGCGCATCAACACCATCATGCAGACCTGCCACTTCGCCATCTCCGGGCTGTTACCGCGCGATCAGTCAATCCAGGCCATCAAGGACGCGGTGGAGAAGAGCTACGGCGGCAAGGGCGACCGGATCGTGGAACTCAACTTCCGTGCCATCGACGACGCCCTGGCCAACCTGCATGAGGTCAATATCCCGGACCGGGTAACCTCGACTTTCGAGCGTCCGCCGGCGGTGGCGGCCAACGCCCCGCCCTTCGTGCAGCAGGTGACCGCGCGCCTGATCGCCGGACAGGGCGACCGGCTGCCGGTCAGCGCCATGCCCGCCGACGGCACCTGGCCCACCGCCACCACGCGCTGGGAGAAACGCAACATCGCCCTGGAGATCCCGGTCTGGGACGAGAACCTCTGCATCGCCTGCGGCAAGTGCCCCTTCGTCTGCCCGCACACGGCGATCCGCAGCAAGCTGTTCGATCCCGCCCGGGTCAGCGACCTGCCGCCCACCTTCCGGCACATGCCGGTCAAGGGCAAGGAGTTCCCCGAGGGTGCGCATATCGTCTACCAGGTAGCAGCGGAGGACTGCACCGGCTGCGGCCTGTGCGTGGACATCTGCCCGGCCAAGGACAAGGAGAACCCGGGCCGGCGCGCCCTCAACATGGCGCCCCAGCCGCCGCTGCGCGAACAGGAGCGGGTCAATTTCGAGTACTTCCTCGCCCTGCCCGAATTCGACCGGCGCGAGGTGCGCAACACGGTGATGAAAAGCGCCATGCTGCTGCAGCCGCTGTTCGAGTTCTCCAGTGCCTGCCCCGGTTGCGGCGAAACGCCCTATCTGCGCCTCGCCTCGCAGCTGTTCGGCGACCGCATGCTGGTGGCCAACGCCACCGGCTGCTCCTCCATCTACGGCGGCAATCTGCCCACGACGCCCTGGGCGCAGGACAGCCAGGGCCGCGGACCGGCCTGGAACAACTCACTGTTCGAGGACAATGCCGAGTTCGGCCTCGGCATGCGCATCGCCGTCGACAAGCAGCGGGAGCAGGCCATCGAACTGCTCGACCGGCTCGCATCCCATGTCGACGCGGCGCTGTTGCGGGGGTTGCTCGACGCCGGGCAGGGGGACGAGGCCGGCATCCACGAACAGCGCGAACGCGTCGCCAGGCTGCGTGAAGCGCTGCAACCGCTGGACCTCCCCGAAGCCCGCCAGCTGGAGAGCCTGGCCGACAGTCTGGTGAAGCGCAGCGTCTGGATCGTCGGCGGCGACGGCTGGGCCTATGACATCGGCTTCGGCGGTCTCGACCATGTGCTCTCCTGCGGCCGCGATGTCAACATCCTGGTGCTGGACACCGAGGTTTACTCCAACACCGGCGGCCAGACCTCGAAGGCGACACCGCGCGGGGCGGTGGCCAAATTCTCCGCCGGCGGCAAGCCGACGGCGAAAAAGGACCTGGCGATGATCGCCATGGCCTACGGTGACGTCTACGTGGCGCAGGTGGCCTACGGCGCCAAGGATGTGCAGACCCTCAAGGCCTTCATGGAGGCCGAGTCCTGGCCCGGGGTCTCCCTGATCATCGCCTACAGCCCCTGCACCGCCTGGGGCACCGACATGGCGAACAATCACGCCATGCAGGACCGCGCCGTGCGCAGCGGTCACTGGCCGCTGTTCCGCTATGACCCGCGCCGCGCCGCAAGCCAGGAAAACCCGTTGCAGCTGGACTCCAGGGAGCCGTCGATCGCCTACCGTGATTTTGTCAGCCAGGAGACCCGCTTCAGCATGCTGTGGCGCAGCGATCCGGAGGCCGCCGAGCGCTACCTTGGCGTGGCCCAGCAACACGCCCTCGACAACTACCGCCATTACCGCCAGCTGGCGGACCTGAGCTACGCCACCCCGGGCGCGGAGAAGCCCGGCCAGGCGAAGGAGTGATCATGGACCTGCGTACCACCTATCTCGGCCTGACCCTGAAAAACCCACTGGTGCCGTCCGCCTCGCCGCTCTCCCGCAGCCTTGACACGGCGAAACAACTGGAGGACGCGGGGGCCGCCGCCCTGGTGATGTACTCGCTGTTCGAGGAGGAGCTGCAGCATGATCAGGAGGTGATGGACGACTACCTGCACAACCAGGCCCTGGGCCATGCCGAAGCGACCAGCTTTCTACCGCTGCACGACAGCATGCGCTCCCGGCAAGCGTCTTATCTGGAGCAGTTACAACGCCTGAAACAGGCGCTGGAGATCCCCGTCATCGCCAGTCTCAACGGCGTCACCCCGGGCGGCTGGGTGGAGCATGGCAAGGCGTTGCAGCAGGCTGGGGCCGACGCGTTGGAGCTGAACGTCTATTACATTGCCGGCGACATGACGGTGAGCGGCGCCGAGGTGGAGCGCCGCTATATCGACCTGCTCCATGAACTGCGTCAGCACGTCAGCCTGCCCATTGCCATGAAGCTGTCGCCCCAGTTCAGCTCCATTGCCAACCTGGTCGGCCACCTGGAGCGGGTCGGGGCCGCCGGCGTCAGCCTGTTCAACCGCTTCTACCAGCCGGATATCGATATCGACAGCCTGCGGGTGATGCCGCAACTGCGCCTCTCCAGCCCGGCGGAATCCCTGCTGGCGATGCGCTGGATCGCCATGCTCCACGGCCGGGTGAAACTGAGCCTGGCCGCCACCGGCGGCATCCACGACCATACGGGCGCACTGAAGATGCTCCTTGCCGGGGCCGACGTGGTCCACCTGTGCAGCACCCTGCTGCTGCACGGACCGCAGCGATTGACACAGATACTGCGGGATATGGAGGCGTGGCTGGAAGAGAGCCCCTACGAATCCGTGGAGCAGCTCAAGGGCGTGCTCAGCCAACGCCATGCCGGCGACGCCTCGGCCTATGCCCGGGCCAATTACCTGCAGCTACTGAATAGCTACCTGCCCGGCATGGATACCTGACATGCGAGTCCTATTTTTGGCGGTGTGGGTGGAACCGGATTGAAGCGGGGAATTTTCGAGGGCGGCGGGTCAGGGGTCTGTCGGCTTGACCAACAGGCTCCTAGGAGGTGCCATACTCGCGGCGGAACTGGTCCTGGGCATCGACCTTGGGATTGACCGAACTCACCTTGTTGATCTCGAGGTTGTCGCGGCGCTTGTCATGTTCCGGGCGAAATCCCTCGACCTGGCGTTTACGCTCCATGAACTCTCGGGCGAACAACAGCTTTCCATGCAGCCGCTGCTCCTTGAAATGGGCGATCAGCCAGGCCCCCGCCGCATCCGGGTAGACGGAGACCAGCCCGTGGTACTCCACCACCCCGCGGTCATCGCGAAAGCGCAGCAGCTCACAACTGCCGATGGTGGGCCGCCGGGTGAACGGAAAATGGAACTTCTGTTCCAACAGCCGCTCAATCAGCCGCCGCAGTTCACGGCTGCTGGTCACCGGCGGTACCCGGGGGATGAATATCTTCATGAAGCCATTTCCCTTTAGTATTTTGAAGCATATTAAACACAATGAATACGGTTCGCAATGACTAAACTCTCTACTATAATGTTCTGCGACACAAGCCTACCCCTATTTCGTGTGGCGTCGGCGCTTCTCAACAGCAACCACAGAACGATAAACAGTATGACCACACCCACCATCAAAGACGACCCGCTCTACCAGATGCTCCGCGAGGGTCACGTCGAGCAGTTCAATCAGCACCGCCAGTCCGGGACCCCCTGCGACCTGAGGAGGGCGGATCTGCGCGCCCTGGACCTGCGCAAGCTGGAGGTAAAGCATCTCGACCTGGGGGACTGCTACCTGCGCCAGGCGGATCTGCGCGGCCTGGACCTCTCCGAGACCAACCTCGACGGGGCCAGCATCAGCGGCGCCAAGATTTCCGGCACCCTGTTTCCCAGCCAGCTGTCGGCCGAGGAGATCACCCTCTCCCTGGTGCACGGCACACGCATGCGCTACCGCTGAGCACTGCGGTGCCTCACCGGCAGCCCCCGGCATTCTACTCTGGACATCGTAGCTTGTAGCCTGGATGGAGCCCACTTCATGGGAGCTTAACGGGCGCACAGCCCCGGACGGGCGAAATCCGGGATGGTGTCGGTCGAAGTTTGTTCCCCGGATTCCGCCACTGCTGGCGCATACGGATCCCCTGTTTGGGGGGTTAGCGGCTCCATCCAGGCTACGGTGCTGAGCAGTGTTTTGTCGGTGACCTAGATGTGGTGCGTGAAACCAACCGCATCGGACACGGTTGATGCACATGGTATGTTCAGGCAGGGTTACGCCCTATGTCGATTGATTCTGAACGGGCGTGCGCGGTGGGCGCTCAATAATCCTCGTCCAGCTGATTGAGGATGTTGCGGGCCACCTTGGCTTGTTCGGGGCCGGCCTCACCCAGGATCTCGTACAGCAGTCCCCGGGCCTTGACCTCCTCGTTCTGATCGCGCAGCTCCTGGACCCGCCGCAGCTTCTCCTCGATCACCTCGTCATACATCCCGGCATCGTCGGACTCGCCCAGGTCACCCGCCTCTTCCTCGGCCTCGATGGCGTTCAGTTCGGCCTCCAGCTCGGCCTCGGTCAGCGGCTTGAAGCGCTCCGGGTCCAGCGTCGTGTCATCCACCTCAAAGGCGGGGTCGGTGACAAACGCCGGCGCGCCCGCCGTTGGCCCCGGCTGCTTCGGCGCCGCGTCGGTAGCGCCATCCGGCTGACCATCGGTGTCTGCATCATCCTGCGCTTCGGCCTCGCGTTCACGCCGCTCCTTCTCGCGCAAGACCATGCGCGAGAAGAAGACGCCGATCTCGAACAGTATCCACATCGGCAAGGCCAGCAGGGTCTGGGAGATCACGTCGGGCGGGGTCAGCAGCATACCGGCAGCGAAGGCGCCGACGATGATGTAGGGCCGCTTCTCGGTCAGGCTATCCGGTGTGGTCATGCCCATGGCGACCAGGATGATGGTGGCGATCGGCACCTCGAAGGCGATGCCGAAGGCGAAAAACAGGCTGAGGACGAAATCGAGATATTTGGCGATGTCGGTCGCCATCACCACGCCCTCGGGGGTGGTGCTGGCCATGAAGGCGAACACCAGCGGGAAGACAACGAAATAGGCGAACAGCACCCCGACGTAGAACAGCAGCGCGCTGGAGGCCACCAGCGGTATCATCAGCCGCTTCTCGTGCTTGTACAGCCCCGGCGCGATAAAGGCCCAGAGCTGGTAGAGAATGAACGGCATGCCGATAAAGATCGACGACATCAGGGTCAGCTTGAACGGGGTCAGGAAGGGCGAGGCCACCTCGGTGGCGATCATCGACGAGCCTGCCGGCAGATGGGCCATCAGCGGCCCGGCCACCATCTGGTAGATGTCATTGCTGAAGTAGAACAGGGAGGCGAAGATGACACCCACGACGATCACCGCCCGCAACAGCCGATCACGCAGCTCCAGCAGATGGGTTACAAAGGGTTGTTCTGTCAGGGCGTCCACCCCGTCATTCTCTGTGGTCATGGGGTTTCGTTGCGGCTATTTCGGGGTATCATCGGAGCGGTCCTGCGAAGGTTCCCCGGTAGTGGGCTGCTGTTCCAGCTCGCGGACCGACTTGTTGGCTTCCTGGGTAAAATCGCGCAGGGTTTCACTGGTCTCTTCGACGATCTCTTCCAGGGGGTTGAGCTGTTTTTTCTGCTCTTCGAGGATCTCTTTCAACTCCTCCGCCTTCATCTCCTTGTCGATCTCGTTTTTCACCTGCTGCAGCATCTTGCGGCCCTTGCCCAGCCACTTGCCGGCGGTATAGGCCAGTTTCGGAAGACGCTCCGGTCCGACTACCAGCAGCGCCACCAGGGCGATGATTGCCAACTCCCAGAAGCCGATATCAAACATAGTTCAAACAACCTGGCATGCAGTCAACACGGGCCGGCAGATCAGGATTTCTTGGAGCTGGAGGGCTCTTCCTTGTTGGTCACCTCACCTTCAATAATCTTCTCTTCATCGGCCTGTTCCAGACGGGCGCTGTCGTCACCCTTCTTTTCGTCCTTCATGGCACCCTTGAAGCCCTTCACCGCGTTACCCAGATCAGAACCGATGTTCTTGAGCCGTTTGGTTCCAAACAGCAGCAGCACAATTACCAGAACGATCAACAACTGCCAGATACTGATTCCGCCAAAACCCATACTCTTCTCCACTCGAAACAACGGCCCTTAAACTCAAAAGGCCTACGAAACAATCGCCTCACCGGCGGAAGGGGATCCGCCATAAGAGTTCGATAATAACTGAAAATAACCCGGGACGCAGGGTTTTTAACAGCCCCGGTTACTTCCCACGCCGGGCCTTCTCCTCCAGACCGGAGAGGCCGAAACGGCGATCCAGTTCATCCAGCACGTCCTGGGGTTTCAACCCCTGGTGAGCCAGCAGGACCAGGCTGTGAAACCACAGATCGGCAATCTCGTAGACCAGCTTTTCCCGTTCCCCGTCCTTGGCGGCCATCACCGTTTCGGTGGCCTCTTCGCCGATTTTTTTCAGGATGGCGTCCAGCCCCTTGTCGTAAAGCCGGGCCACATAGGAGGAATCGGGATCGGCCCCCTTGCGCGCCTCCAGCACCTCGGCCAGGCGTGCCAGCAGATCGCTCACAGCCGCACCTCCACGCCCTGCGCGGCCATGAACCGCTTGGCCTCCTCGATGCTGTATTCAGCGAAGTGGAAGATGCTGGCGGCCAGCACCGCGTCGGCGCCGCCCTGCACCACGCCGTCCACCAGGTGCTGCAGATTGCCCACCCCGCCGGAGGCGATCACCGGCACCGTCACCGCGTCGCTGATGGCCCGGGTCAGTTCCAGGTCGAAACCGATCTTGGTGCCGTCCCGGTCCATGCTGGTGAGCAGGATCTCGCCGGCACCGTACTCCACCATCTTGCGCGCCCACTCGATGGCGTCCAGCCCGGTCGGCTTGCGCCCGCCGTGGGTGAAGATCTCCCACTTGGCCGGCTCGCCCTCACCACTGGTCCGTTTCGCGTCGATCGCCACCACGATGCACTGGGAGCCGAAGCGGCTGGTGGCCTCGCGGACGAACTCGGGATTGAACACCGCCGCGGTGTTGATCGCCACCTTGTCGGCACCGGCATTGAGCATGCGCCGCACATCCTCGCTGGTGCGGATGCCGCCGCCCACGGTGAGCGGGATGAACACCTCGCCGGCCACCTGTTCCACCACGTGCACGATGGTCTCCCGGTCATCCGAGCTGGCGGTGATATCCAGGAAGGTGATCTCGTCGGCCCCCTCGCTGTTGTAGCGCCGCGCCACCTCCACCGGATCGCCGGCGTCGCGGATATCGACAAACTTGACGCCCTTGACGACGCGTCCGGCGTCCACATCCAGGCAGGGTATGATTCTCTTGGCCAGCATGGTTTCTGATCTCTGGTTGGAATGGCACTAAGTTAAGGCAGGAGTCCATTTTTTCGTCATTCCGGCGCAGGCCGGAGGAGTGGTGCAGGGATGCACCGTTTACGGACCTAAGGATGGAATCCATAAACTCACCGCGGATGCGGATTCTGGATCCCGGCCTGCGCCGGGATGACGGGGCTCGGGGCTTAACTTAGTGCCATTCATCTCTGGTTGGGGTCCCGCGGAATTCAGCCGCTCAGGCGATCGGCCAGGGCCTGGCCCGCGGCAAAGTCCAGGGTGCCCTCATAGATGGCGCGGCCGGTGATGGCGCCCATGATGTTGTCGGTGTCCGCCTTGCAGAGCGCTTCGATATCGCCGATATCGGTGATGCCGCCGGAGGCCACGATGGGGATGCTGACCGCATTGGCCAGTGCGGCGGTGGCCTGTACATTGGGTCCGCTGAGCATACCGTCGCGGCCGATGTCGGTGTAGACGATGGCGGAGACGCCGTCCTGCTCGAAGCGGCGCGACAGTTCGGTCACCTCCTGGTCGGTCACGGTGGCCCAGCCGTCGATCGCCACCATCCCCTCCTTGGCGTCCAGGCCGACGATCACATGGCCCGGAAAGGCGGAGCAGGCGCGGCCGACAAAGGCCGGCTCCTTGACCGCCTGGGTGCCGATAATGACAAAGTTCACGCCGGCATCCAGGTAGGCCTGGATGGTGCGCTCGTCGCGGATGCCGCCGCCCACCTGGATCGGCAGCTCGGGATAGGCGGCAGCGATCGCCCGGATCACCCCGCCGTTGACCGGCTCGCCGGCGAAGGCGCCGTTCAGGTCCACCAGATGCAGGCGGCGGGCGCCCGCCTCGACCCAGCGCCCGGCCACCTCGACCGGATCGTCGGAGAAGATGGTCTCATCCTCCATGCGGCCCTGGCGCAGCCGCACGCAGCGGCCATCCTTCAGATCAATTGCGGGTATCAGTAACACGTTCGGTACCTATATAAAGTCAATGGCAGGTTCGGGTGCCGTCAGGGCTGCCAGTTTACGAAGTTACGCAGCAGCCGCAGGCCGGCATCAGCGCTCTTCTCCGGGTGGAACTGAGTGGCGAACAGGTTGTCCCGGGCGATCACGCTGGTGAACCGTATGCCGTAGTCGGTGGTGCCCGCCACCAGTTCCGGCTGTTCCGGATCGACATAATAGCTGTGCACGAAATAGAACCGGGTCTGGTCCTCGATCCCCTCCCACAGCGGGTGGGGACGGGTCTGGCTGACCCGGTTCCAGCCCATCTGGGGGATCTTCAGGCGCACCCCCTGGGCGTCCCGGGACTCGGAAAAGTGTCTCACCTGGCCGGGAAACAGCCCCATCAGTTGGGTGCCCTGGTTCTCCTCGCTGAAGCTCATCAGTACCTGCATGCCCATACAGATACCGAGAAACGGCTTGCTGCTGGCGGCCTCCAGCACGGCCCGGTTGAGGTGGTGGTTGGAGATCGCGGCCATGCAGTCGCGGGCCGCGCCCTGCCCCGGAAACACCACCCGGTCGGCCTGCAGGATCAGCTCGGGATCATCGGTCACATGGATCCGGTCATCCGCCGCCGCCACATGCTCGATCGCCTTGGAGACCGAGCGCAGGTTGCCCATGCCATAATCAATGACTGCGATGGTTTTCGACATAGCTTCAGACTGCCAGCGTGTAGAGGATTAAAGGCTGCCCTTGGTGGAGGGGATCACCCCCGCCATCCGCGGATCGGCTTCCAGGGCCATGCGCAATGCCCGGCCAAACGCCTTGAACACGGTCTCGGCGATGTGGTGGCTGTTGCGGCCGCGCAGATTGTCCACGTGCAGGGTCACCCCGGCGTGATTGACGAAGCCCTGGAAGAACTCGTAGAACAGGTCGGTATCGAAGGCACCGATCATGGCGCGCGGAAAGGCCACGTCGAACTCCAGACCGGGGCGGCCGGAGAAATCGAGCACTACCCGGCTCAGCGCCTCGTCCAACGGCACATAGGCGTGACCGTAGCGGCGGATCCCCTTCTTGTCACCGACCGCCTGGGCCACCGCCTGACCGATGGTAATACCGATATCCTCGGCCGAGTGGTGTCCATCGATGTGCAGATCACCCTGGGCACTGACCTCAAGATCGATCAGGCCGTGCCGCGCCACCTGGTCCAGCATGTGTTCGAGGAATGGCATGCCGGTTTCCAGGCTCGATGCGCCCGTGCCGTCCAGGTTCAGCTTGACCCGGATGCGGGTCTCCAGGGTATTGCGTTCGATCTCAGCTTGACGCTGCATGGGTCGACTCCAGCGGGTTCAAATCGCGTCCGTGGTTGGATTTGCGCTGCCGGTTCCGACTACTCCGGACCCGGCAGGGGACCGCATCACCACGGTCAATAGCGCATTCTATGGGAAATGCCTGATTTGTCCAAGGATGGACTTATGCCGCGAAGGCCAGGGATGGAGTAGGGGCAACCCCCCGTGGTTGCCCGCGCTCTCCGGGCATCTGCGATTCGGGCAGGCACGGGGGCCTGCCCCTACGACGACAATCAGGAGAGCCGGGAGCGGCAATATTTGAGATCCGGCCCACACCAACCACAGCATGTAGGGTGCCGGTGAGCTTGCGAACCGCACCAACCGCACTCAGATCGATGCGGTTCGCACCGCTCACCACATCCTACGGCATCGATGGTGAGCAGCACAGCCCAATCTCACACCTGCAGCCAGAAGGTGACCGGGCCGTCGTTGGTCAGGCTCACCTGCATGTCGGCACCAAATTGACCACAGCCGACCGGCGCATAGCTGGCCGCCGCCTGGCCGCACAGATAGTCGAACAGGCGCGCCCCGCTTTCCGGATCGGCGGCAGTGGAGAAACCGGGACGGGTCCCCTTACGGGTGTCGGCCGCCAGGGTGAACTGGGGCACCAGCAACAGTCCGCCGCCGATCTCCCGCAGGCTCCGGTTCATACGCCCCTCGGCATCGGGAAACACCCGGTAACCAAGCAGCCGCTCCAGCAGCCGGTCCGCCTGTCGCTCGCCGTCCTCGGGCTCGACCCCCACCAGCACCAACAGGCCACGATCTATCTGCGCGACACGCCGGCCGGCAATTGCCACATGGGCCGTTGAGACTCGTTGTAACAGACCGATCACGTCCACTCCCCGTCATATCCCGCCGCTCCGCAGGCCTTGCCGTAACGCCGATGACACACAAACTACCCGTGCTTCAGATTTATCCTACACGGGCCGGGGATTCAGCGCACAACAAAACCCCGGCTACGGTGGCAACCTATAGCTGTCGCCAAAACAACGGACTGCCAACGGATCGGCAACACACATCACGGATGATTCCACGGACTGGAACCCTTTGCCAACCAAGCCCGGCGACATGCCCCGACAGCAGGGAAGGCTGCCGGGGTTTTTTATTGCCCGCGCAATCTCAGTCCGAACTGGTCACCCGTGAGGCCCGCTTCCGCTCATGCTCCTTCAGATGACGTTTGCGGATGCGGATCGCGCTCGGCGTCACCTCCACCAGCTCATCATCCTCAATAAACTCCAGCGCCTGCTCTAGGGAGAAGCGGACCGGCGGGGTAAGAATGATGTTCTCATCGCTGCCGGCGGCGCGGATATTGGTCAGCTGCTTGCCCTTCAGCGGGTTCACCGTCAGGTCATTGGCCCGCGAGTGGATACCGATCACCTGCCCCTCGTAGACCGCCATACCATGCTCGATGAACAGGCGTCCCCGCTCCTGCAGATTGAACAGGGCATAGCCCAGCGCCTTGCCGGTGGAGTTGGCGATCAGCACGCCGTTGTTGCGCGGCGCAATGCCGCCGTGCTGGGCCGGACCGTAATGGTCAAATACATGGTAGATCAGCCCGGAACCGGAGGTGAGGGTCATGAATTCGGTCTGGAAACCGATCAGGCCACGCGACGGGATGATGTAATCCAGGCGCACCCGCCCCTTGCCGTCCGGCACCATATCCTGCAGATCGCCCTTGCGGCTACCGAGGGCCTCCATGATACCGCCCTGGTCGTCTTCTTCGACATCCACGGTGAGCTGTTCGTAGGGCTCGCACACTTCACCGTCCACCTCGCGGAAGATCACCTCTGGGCGCGAGACGGCCAGCTCGTAGCCCTCGCGGCGCATGGTCTCCAGCAGGATCGAGAGGTGCAGTTCGCCACGCCCGGAGACGCGGAATTTTTCCGGATCGGTGCCCTCTTCCACCCGCAGCGCCACGTTGTGGATCAGCTCCCTCTCCAGCCGCTCCTTCAACTGCCGGGAGGTCAGGTACTTGCCCTCCTTGCCGGCGAACGGCGAGGTGTTGACCTGGAAGGTCATGCTCACCGTCGGTTCGTCCACGGTCAGTGGGGACATGATCTGTGGATGCTCGGGATCACACAGGGTATCGGAAACATTGGGCGCGGCGATACCCGACAGGGCGATGATATCGCCGGCCGAGGCGCTCTCCACCTCCACCCGATCCAGGCCCAGGAAACCGAATACCTTGCCGATCTTCTCCCGGCGCTGGTCGCCGTCCCGGGTAATGAGGGTGATCGGCATGTTGCGCCGTACCGTGCCGCGGGTGATGCGGCCCACCGCGATGGCCCCCACATAGCTGTTGTAGGCCAGGGTCGAGACCTGCATCTGGAACGGGCTGTCAGGGTCCACGTCCGGGGCCCTGCAGTTTTTGACGATGGCCTCGAACAGCGGGGTCATATCCCCTTCACGCGCGTCACTGCTTTCACTGGCATAGCCATTGATGGCGGAGGCGTAGATAATGGGGAAGTCGAGCTGCTCGTCGGTGGCACCGAGGCGGTCGAACAGCTCGAAGGTCTGATCGATCACCCAGTCAGGACGCGCCCCTTCACGGTCGATCTTGTTCACCACCACGATCGGTTTCAGGCCGTGCTGGAACGCCTTCTGGGTGACGAAGCGGGTCTGGGGCATCGGCCCCTCCACCGCATCCACCAGCAGCAGCACCGAGTCCACCATGGAGAGCACCCGCTCCACCTCGCCACCGAAATCGGCGTGGCCCGGGGTGTCGACGATGTTGATCCGGTAGTCATTCCAAGTGATCGAGGTGTTCTTGGAGAGGATGGTGATGCCCCGCTCCTTCTCCAGATCATTGGAGTCCATCAGCCGTTCCAGTGGTCCGAAGCGATCGCCGAGGGTGCCGGACTGCTGCAGCAGCTTGTCGACCAGGGTGGTTTTGCCATGATCGACGTGGGCGATGATGGCGATATTACGTAACTGTTTCATGTGCGGGACCGCGAACCAAGGTAGATTAAAGGCGGCGCATTATATACAACTTCAGGATGGCTGGCTCATCTATCCTCTGTATGAGGTCATATTTCTGGGCTTCACGCGCAGAGTCAGTAGGTTAGGTACACTTCATAAGGAACAGCATGCAACAAAAGTGACATCCGCCTGTCACAGAAGCTGTTTGCCGGTTACTCACAGAACCTGTGGATAACTTTGTGGACAAATTCTGGGTAACCGGCGCGAGGCCGCAACAACAGTGTATTTGGGTTAAATTGATAATTTTTCATACAGTTATTTATTTTCTTTATAATCAATGCGTTACAAATAAAGCAGAAAATACGGCAGGGCTGTTGACAGCATATTCCAACTGCGTTAGGGAGAGACAAATCGATGTGCATAACAGGCGCCGGCAGGCCCGGACAACGAGGGATTTGTGATCTCCGGCTTGGACAGGCGGCAGCCTATCTGAAAGAATGCGCGAAAATTTCCACCCACACAGAGGCGAGCGTGAAAAGATACCTGATCCCCCTGGTACTGCTGACGGCGATGTCCGGTCTGCATGCCGAGTCCCGTTACGTCACCGACCAGTTCAAGATCACCCTGCGTTCCGGAGAGAGCACATCACACAAGATTATCAGCATGCTCCCCAGCGGTGATCAGGTCGAAATAATCAACTCCAACAGCGAAAACGGCTACTCCCAGGTAAGGACCCGTGATGGCACCACCGGCTATGTCCTCACCCGGCAGCTGATGGCGACCCCGAGCGCCCGGGACCGCCTGGTGTCGGCGGAAGCCAAATTGGCCGAGCTGCAGGAGGCACCGGAACTGCTGAGCGCCAAGCTGAGCAAGCTGCAGGACGAATACCAGACCCTCACCGGCCAGCGCGACCAGCTGCAGCAGCAGAAACAGGCCCTGGATGACGAGCTGCAGTCGATCAAGCGTACCGCCGCCAACGCGGTGCGCATCGCCGACGAGCGCAACGAGCTGCGCAAACAGGTCGCCACCCTGACCCGGGAAGCCGAGGAGCTGAAGCAGACCAATCGCGAGCTGGGTAACGACAGCGCCCAGCGCTGGTTCCTGATCGGCGGCGGCGTGGTGGTCGGCGGCATCATCCTGGGACTGATCCTGCCGAGTCTGCGGGTACGCAGGCGCAAGAGCTCCTGGGGATCGCTCTAAGGTACGGTATTCAAGAATCAGGTGTCGGAGTCAGGTCGCCCAAGTTTTCAAAAAGGACAACAGCACACTACGGCCTGACTCCGACACCTTGCTTTCGTGGGCGGCGTTCTATTGGGAAAAGGGCAGGCACGGGGGCCTGCCCCTACGACAACTTAACGGCTCAGGCGTGGAACGGCATCAGCGCTTCAACTGGCTGACGTCGCGCACCGCCCCACGGGCGGCACTGGTGGTCAGGGCGGCATAGGCCTGCAGCGCCTGGGAGACCACCCGTTCACGGTTAACCGGCTGCCAGGCCTGCTCCCCCTTCGCCTCCATCGCCGCGCGGCGTGTTGCCAACTCCGCTTCCGGGACCGCCAGCTGGATGGTGCGGCCGGGGATATCGATCTCGATCCGGTCGCCCTCTTCCACCAGGCCGATGGCGCCGCCCTCGGCCGCCTCCGGTGAACAGTGGCCGATGGAGAGCCCCGAGGTGCCACCGGAGAAGCGGCCGTCGGTGATCAGGGCACACGCCTTGCCCAACCCCTTGGATTTCAGGTAGCTGGTGGGATAGAGCATCTCCTGCATGCCGGGGCCGCCCTTGGGCCCCTCGTAGCGGATCAGCACCACGTCACCGGCCTGAATCCGGTCATGCAGGATCGCCTCCACCGCCGCCTCCTGGCTCTCGAAAATGCGCGCCGGACCGCTGAACTGGAGGATCGACTCGTCCACCCCGGCGGTCTTGACGATACAGCCGGCCTCGGCCAGGTTGCCGTAGAGCACCGCCAGGCCGCCATCGCGGCTGTAGGCGTGTTCGATATCGCGGATACAGCCCCCCGCCCGGTCCAGGTCCAGATCCGGCCAGCGGGTCGCCTGGCTGAACGCGGTCTGGGTGGGAATCCCGGCGGGTCCCGCCAGGTAGCGGGTGCGGGCGGTCTCGTCGCTGCTGCGGCCGATATCCCATTTTTCGATCGCCTGGCCCAGGGTGCCACTGTGCACGCTACCCGCGTCCGTATGAATCAGTCCGCCCTTGGCCAACTCGCCCAGGATGCTGATCACGCCGCCGGCGCGATGCACATCCTCCATGTGGTAGAGCGGGGTGGAAGGGGCCACCTTGCTCAGGTGCGGCACCCGGCGCGACAGCCGGTCGATGTCGGCCATGGTGAAGTCCACGCCGGCCTCGTGGGCCGCCGCCAGCAGGTGCAGTACGGTGTTGGTGGAGCCGCCCATGGCGATATCCAGGCACATGGCGTTCTCGAACGCATCGAAACTGGCGATGGAGCGGGGCAGCACCGCCGCCTCGTCCTGCTCGTAATAGCGGCGAGCGATATCCACCACCAGGCGGCCCGCCTCCAGGAACAGCTCGCGGCGGTCGGCGTGGGTGGCCAGCAGCGAGCCGTTGCCCGGCAGGCTCAGCCCCAGCGCCTCGGTCAGGCAGTTCATGGAGTTGGCGGTGAACATGCCGGAGCAGGAGCCGCAGGTGGGGCAGGCGGAGCGCTCGATGGCATCCACGTCCTCGTCCGACTCCTTGTCATCCACCGCCATCACCATGGCGTCCACCAGGTCCAGCTTCAGATCCTTGCCGTGCAGCCGGGTCTTGCCCGACTCCATCGGGCCGCCGGAGACGAACACCGCCGGGATATTGAGGCGCAGGGCGGCCATCAGCATCCCCGGGGTGATCTTGTCGCAGTTGGAGATGCAGACCATGGCATCGGCACAGTGGGCGTTGACCATGTACTCCACCGAGTCGGCGATGATCTCCCGCGACGGCAGCGAGTAGAGCATGCCGCCGTGGCCCATGGCGATACCGTCATCCACGGCGATGGTGTTGAACTCCTTGGCCACCCCGCCGGCCTTTTCGATCTCGCGGGCCACCAGTTGGCCCATGTCCTTGAGGTGGACATGCCCCGGCACGAACTGGGTAAAGGAGTTGACCACGGCGATGATCGGCTTGTCGAAATCCCCGTCGGTCATGCCTGTGGCGCGCCACAGGGCGCGGGCGCCGGCCATGTTGCGGCCATGAGTAGTGGTACGGGAACGGTATTGGGGCATGTGCTTCTCCAGATGAATCGGTAAATATCTGTACCGAATGGCACTTAAGTCAAGGCGAATTGCAGGATTTTCGTCATTCCATCCTTAGGTCCGTAACCGGTGCATCCATGCACCACTTCTCCGGCGCAGGCCGGACAAAAGCGCGAAGCGCATTGAACGACTGAAAGTCGGCCCGAAGGGTGAGCGAAGCGAATAATCCAGGAATACCTCCACCATCAAGCAAGCTGGATGCCATCCTTAGGTCCGTAAACGGTGCATCCCTGCACCACTCCTCCGGCCTGCGCCGGGATGACGGTAGTTCTTGGCATAAGTAAGTGTCATTCATATCTGTATCAATTATCCACCATTTGGCCCGTTCCGGCACCCCTCAGGACTAAGGGTTATAGGATATCCGGTAAACCACCCCGGCATGGTCGTCCGACACCAGCAGCGAACCGTCCGGCGCCACCAGCAGGTCCACCGGGCGGCCGCTCACCCCCTCGGCACCCAGCCAGCCCTCGGCAAAGGGGGAGTAGGAGACCACCCGGCCCTCCTCGATGCGCGCCAGGCCGAGGCGGTAGCCCACCGGCTCGCTGCGGTTCCAGGAACCGTGTTCGGCGATAAACAGCTGGCCCCGGTACGCTTCGGGAAACTGTTTCCCGGTATAGAAGCGCACCCCCAGTGCGGCCACGTGGGCACCCAGATTCAGCGCCGGCGGGGCGAACTCCTCGCAGCGGCGCGCACGACCATACAGCGGATCGGGGATCTCGCCGCCGTGACAGAAGGGATAGCCGAAGTGCAGCCCCGGTTGCGGCGCCCGGTTCAGCTCGTCCGGCGGCCGGTCGTCGCCGAGCCAGTCGCGGCCGTTGTCGCTGAACCAGAGCTCCCCGGTTTCCGGCTGCCAGTCGAAGCCGACCGAGTTGCGCACCCCGGCGGCCATCACCTCGCGCTCGCTGCCATCCGCGCGCATGCGCACAATGGTGGCAAAGCCCGGCTCGTCGCAGATGTTGCAGGGGGCGCCGATGGCCACGTAGAGCCGGCCGTCGGGGCCGAATGCCAGGTAGCGCCAGCCGTGGTGCGTCTCGGTGGGCAGACGCGCCAGCAGCACCGGCTCGGGGGGTGATTGCAGGCGCTGTTCTATGCCGTCGTAACGCACGATGCGGTGGTTCTCCGCCACGTAGAGCGCCCCCTCATGGATGGCGATGCCGTTGGGCATGCGCAGCCCATCGAGCAGGACGCGCGGCGGGTCGAAACGGCCATCGCCGTCGCGGTCGGTCACCGCGTAGACCCGCCCGCCGCGGCGGGTGGCGATGAACAGGGTGCCCCGCTCCCCCAGCGCCAGGGAGCGGGCATCCGTCACGTCGGCGACCGCCACCTCGATCCGGAACCCGTCCGGCAAGCGGATCTCTCCCAACTCCAGCGCCGCCACTCCCCCGCCACACAGCAGCAGCATCAACCCCAAAGCCATCCGTCGCATAAGCCGCTCCCGTAGTCAGCAATAATTAATTAGCATAGTCGATTCCATTTCCGGCAAAAATTTAGGACTATAATCCAAACCACGATTGGAGCACGGTCCCCACTATGGCCACCAAAAGCGAACGCACCCAGCAACGCATCATCGATGCCGCCAACCAGCTGTTCTACCGCAAGGGCTACAACCGCACCTCCTTCACCGATGTGGTGGACGAGGCGGAGGTGCCGCGGGGGAATATCTACTACTATTTCAAGACCAAGGAAGAGATGCTGAAAGCGGTGATCAAGCACCGCATGGAGACCACCACCCTGATGCTGTCGGAGTGGGAGAAGAGCATCAAGACCCCGCTCGACCGGCTGGAGCGGTTCGTGCAGATCATGTACGACAGCACCCCGGCGCTGCTCCGTTCCGGCTGCCCCATGGGCTCGCTGAATGTGGAGCTGGCCAAGGACCAGCCGGAGCTGAAGAGCGACGCCAAGCAGCTGTTCGACCTGTTCCAGCAGTGGCTGGCGAAACAGTTCGCCCAGATGGGCTATCCGGAAGAGGCGCGGGAGCTCTCCCTGGAGCTGCTGGCCCGGGGCCAGGGGATCATCGTCATCGCCCAGGTCTATCAGGATCCCGGATTTCTCGAACGCGGCACCAAGGAGATCAACCGCTGGCTGGAGAACCTCGACCGCTACGCCTGAAGCTTGTGAAAGCGCCTGATTCTCCAACAGGTCGGAGTCAAATGGGTTTAGGCCCCGCCAGCTCGGACCCGGCATCCAGTGCCATTTGACTCCGACCCCTGTACGAAATTCGAGTGCGCATATCCACCCCGCTCCGGCATCCCTTACTTCCATTAGCAGACCCGATTAAGAGAACCTATGTCCACACCCGCCCTGATCCCGATGATCGAACAACTGATCGCCGCCCCCTCGGTGAGCAGTATCAGCCCGCAGTGGGACCAGTCCAACGAGCAGGTGATCCAACACCTGGCCGACTGGTGCCGCGCCGCCGGCTTCCGCGTGGAGGTGCTGCCGATCCCCGGCCACACCAGCAAGTTCAACCTGGTGGCCAGTGCCGGCAGCGGACCGGGCGGACTGGTCCTCTCCGGCCACACCGACACCGTCCCCTATGATGAGCAGCGCTGGCAGAGCGACCCGTTCCGCCTGGTCGAGCGGGACAACCGGCTCTACGGCCTCGGCACCTCGGACATGAAGGCGTTCTTCGCCCTGGTGCTGGAGGCGGTACGGGAAATAGACCTGAACCGGCTGAAGCACCCCCTCACCCTGCTCGCCACGGCCGATGAGGAGAGCAACATGTGCGGCGCCCAGGCGCTGCTGGAGACCCACCGCCGGCTCGGCCGCTACGCGGTGATCGGCGAGCCCACCGGACTCCGCCCGGTGCGCATGCACAAGGGGATCGGCATGGAGGTGATCCGCCTGCACGGGCGTTCCGGCCACTCCAGCAACCCGGCCCTCGGGGTGAGCGCGCTGGAGGGGATGTACCGGGTGATCGGCGCCATCCTGGCCTGGCGCGATGAGCTGCAGGCGCGCCATAAAAACCCGCTGTTCGAGGTGGAGGTGCCGACCCTCAACCTGGGGCACATCCACGGCGGCGACAATCCCAACCGCATCTGCGCCAGTTGCGAACTGCAGATCGACCTGCGGCCGCTGCCGGGCATGGTGCTGCAGGATTTGCACGACGAACTGGCGCGGCGGCTGGAGCGGTTGATGGAGGGCAGCGGCCTGCACCTGGAGATCATCACCCCGTTTCCCGGCATCCCGTCGCTAGAGACCGCCGCCGACAGCGAGATCGTGCGCACCGCCGAACGGCTCACCGGCCACAGCGCCGGTTCGGTCGCCTTCGGCACCGAGGGCCCCTATCTGCAACAGCTCGGCATGGAGACCCTGATCCTGGGACCGGGGGATATCGACCAGGCGCACCAGCCGAACGAGTTTATCGGCCTGGAGCGCATCCAGCCGATGCTCAACCTGCTGCAGGGGCTGATCCGCCACTTCTGTCTTTGATGCCAGCGCTCGGAGTTCAGTTTCAGGCACCAGGCGGACCAATCACCCCGTGAGTGATTGGCTTCAACATTGACATTCAACTCGTAGGATGCGGTGAGTAAGACGAACCGCATCAGGGCGCTTGCGCCGTTTCCAGCGACGGTTGGTGCGGTTCGCAAGCTCACCGGCACCCTACGTCCGAAAAGTGGCATCGCCTGATCTCGGTGTCTCTCTGGCGTGGATAGGGGCAGGCGGTTTCGTCGGGCACGAAAATTCTGCCACCCCACCAGCTGTATGCTGCGATGCGTCTGGCTGGCCGCCGCTCACTCGCCGGTCATGGCATAGGGCAACTTGAGGCGCGCCCCCGGGGCCAGGGCGTAGCGGGCGAACCAGCCGCGGTTCATCTCCAGGGCGTAGCGGGTGTCCGGCGGCGAGTGGTAGAGCTGCTTGCCCCCGTCCGGCTGCATGCTCACCACCGCGCGCAGCACCCCTTGATCATCAAAAAAGCCCACATCCAGAGGTATCCGGGTATTGAGCATCCACAGGCTCACCTCCTGGGGTTCGGGGAAGATCATCAGCAGCCCCTCGTCCTTGCCCATGGATTCGCGATACATCAGGCCACGTTGACGTGCTTTGGGAGAGGCCGCCACCTCTACCCGGGCGTTGATATTGTCCACCAGCAGCGACACCTGGCGGGACTCCAGGCAACCCGTCAGCAGGAGGGTGAATAGCAGCAGTGTGGTATGTCGCAGGGTCGGTCTCAATTCAGCAGCTTCGTTTTCGATGGTCGATATCCGGCTGAAGACGATTCTAGTCCCTGCCGGCGGGCGAAAACAATCATTCGGCGACCGTCTCCTCCATGACCTCAGCGGCCACCCGATGCAGGCGCGCCACGGTCGGGGCGATCAGCGGATTGTTGCCCGCCCCGGGATAGACCACGTAGGCCGGCAACTGGAAACTCGGTGCCCCGGCCACCCGGTATAACCGCTCCTGCCGGATCAGCTCCCGCACCAGGCGGTACGGAAAATAGCCCGCCCCGCCGTCCGTGAGGATCAGCTGCAGCCCCAGCCAGCTGATGCCCACGATTACCCGGGGGCTGCTCAGCTCCGGCAGGCTGCCGCTCAACTGGGCCAGGAACTCCGGCCCCCAGTCCACATGCACATAGCTGTCCGGATCGGGCAGCTGCCGCCCCTGCCGGTGGCTGCTCACCAGCACCAGCTCCTCTTCCAGCAACCGCTCGACCTGCAGTGCCGGGCGGTTCTGGGGTGTGTACATGATGCCGATATCCAGGCTGCCATCCACCAGGGCCTGCATCAACCCCTCCTCGAAACCGATCTGGGCACGTATCTGGATATCGGACCGCTCCGCGCGCATGCGCTCCAGCAGCCGCAGCAGCAGCCCGTCCCACAGGCCGAAGCGGCCACCGATGGTCAATGAGCCGTTGAATTCGCGCGCCACGCCGATCTCGTGCCGGGCGCGCTCCAGGGTCTGCACCATATTGGCGGCATAGCGCAGGAAGCGCCGGCCGCTGGGGGTCAGGACGGCGCCGGCCTTGTTGCGGACAAACAGCTCGCAGCCGAGGTACTCCTCCAGGGTACGGATCCGCCGGCTTACCGCCGCCTGGGTGACATGCAGCGCCCGGGCGGCGCGGATAAAACTGCCGGTATCCACCACTTTCAAAAAGGTACGTGCAAATTCGATATTCATGGTGCCCCCAGAGCCTGTGTGCCGCGCCAATAATATTACAATAGGTAATATGAACAGTGATTATTTATCGTTTGTGTAATCAAAGGCGCTGAGCTAGGGTGAATTAAGTTGCAAAATTCACGGGAAGGAAGACCAGCGTCCCGTTCGGTGGATCGCCCCTCCTTCACCTCTCCCGGTCAGATCACGCAGCGGGGTACGACTCTAATGAAGCATCTGCTCGAATTACTGAAGTGGGATCACCTGCGTTTTACGGCACTGCTAAACTACCTGGTAGGCATTTTTGAGGGTTTAGAGCGTGACGAGGAACCGGATTACGCGGAGTTCATCGAGCTGATCACCTACCTCAAGCCCGCCTTGAAGGGCAGCCACCAGGCGGAAGAGTTGGCGCTGTGGCAGAGACTTTCACAATACGCCGGCCCCCAACACGGGACAGTGAAGCGGATGGAGACGCTCCATCGGGCGGTGGTTGACAAGGGGATGGCCCTGGAAAGCGGGGTGCGTGCCGCCCAAGCGGGCGCCCGACTCCCAGTGGAACGGCTGCAGAGGCTCGCCGATGATTTTGTCAGCGCGTTCCGCGAGCAGATGGCGATCGAGGAACAGACCATCTTTCCGCTGCTGGAGTCGGTGGTGCCTGAGCACGAGTGGTGCAGCGATGCCGCCAGCGCAGCAAACAGCGACCAACCAAGGGGAGAATAGAGGCGCCGTCGTTAACGGCAATACTCAACAGCGACACAGAAAGGAGTAACCAACCATGTCCCGCAAATCCCCCCCGCTCACCACCCCGCACCCGGCCCATACTGTCGAGGAGCGTCTGCTGGCGCTGTTCAAAGGTTACGATGGATTCGGCATGATCCTCTACTTTTGGGCGCTCATCGGATCCTTTATCGCCGCCCTCGCGCTGATTGCCGCCGGCTTCGCGTTGTGGAACTGGTGGCTGCTGTTCCTGGGGCTGCTCGCGGTACGCAGCTACGCCTACCTGGGGCGGATCGGGCGGGAGTTGCTCGACCGGATCTCACCCTACGACGGTTAGCCACAGGACCGTAGCGCAAGGCACTCCCGGCAGCGGCCGGCCAGACGCGCCATTATCTCCGGTTAGCACTCGAATTATTCCGTAATGCGGTTTACATTAGGGCACTCCAGGCCGGGCCTGGAGCTTTACCCTGGATGTCGGCCCAACGGAAACAGTACGCGTGGCAAAAAACAGCAAAAACAAACATGACCCTTTCGTCGATTGGTTTCGCAACTCCTCCCCCTATATCCATGCCCACCGCGGCAAGACGGTGGTTATCCTGTTCGGCGGCGAGGCGGTGGCCGAGGAGAGCTTTGCCGACCTGATCCACGACATCTCCCTGTTGCACGGGCTCGGCATCAAGCTGGTGCTGGTGCACGGGGCGCGTCCGCAGATCGAGGAGCGGCTCGGCCTGCACCAGACCGAAATGCAGTATATCAACGGCCTGCGGGTGACCGATGAGGCGGCGCTGGGCTGTGTCAAGGACGCCACCGGCGCGGTGCGGGTGGAGATCGAGGCACGCCTCTCCATGGGGCTGGCCAACTCGCCCATGGCCGGGGTGCATATCCGCGTGGTCTCCGGCAACTTCGTCACCGCCCAGCCGATCGGTATCCGCGACGGTATCGACTACGGCCACACCGGCATGGTGCGGCGTATCGACGCACAGGCAATCCAGCGCGTGGTGGATGCCGGGGCGATTGCCCTGGTACCCTCGCTCGGCTACTCGCCCACCGGCGAGGTATTCAACCTCGGCGCGGCCGACGTGGCCAGTGCCGTGGCCATCGCCCTCGGCGCCGACAAGCTGATCATGCTGGTCGAAGGTAAAGGCCTCACCGACACCCGGGGCAAGGTGCGGACCAACGTGATACCGCGCGAGGTGGAGTCGATCCTGCAGCGACGCAGAAGCCTGCCGGAGGAGCTGGTGCAGCAACTGAACCACGCGGTGAAGGCGTGCCGGGGGGGCGTGAAACGGACCCACCTGGTCGACCGCCAGATGGATGGCGCCCTGCTCAAGGAGCTGTTCACCCGCGACGGTGTCGGCACCCTGTTGACCGCCGAACCCTACGAGGAGATCCGCGGCGCGCGCATCGACGACATCGGCGGCATCCTGGAGCTGCTCGGACCGCTGGAGGCCAACGGCACCCTGGTGCGGCGCTCACGCGACCTGCTGGAGACCGAGATCGAACGCTTCACCGTGGTGGAGCTGGACGGCACGATCATCGGCTGCGCCTCCCTGCACCCCTATCCCGAGGAACGGATCGGCGAGCTGGCCGGGGTCGCCGTGCACCCGGACTACCGCAACAGCGGGCGCGGCGATGCCCTGCTCGCCCACATGGAGAAGCGGGCACTGACTGCCGGTATCGAGCGCCTGTTCGTGCTCACCACCCAGACCGCCCACTGGTTCAGGGAGCGGGGCTTCGTCCCGACCCAGGTCAACACCCTGCCGCTGGCCAGGCAGCAGCTGTACAACTACCAGCGCAACTCCAAAGTCTTCATCAAGGGCCTGTGAACGAGTCTCCCCCCTGAGCCCCGCCTGACACCCCGCCTGACACCCCGCCGGGCTGGGAGGGCGGCGCACCGCCCCTCTACACTCGAAAAGAGCAACCGCCTGCCCGGCAGGCGCCGCGATCAACCCAACCCCTGTCGACCGACCGGCAAAGAAGCGCGAATCATGAGCAGCGAACTCGAAACCACACCATCCCAGACCCAGTTACTGGATCAGGTGATTGCCGACCTGGAGAGCGGCAGCCAGGAGGCGCTGACCCGCACCCTGCTCGCCACCCACCCGGCCGAGGTCGCCAGCCTGCTCGAATCCCTGCCGCCGGAACAGCGCAGCGACCTGTGGGAAGCGGTGCCGGTGGCGCAGGAGAGCGAGGTACTCTCGTTTCTGCACGACGAGGCGCGTACCAGCATCGTCGACGAGATGGATCAGGGCGAACTGGTGGCCGCCGCCGGCTCGATGGCCCCGGAGGACCTGGCCGAGTTCATCGATGAGCTGCCGGAGGATCTGACCGCCGCACTGCTGCTGGCACTGGATGCAGACCACCGCAAACGCCTGAACAGCGTGCTCAACTACGAGGAGGGGAGCGCCGGGCGGCTCATGAGCACCGACGTCATCAGTGTGCGTCCGGACGTCTGCATCGCGGTGGTGATGCGCTGGCTGCGCCGCCACGAGTCGCTGCCGCTCCATACCGACAGCCTGATGGTGATCGATGACGATGGCGGCTATCTCGGCAAGCTGGATGTCGCCGACTTGCTCACCAGCAATCCCTCCACCCGGGTGGAGGCGGTGATGCAGCCGGAGGCCGCCACGGTGCGCGCCGACCTCAGCGAGCATGACGTGGCCGCCCTGTTCGAGCGCCGCGACCTGATCTCGGTAGCCGTGCTGGACGCGGCCGGCAAGCTGCTCGGGCGCATCACCATCGACGACATCGTCGACGTCATCCGTGAGGAGTCCGACCGCACCCTGCTGCGCAGTGCCGGCCTGAATGACGAGGAGGACATGTTCGCCCCGGTGCTGCCCAGCGCCCGGCGCCGCGGCGTCTGGCTGGGGATCAATCTCATCACCGTGTTTGCCGCCGCCTGGGTGATCGGCCGCTTCGAGCAGGCGCTGGACCAGATCGTCGCCCTGGCGGTGCTGATGCCGATCGTCGCCAGCATGGGCGGCATCGCCGGCAGCCAGACCCTGACCCTGACCATCCGCAGCCTGGCCCTGAACCAGATCGCCAGCGCCAACGTGCGCTGGCTCACCATCAAGGAGCTGCTGGTGGGGGCGGTCAACGGCCTGGTCTGGGCCCTGGTGGTCTCCCTGGTTACCTACCTCTGGTTCGGCGACCCGGGTATCGCGCTGATCATCGGCGCGGCGCTGGTGCTCAACCTGCTGGCGGCGGCCCTCTCCGGTATCGCCATCCCGCTGCTGCTGCACCGCTGGGGTATCGATCCGGCGCTGTCGGGCGCGGTGATCCTGACCACGGTCACCGACGTCATCGGTTTTCTCAGCTTCCTCGGCCTGGCGACGCTGTTCCTGATCTGATCCTGATTTGATCAGGGCCACGGCCCGGGGAGGCAACCATCCGCCCCGCCGGGGGTCTGTTCAGTCATAGGTTTATTTCAGCCAAGGAGTCACCCATGCCGTCCCGCTACCCCGCCCTGTTCATCTCCCACGGAGCCCCCGATTTCATCCTCACGGAGCAGGCGGCGGTCACGGCGCTGCGCCAACTGGGCGAGCGCTACCCGCAGCCGCGGGCAATTGTCGTCGTCTCCGCCCACTGGATCCGCCGGCCGATCGGCGTCACCGCGGGCGAGGCCCACGGCACCATCCACGACTTCAGCGGCTTTGCCGAGGCGCTGTACCAACTGACCTATCCGGCGAAAGGCGACCCGGGACTGGCGGCAAACATTGCCGACCAGCTGAGCGCCCATGGCATCGAGAGTGAACTGATTCCGGACCGGGGACTCGATCACGGCGCCTGGATACCGCTGCTGCTGAGCCATCCACAGGCGCGGGTCCCGGTGATCCAGGTCTCGCTGCCGTCCGCGGATCTGCCGGAGTGCGCCGGCCTGGGTGAGGCGCTGGGGCCGCTGCGCGATGAGGAGGTACTGATCATCGGCTCCGGCGGCTCGGTGCACAATCTACGCGCCATGAACCGCGAGGAGCGGACCGACGCCTGGGCCAGCGGCTTTGAGCAATGGCTGCGGGAGACCGTGGAAGGCAACCGCTTCGAGGAGTTGCTGAGCGCCGAACAGTCCAGCCCACTGTTTCCCGCCGCCCATCCGACCAGCGAGCACTTCGCCCCACTGCTGACCGCCTGGGCGGCGGGCGATCGCCACCGTCCCGGCCGCCGCTTCCACCACAGCTACAGCTACGGCAACCTCGGCATGTCGATGTTTGAATTCGGCTGACCGGTGGCCATCGACAGCGGCGGGAGGGTCGCCGGGAAACCGCATTGCCCCGCGTGAAGATGTTATGTTATAACATCACGTCAAATTGACATCACAGACGCACCCGGAAGCCTGCCATGCCAATACCCCCCATACCAATACAGGGAATCGCCCTGACGATCGCCGCGCTGGCGATGCTCCAGACCACCGGCAATCTGGCTGCGGCGGAACAGGAACATGAACAATACGCCGCCCATATGCATGGCGAGGCGCACCTCCTGGTGGCCCTGGAGGGGGACCTGCTGGAGATCGAACTGGACAGCCCGGCCATGAACATCGTCGGCTTTGAGCACAATCCCAGAGACCCCGGGCAGGAAAAGATCATCCAGCAGGCCGCCGCGCAGCTGCGACAACCCGACCGGCTGTTCACCCTGCCCGCGTCGGCAGGCTGTGTTGTGGAAGTTGTGGAGCTCCATTTCCCCCAGTCGGAAACGCCGGCGGCGGGCGATGCCGGGGAGGATCCCCCGGACGAGGCGCATCAGGATATCGAGGCCCACTACCGCTACCGCTGCGCAACGGCGGCGCAGCTGAAACAGATCACCCTCAATCTGTTCAACCTGTTTCCGGCAACCGAAGCGGTGGAGGCCCAGGTGATCTCCCCCGGCGGACAGCGCCAGCTGGAGCTGACCAAACAGCGGAACACGCTTGAACTCTAGGCGCGAGATGCCGGCAGGCGACACCCCGGCGGCCATCCAGATCCGCGACCTGCGTTTCCGCTGGCGCCCGGGCCTGGCCGAAGTGCTCGCCATCCCTCGGTTCCAGGTCGCACGGGGCGAGCACCTGTTTATCCGCGGTGCCAGCGGCAGCGGCAAAAGCACCCTGCTGAGCCTGCTGGCCGGGGTCAATGCGCCCTCCGCCGGGGAGATAAGGGTACTGGACCAGCCGCTCCACCGGCTCTCCGGGGTGCAACGGGATCATTTTCGCGCCGACCATATCGGCTTCGTCTTCCAGCTGTTCAATCTGATCCCCTACCTGTCGGTGCTGGAGAATGTCACCCTGCCCTGTCGCTTCTCGAAACTGCGCACCCGCCGCGCGACCGCCGCGGGCCACTCCCTGGATAGCGAGGCGCGGCGTCTGCTGGCGCACCTGGAGATGAACTCGGACGAGCTGATCCACCGCCGGGTCACGGAGCTGAGCGTCGGCCAGCAGCAGCGGGTCGCCACGGCCCGGGCGCTGATCGGCGCCCCGGAGATCCTGATCGCCGATGAACCCACCTCGGCGCTCGACAGCGACCTGCGGGAAAACTTTATCCGGCTGCTGTTCCAGGAGTGCGCGGCGACCGGCTCCACCCTGCTGTTCGTCAGCCACGACCGGCAGCTGGAGGGGCTGTTCGGGCACCACGTTGCCATGGACGAGCTCAACCGGACAGGGCGGGGGGGCTGATGCCGATTCTCTCACTGGCCCTGAAAAGCCTGCTCAACCGCCGCTTCACCGTGGGCCTGATGCTGATCAGCATCGCCCTGAGCGTGGCCCTGCTGCTGGGCGTGGAACGCCTGCGCACCGAATCGCGCAGCAGCTTCGCCAATACCATCTCCGGCACCGACCTGGTGGTGGGGGCGCGCAGCGGCGCCATCAATCTGCTGCTCTATTCGGTGTTCCGCATCGGTGACGCCACCAACAACATCTCCTGGAAGAGTTACCAGGCGTTCGCCGCGCACCGGCTGGTGGAGTGGACCATCCCCATCTCCCTCGGCGATTCCCACCGCGGCTATCGGGTGATGGGTACCAGCGGCGATTATTTCCGCCATTACCGCTATGCCGGCACCCGCCCCCTGGCGTTCCGCCAGGGCCAGGCGTTCGAGCAGGTCTATGAGGCGGTGCTGGGCGCGGAGGTGGCGGACAAACTGGGCTATCGGCTGGGGCAAGAAATCGTCGTCGCCCACGGCGCCGGCAAGACCAGCTTCAACCGCCATGACGACAAACCGTTCACCGTCAGCGGCATCCTCAAACCGACCGGTACCCCGGTGGACCGCACGGTGCATATCCCACTGGCCGGGATCGAGGCGATCCACGTCGACTGGGTGCAGGGCCGGCAGGTGCCGGGCGTGCGCATCGACGCCGAGGCGGCGCTGGAGAAAGATCTCACGCCGAAGGCGATCACCGCCTTCCTGGTCGGCCTGAAGAGCAAGATCGCCACCTTCCGGGTGCAGCGCGAGATCAATGATTACCGCCGCGAACCCCTGCAGGCCATACTCCCCGGGGTAGCGTTGCAGCAGCTCTGGGACCTGATGTCGGTGGCCGAGAACGCCCTGCTGATCATCAGTGGACTGGTGGTGGCGGTCGGCTTGGCCGGGATGCTCACGGTGATGCTGGCGGGACTCAACGAGCGGCGCCGGGAGATGGCCATCCTCCGCTCCGTCGGCGCCCGTCCGCTGCATATCCTGACCCTGATCACCGGTGAGAGCCTGGCATTGAGCCTGCTGGGATCGGGCCTCGGCCTGTTCCTGCTCTATGCCACCCTGCTGCTGGTCCGACCCGTGATCGAAGCCCGCTTCGGCCTTCATCTTTCGATCGATCTGCCCTCCCTTCGCGAGTATATTATGCTGGGTCTGGTCAACGCCTCCGGGGTGCTGATCGGCCTGATCCCGGGTTATCGCGCCTATCGTTACTCGCTGGCCGATGGCATGAACATCCGCATCTAGGTTACCGTCCGATGAAAAACTGGTTATTGCTTGTCGCCCTGCTTGTCACCGCCATCCCCGCCGGGGTGGGGGCGCTGGAGCCGCCGCTGGAGCTTGAGTGGGACAACATGATTCCGGACGACTACCGCCCGGACAAGATCATGAGCCAGTTCGGCGATATCCAGGAGCTGGAAGACGACGACCCCCGGGCACAGCAGGTGTTGAAGGAGCTGGAGGCGGCCTGGAGCGAGGCACCGGTGGTGGAATCGTTGGACGGCAAGCGAATCAAGCTACCCGGGTTTGTGGTCCCCCTGGAGGGCGACGGGAAAAACCTCAGCGAATTCCTCCTGGTGCCCTACTACGGCGCCTGCATCCATGTGCCACCCCCGCCCGCCAACCAGACGGTGTATGTAAAGGTCCCCAAGGCCGATGCGCAGATACGCAACGCCTTCGACACCGTCTGGGTGACCGGCGTCATGAGCGCCAAGCCCATCACCAGCGATCTGGCCACCGCCGGCTACCAGATAGAGGCGGAAGAGATAACCCCCTACGAATGAAGCGATCCGTTGTCCCGTTGCTGCTGTGCGTCGCTACGCTGGGCCTGATAACCGGCAGCAACGGCCATGCGGAAACGGCGACCTGTCACCTGCACGTGCCGGACGATTTCCCCAAATTCAGCAACCAACCCCTGGTCTTTCCCGCCGTCGGCGACCCATCGCAGTGCGCTAGCAGCCTGTCGGGCTTGACCGATCGTAGCGAGGGAAAGCCGATTTGAGACAGATTTTTCGATCTTTCGAGGCCAATAGTGGACCTATTAAACGAGAAAGATCGGAAAATATGGCCAAATCCGGCTTTTCCGCAGTAGATCAGCGTTAAGTCCGACAGGCTGCTGGCCTCAACCACCAGCGGTTCGCCAACCGGGGCCGCTGCCACTGCACTAGCGACCGCCGCAACGGCGGCGGACCGCTGGTGGCGGATCCGCCAGCCGATTTCCCATCGCCCGGCGGGCTGCCCTGAGACACGGTCGAACGAACAACGGACCCGCAGTGTCGAAACTTGCAAAGCATCCCCGTTTGCACAACCCTCATCCTTAGGGACAGACTCTCGGTAAATCCGGATGAACCAATCGCTGACCGCTGAACACAGGCTGCGCAATCTGCTCCATACCCTGTTGTTGATCGGGGGCATGGCGCTGTTGCTGGCGCTGATCAGCGGAGTGCTGTTCGGCAAGGGGGTCTGGCCCTGGGTGTTTGTCGGGGTGATCCTCGCCATGAGCACCCTGCCCGATATCTCACCCCACTGGCTGTTGCGGCTCTACCACGCACGTCGGCTCCACCCCCAACAGGCCCCGGACCTGACCCGCCTGATGGAGCAGATCGGCCACCGTGCCGGCGTCACTCCGACCCCGGCTCTCTACTGGATACCCAGCAGCGCCATCAACGCCTTCTCCGTCGGCAGCCGCGACGAGGCGGCCATCGCCCTGACCGACGGCCTGCTGCAGTTGCTGAGCCCGCGGGAGCTGGCCGGGGTGCTGGCCCATGAGACCAGCCACATCGCCAATCACGACATGCGCCTGATGAATCTGGCGGACGTGATCAGCCGCCTCACCCACATGCTGTCGCTGACGGGCATCCTGCTGGCGTTGATCTCGCTGCCGCTGGTGTTGCTGGGCATGGCCCCGCTGCCGCTGCTCGGCCTGTTGCTGCTGATCGCCGCGCCCACCCTGAGCGCCCTGCTGCAGCTCGGCCTCTCCCGGGTGCGAGAGTTCCAGGCCGACCTGAGTGCGGCGCACATCACCGGTGATCCGGTGGGGCTGGCCTCGGCCCTGGGCAAGATCGAGTACCGGCAAACCAGCCTGTGGCGGCGTATCCTGCTGCCGGGCTACCGCGACCCGGAGCCCTCGCTGCTGCGCACCCACCCGGAAACCGCCGAGCGGGTGTGGCGGCTGCTGGAACTGCGGGACGACCCGGAGATGCCGAACTACCCGATACTCCCGGACGATGTCCGGGGTGGCCGGTTGCCGGGGGACTTCGGCCGGGTGCGGTCGCCCCGTCACCGGCTGTTTTTCCGCATCTGGCGCTGACCCCAACCGGCCCCCAGGTCAGGGCCACGTCATCTAAACGCGTAAATACTTGAAAGTTAGGATCTGCCTGCTTGCTTGCCGGGACGCCGTAAACCCATCCCTGGGGGCTTGCCGCGGCCATCCATGGCCGCGGACACCCGCCAAGCAAGCAGTCAGATCCTCGCCCGCCCGGAGTTAGCTGACGTCGTCCTGGCCCCCAGGCGGTCAGGCCTTGCGCAGCAGGTTGACGATCTCCCCGGCCGGTAGCGGCCGGCTGAAGAAGAAGCCCTGCACGGTATCGCAACCGTGCTTTTTCAGGTACTCCAGCTGCTCCCGGGTCTCCACCCCTTCCGCGACCACCTCCATACCCAGCACGTGCCCCATGTCGATGATGGTCTTCACCAGGCCGGTCTCGGCATCGCGCACCTGGATATCCTGGATGAAACTCCGGTCGATCTTCAACACGTCGATCGGAAACTGTTTCAGATAGCCCAGGGAGGAGTAGCCGGTGCCGAAGTCATCCATGCTCAGCTTGATATTCATCGCCTTGATATCGCCCAGGGTGAGCAGGGTCTGCTCGCGGTTGAACAGCAACGAGGACTCGGTGATCTCGATCCCCAGCAGATCGGTATCGATTCCGGTCGTCTCCAGCAGCTCCACCAGATAGTCGGTGAATTCATGGTTCTGCAGATGCTTGCCGGAGAGGTTGACGGAGATCCGTACCGGCTCATAGCCCTGGCGCTGCCACGCCAGTGACTGCTCAATGGCGCGGCTGATCACCCACTCGCCGATGCGAATGATCTGACCGCTCTCCTCGGCAATGGGAATGAAAATATCTGGCGGCACGCCCCCCAGTTCCGGATGCCGCCAACGCAGCAACGCCTCCAAGCCGACCAGGCGCTCGCTGGCCAGGTCGATCTGTGGCTGGTAATAGAGTTCGAACTCGCCCTTTTCCAGCGCCCGGCGCAGGCCGGTCTCCAGCAACAGCCGCTCCATGGAGACCTTGTTCAACTGCTCGGTGAAGAACTGGAAGTTGTTCTTGCCCAGATCCTTGGCGTGGTACATTGCCGCGTCCGCGTTCTTGATCAGCTGGTCGGCGTCCTCGCCATCCTGCGGATAGACCGCAATGCCCATGCTGGAGGAGATCACCAGCTCCTGATCGCCCAGCAGCAGCGGTTGGGCTATGGTCGAGGTGATGCGCGGCAGGATGCGGGTGATGTGAGACACCTGTTCCACGTCATCGAACAGGATGGTGAACTCGTCACCGCCCAGCCGGGCCACATGCTGCGCCTCCGTCAGGTCGCTGGAGCGCAGACACTCCAGCAGCCGTCCGGCAATCTCCTTCAGCAGCAGATCGCCGATCGGGTGCCCCATGGTGTCGTTGATCAACTTGAAGCCGTCCAGGTCGAGAACCAGCACCGCCACCTTCCGGTCATGGCGCCGGGCGTTGATGATGGCCTGATCGACCCGCTCGCCGAACAGCCGCTTGTTGGGCAGCCCGGTGAGGCTATCGTGGTAGGCCAGCCAGGCGATCTGCTCCTCCGACAGCTTGCGCTTGGTGATGTCGCGGGTGAGGGCCAGCACCCGGTCATTCTGCACCGGCACCAGCCTCGCCTCGTAGTAGAGATTTGTGTCACCGTCCGGAAAGCTGAACTCAAACTCCACCGGTTGCCGGCTGCGCAGGACCTCGATCAGGGCACTGTCGTACTGCTCGGCCACATCCTGGACGAACACCTCATACAGCCCACTGCAGCTCGCGCTGTGGCAGAGCATGAAGGGCGGATGGTTGTTGATGGTACGGTGCCTGACCCGCTTGTCGGCACTGAATTCATAGATGTCATCCGGGATCGAATCCAGGATCAGCTTCAGGCTCTTGTTGGCGCTGGTCAGTTCCCCCGAACTGAGATCCATGGCCCGCTCCAGCAGGGTGCGGTCCTGGTCATGCTGCGCGTAGGCTATGTCGATCGCCTCCAGCAGTCCGCGTAACTCAGGCTTTTCCAGCCACTCCGGCGGGAGGTGTCGGCGCAGCTGTCTGGTCAACAGTTTGTGCATCAGCGCTCCGACAGGGCGGTAATGGTCATGGTCTGGTTGTGCAGTTCACAGCGCGCATCCGGGGTGAAGGGGGAGATCTCGCCGTAGGAGTAAAACCCGGTGTACACGGCCTGGTCACCCAGCACCTCGTGCACCGCCTCCACCTCCTCCTCGACCCGCTGTTTCAGGATCAGTTTTCTGCCGACACAGCTGATCAGGATGGCCAGTTCCGGGGCACCCTGGCGCAAGCCGTGGCCGGCGGTCTCCGCCGCCCCGAGCGCGCCATCCACCAGGCGGTCGAAATTAGCCTTCATCAGCCGCACATAACAGCCCTGCGGAATGTCCCCGGCAAAGGTCATGCTCTGTTCCTTCTCGTCCACCGCCAGTATGGAGCGCACGATCGGCTTCTCGTTCTCCGGCAGGCGCAGGCTGAGGGGGAACATCAGGCCGGTGGCGGGCAGCCCCACGGCGTGTTCGCCCAGGTAGGTCTTGTACAGATTCAGGGCCGACTGCCCATCCAGTTCGTAGAGCACATTGCCGCTGGCGCGGGTGATCAGCCGCTCCGGCCCGAAGCTGTCCCAGCCGCCCAGCGATCCGCAGCCCACCGAGATATGTTCACCATACAGCCCGATGGCCGAAATCTGCCGCTCCCGGATCTCCTCGTCCCAGACCACCAGGGTCTGTTCGAAGCGGTCGCCATCACCCGACAGGCCACCGGTGACCGTGACCCCCGCCGGGAGGTGTTCGGTAACCCCCCGGACCAGTTCACTACCGTTGATATTCAGGCCATCGGAGAGCACGAACAGGTGTTTCAGGTCGTCCGCCGCCAGCTGGCGGGCCAGCTCCCGGCCCGCGGTGTGGCTCTCGGCGGCATGCTCCACCCGCACCCGAGCTCCCTTGACCCGGGTCTTCTCGAACTCTACCGCGGTCAGGCAGAGGGTGTCGTCATAGACGTGCAGCCCCATGATCTCGCCGGCGGTGGAGCAGCCGATGATCAGGGCGGACGGATAGGCGCGCCGTACTTCTCGCAGCAGATTAACGGCTAGCAGGCGCCTGGCCGAAAAGACCAACAACAGCTGACTTCTGTTGCGCTCTCCCAGCGGCCGCAGCCAGCCGTGCTCCGGTTGCCAGCGATTCTGTACGATATGCATCAGCCCCCCTTTGCCAGATTTGATGGGCGTTCACCATGCTATAGCGGCAAATGTTCCCGGGCCTAAAGGGCCGGGGCGGGGAGCCGGCGCCATTTTCAGCTTCAATTCATGCGGCCGTGCCAGAATCCCTCTCAAGAATTAACCACCCAGTCGCCTGATGGACGGATAACAGATGACAACCGGCACCCTCGCATTAATCATCCTGGCTGCGCTCGGCCTGCAGGTCGGCCTATTCGCCCTGAACGCGCTGAATCGTCGGCGCGCCCGGTTTTGTGCGGCCACGGCCGTACCGACCGCCACCGACGCGACCGCCTGGAAAGGCTTTCGGGAGTTTGTGGTACAGCGCCGTGTCACCGAGGATGCGCAGGGCACCATCTGCTCCTTCTATCTGCGCCCGGTGGACGGCCGGCCGCTCCCCCCATTCAAGCCGGGCCAGTTCCTGACCTTCCGGCTGCCCGTGGACGACCCGGCCGGCAGCCGAAACGGATCCGTGATCCGCTGCTACTCCCTGTCCGACGCCCCCCATCCGGACTATTACCGGGTCACGATCAAACGGGTACCGGCACCGCCCGGACAGCCGGCGCTGCCATCGGGGGTCGCTTCCAACTTTTTCCATGACCGGGTGACGGAGGGCTCGCGTCTAGAGGTCCGCGCCCCCGCCGGCCATTTCCATCTGCAGGAGCAGGATCAGTCGCCGGTAGTACTGATCGGCGGCGGCATCGGCATCACGCCGATGCTGAGCATGCTCAACCGGCTGCTGGAGAGCGGCAGCCCGCGCGAGATCTGGCTCTTCTACGGCATACGCAACGGCCGCGAGGAGATCATGGGGGATCACCTCCGATCCCTGGCCGAACAGCACGCCAACTTCCACCTGTACTGCTGCTACAGCGCTCCGACCGACGGTGAAGCCGCGGGGCTCGATTTTCAACATCGCGGCCGGGTGGATGTGCCGTTGCTGCGTGCCACCCTGAAACCGGCGTACTACCAGTTCTACCTGTGCGGCCCCCCGGCCATGATGGAGAGCCTGGCGCCCGGCCTGGAAGAACTGGGTATTGGCGACATCTTCTACGAATCCTTCGGGCCCGCCACGCTCGCCCGGCCTGGTGCGACGGAGAGGCAATCAGAGACGGCCGCCGCGGAGATCAGCGTCACCTTCGGCCGATCCGGCAGGCAGATCGCCTGGGACCGGCAGGCCGGCTCCCTGCTGGAGTTCGCCGAGGCCCAGGGTATCGAGGTGGACGCGGGCTGTCGTGCCGGCAGTTGCGGCGGCTGCCAGACCCCCATTGAATCGGGTGACGTGGTGTACGACCAGCCGGCCGTCGCCGAGGTGGAGCCCGGCCACTGCCTGCTGTGTATCACCCGGCCGAAAAACGACCTGACCCTGGCCGCCTAGAGAATCGCCATGCAACGCTCCCTGGTACGCAAAGAAGTGCTCCCCTTCCTGCTGATGTTCGGCTCACTGATCCTGGCCACCATCATCGCCGATGCCCTGCTGCACCTGTTCGGACTGGCCTGGATCGGTCGCTGGCTCGGCATACCCGGTACATTGCTGATCCTGTCATCCTTCCTCTACTCGCTGCGCAAGCGAAAAAAGATCCATTTCGGCAAACCCAAGACGCTGCTCGTCCTGCACGAAACCCTGACCTGGGTGGGTGCCCTGTTTGTCCTGGTGCACGCCGGCATTCACGTGTATGCCATTCTGCCCTGGCTCGCCCTGATCGCCATGTTGATCAACATCATCAGCGGCATGACCGGCAAGTACCTCCTGGATCGCTCGCGCAGCTTCCTGGCGCGGAAAAAAGAGCTGTATCTGCAGGAGGGGCTGACCGAGGCAGAGGTTGAGAAGCGGCTGTTCTGGGACGCCACCACCTACGACCTGATGAAACAGTGGCGCACGGTCCACCTGCCGATCACCCTGGCCTTCGCCGTGCTGGCAAGTACGCACATCCTCGGCATCTTCCTTTTCTGGCAATGGCGATGAACAAAAAACTGATCACCCGCATCGTCGCGGCGAATCTGTTTGTCCTAGTCCTGCTGGCGATCTTCGCGCCGCAATGGATGATCAGCCCGGGCAAACCGATCGCAGCCCACGGTGAGCTTACAAACGACTGCTTTGCCTGTCATGTCCCCTTCATTGGTAGCCGCCCACAGCGGTGCATCACCTGCCACCAGGTCGCGGAGATCGGACTGAAGACCACCCGGGGGATCGCTATCGACAAGGAGCAGAAGAACGTCGCCTTCCATCAGGAGCTGGTCGAAGATGATTGCATGGCTTGCCACA
Organism: Sedimenticola hydrogenitrophicus; assembly: GCF_029017505.1. Lineage (GTDB taxonomy): Bacteria > Pseudomonadota > Gammaproteobacteria > Chromatiales > Chromatiaceae > Sedimenticola > Sedimenticola hydrogenitrophicus_A. The sequence continues at coordinate 103,921 of NZ_JAQGEI010000002.1, forward strand.
GCGAACACAAGGGGGTGCAGCCGTTCCGGCCCATCGGCCGATTCTCCCATGAACTGCTGCGGGCATCGGTGCAGGAGCGGTGCGACAGTTGCCACAGCAACCCCGGAGACGCCCTGCACCGGAAGATCAAGGGCGGTTGTGCTCAGTGCCACAGCAACGACGCCTGGCGGCCGGCCACCTTTGATCATCGAGAGTATTTCCGATTCGATCGACACCATGACACCGAGTGCGCCACCTGCCACGTCAACGACGACTATGCCAAATACACCTGCTACGGCTGTCACGAGCACTCCCGTTCGAAGATCCGCGAGGAGCATTTCGAGGAGGGTATCCGGGACTACGAGAACTGCACCGAGTGCCATCGCAGCGGCGACGAGGACGAGGCCAAGCGGATCTGGCGATCCGGAGGCTACAGGAGCGGATTGCGCCAGCCGGAAAACGGCGGATGGCAACCCTGGCAGAACCGAAGCCGTGAGCATGATGACTGACCGACCCACAGACAGGAGCATTGCCATGATTTTGAAACCTTACTCCCAGCTGCTGAAATCCATCCTCCTGGCGGGCAGCATCGCGCTGTCGCTGGCATCCATCCAACCGGTCGCCGCCGATGGCGGCGGGACCTACTCGGGTTATGACGCCAACCGGGACGGTTACCTGGACAGGGACGAGTTCGAACCGTTCGCGCAGGCCCGGCGCAAACGCTCGGCCAGTCCGGACATCTGGGCGTTCGAAAGCGTGGACAGCGACACGGACGGGCGTATATCCGAACAGGAGATGGTGAACGCGCTGATACGCGAGGTGGCGCAGAAACAGCGCCGAAACCGGTGATTTCCGCTCACTGACGGATCGCAGTACGGAAGATAACACCGCCGTTTTCAGCTCATGTTTTAAGTTTGGTTTCAGCTTCCGCTGTTAGGCTTCCCGCAACTCAATGATGGAGAGACCCGATGAACACATCACTTCCCGACAACGAGATCAAGGTCTGGGATCTGCCGACCCGCGTTTTCCACTGGACACTCGCCGGCAGCTTCATGATCGCCTACCTCACCGAGGACGATTTCATCGCCCTGCACACCCTGGCCGGCTATACGATTATCGGCCTGATCCTGTTCCGGCTGGTGTGGGGAGTCGTCGGCCCGCGCCATGCCCGCTTCAGCGACTTCGCCCATCCACCCGGGAGCGTGCTGGCCTACCTGAAACAGGTGATCCGCTTCCGCGCGGAGCGCTACCTCGGCCATAATCCGGCCGGCGGCGCCATGGTGTTCGCCCTGCTGATCGCCCTGATCCTGACCATCGTCTCGGGCCTGGTCACCTATGGCGCCGAGCAAGCGGCCGGTCCGCTGGCCGGGGTGATGAACGACCTGCCAGCCTATATCGGCAAGGCCGCCGAGGAGGTCCACGAGTTCTTCGCCAACGTCACCCTGCTGCTGGTGCTGCTGCACCTGGCCGGGGTTCTTGTGGCGAGCCTGCAGCACGGCGAGAACCTGGTCCGCTCGATGATTAATGGGCGCAAGCAGGCGCCGCGCTGATACACACAGGAGACACAACGATGCGCTTTAAAACTTTTACCGGCCTGCTACTGCTGACGGCTACCACCCAGCTCTTCGCGGCGGCGGAACAGTCACTCAACGACTACCGGAGCCTGGGAGCCGGGCCGTTCGATGCACAGGCCGGCCGAAGGCTCTGGCTCAGCAGTAACCGGCCGGATACCGGTGGCAACGAACGGAGCTGCAGCGATTGTCACGGACAGAACCTGGCACTCCCCGGCAAACATATCCGCACCGGCAAGGTGATCGAGCCGATGAATCCGGCGGTTACTCCACAACGCCTGGCGGACAGTGAAAAGATCGAGAAGTGGTTCCTGCGTAACTGCAAGTGGACCTTCGACAGGGAGTGCACGGCGCAGGAAAAGGGTGACCTGATCCTTTTTATTCAACAACCGGGCAAGTAGGGATTGCACCGGGAAGACAACATGAGAGGTAACAACATGAAAAAAAAATATTGGCTGATCGCCGGCGTGCTGGCGGTGCCGCTTTTGACCACGGCCGGCGTGGCGTTGAGCGATGGTGATAACCGCCATAAATCGCTGCTCTCCTGGTTTACCAACACCAACCCGGGGATCGACCCAAAGACGACCCAACTCTATACCGATGAGTGCGGCGGCTGCCATTTTCCCTATCAGCCCGGCCTGCTGCCCGCCAACTCCTGGGAACAGATCATGGGCCGCCTGGATGACCATTTCGGGGAGAATGCGGAGTTGACCGAGAGTAACCGCGATGCCATCCGTAACTTCCTGCTCAACAACGCCGCCGGCCGCGCCAACTATGGCCTGCCGAACAAGATCATGGCGGCCCAGGGCGACCGCTCGCTGCCGCTGCGCATCACCGAAATGCGCTACTTCACCTATGAACACAGCGAGCTGCAACCGGCGATGGTCCGGGACAATCCCGAGGTCGGATCGTTCAGCAACTGCGACAGCTGTCACCAGAGCGCCAAACAAGGGCTGTATGATGAACATGATGTCAGGATTCCCGGCTTTGGCCGCTGGGAGGATTAAGCCCATCAATACGTTCACCCCGGCCGCGGCCACTGCCATGCGGGTTCACACGCCGGCCATGACGGTGGCTGTCGCACCCAACATCGGCAGTGTGCTAATCGTCCTCGCACGGTTTTTTGTGCGCGATACCCTTGTGACAATCGATACAGGTTTTGCCATCCCGCAGCCCCTGTTCCATTTTCTCCCAGGCCCGGCGCGACTGCTTGTGAAAGTCCATCCGGGACTGCCGTGAACCTGATGGGTGACTGATGCGCCTCGGTTTATGGCGACATCGACTGTAGAAAATCGGGGTGCACATTAAGCGACCCTATGCACGAGGATTAACTTATGGCGCAAGACGCCAGATTGTTTATCGTGCTATTGACCGGAGCCGGCTTATGGGCGTCACCTTTTACAACTCACGTTTCGGAATTCGCAGTACTTGTAGGGTGGATAAGCTTGCGCATCCACCGCCATCCGATTCATGGTGAGGAGTGGTACATGGATGTACCGTTTACGGACCTGAGGATGGCATGCGCTGACGCTTATCCACCCTACGAATTCAGCGATTCGGGCTTTGTGAAATGAACTCCGAAACTTGAGTTACATCGGTTTTATCCCGCCTTTTATCATCCATCTAAAAAGGTGGAAGGGGCTGGCTGATATCAACGGCCCTCCGGCAGCGTCTGCAGATAGGCGAGTATATCCACTAGAAGCTGATCATCAAGCACCTGCAGTGCCGGCATCGGTTCATTAGGGTGCCCATTGCGGATTTTGTGCAAAGCCTCCCACGGACTCTCCTTTGCAAGACGTCCCAATGGGACAGTATTCATGATTCCACGCCCATCGCGACCATGACAAGTGGCACAGATCGTACCAAAGTAATCCGTGGCACGCGCCGCATCACCCTGGACGCGCCGGGTTTCGCGTTCAATCATCGTATCCATATCCAGCTGCCCCATGCTGATGAAACGGGCCAGGTCAACAAGATCTCCGTACTTCAGTACTGCCCCGTAACGATGAGTCGGGTTTCGCAGCAGTTCGATAATCACTTCCGGCCTGGAGCCCGCATACACTTGTATGCCCGTTATCCCGGTGGCATGCGGGCCACTGCCATAACTGCCGTCCCGTCCACGGTAATCCCAGCCGTGGCACTCCTTGCAGCGCCAGGTTCTGGGGGCATCCTCGGCATAGCCGGCATCGGTGGGGTAGGCAGGGTGTGGGACGGGCGGCGGTAGCGCCTGCAACTCCTGCTGCCAGTTGTCGTAGAGGCGGCCGCCCCGAACAATGGATGCGGCCAGATTCTGGGCGGGGAGTTGCCGAAGATAGGCCAGCATGCCGGCAGCATTGGTGGTACCCAGTACCCGCAGTGGTGGCATATTGCCCCCGGGATGGCCATTGAGGATCATGTGCAACGCCTCGCGTGGCCGATCCCTCGCCACCTCCCCCAGTGGTGGCACCTCACGTACCCGCTTGCCGCTATGCCCATGGCAACCCGCGCAGATGGTGGCGAAGCGATCTTCATGGGAGGCCACACCCGGTGCTGTATCGGCCGTCCCGGATTGAATCAGTGCAGCCATATCCACCTGACCGGCACTGACGAAGTGGCCAAGGGCGAGCAGCTCCTCGGGACGCAAAATATCCCCATAAGCATGTCCGGCCGAGGTCAGTATAGTGACAACGACCTCGGGATCGGCACCTTGGTAGCGTTCGATTCCGGGCATCCCGTTGATACCCCGGTAGTCCCAGCCATGGCAAGAGGTGCAGCGCCAGGGTTCAGCAATATCACTGGCGGCATCAGGGCGTTTCGCCAGCAGCGGATGCGGACTCCGGGGCGGCTGCAGATGCAGCTCCCGGTACCAGTTATCATAAAGTCTGCCGCCCCGGACTACCGCATTAGCGTCGGCCTGGGCGGTAGCGGTAGTCGTCACCCCAAAAAACAGGATTCCGGTGATACTCACCAGCAGGACAATGAACCACCTGTTCATACCAATCTCCTTGATTCCGATAACGGTGCTTGATCAATCATCACGCGGCGGTAATTGATGGGTAAGCCCACGATGGCAGTCGATACAGGTTTTGCCTTCCTGAATAGCCTCGGGATGGCGTTGCTGGGCCCGTGGCCGCTGATCCGTTATCTGCATGGTGTCGAAGTCATGGCAGTTGCGACACTCACGAGAACCGGTTTCGCGCATACTCGCCCACACCCGCTCGGCGAGTTCGGCGCGATGCTCCTCGAATTTTTCCGGGGTATCAATGGTACCCACGAGCTTATGGTAGATCTCACCGCTCGCCTTTATCTTGCGCCACACCTTGGCGCCCCACGCTTTCGGCACATGGCAATCCGAGCAGATGGCGCGCACACCGGAGGGATTTTTATAATGTGTTGATTGGATATATTCCTGGTAGACGGTCTGCTCCATTTCATGGCAAGAGATGCAGAACTCCAGGGTATTGGTTTTTTCCATACCCCAGTTGAAACCACCCCACAAGAGGATGCCAAACACAGCCCCAAAAATAGCCAACCCTGCGATGGAGAAGCGCTTCGAGGGCTTCCAGAGCGCACGCCATATGCGCCCCAGGCCGGATCGCCCGCTTTCATTTGACGTCATTCAAACTCTCCTTGGTCAAGGCAGAACAGGACCCCGCCGCACGGCATAATATCCGCGCGGCGGACGTCGATCCCGGGATCGATCAGCGGGGTAGCGTCTGCAGGTGAGCGACGATATCGGTCACAATCTGGTGGTCGAGGGCGCGCAACGCAGGCATCGGCTCCTTGGGCTGTCCATTGAGCACCTTCATCATCATCTCCACGCCATTGCCGGCTACAGTGCCGATAGGGTCGGCGTCGGCAACCTTCTTGCCATCAATACCGTGGCAACCGGCGCAGATGGTATCGAAGTAGACCTTGCCCTTGGCTGCGTCACCCTTGGATTTGAGCGAGGGATATTCAATATACTGAGTCATGTCGATTTGCCCATTGGCAACAAAGTTCGCTAGATCCGCGACATCGGCATCGGTCAGCATGGCAGGGGTATAACGATGGGTATCATCACGAATAATGGCAGCGATAGCTGCCGGATCCTTCCCGGCAGCCCCATTCACTCCCTTGATGCCGGTCGCATGCTTCCCCTTGCTGTAGGCACCGTCCTTGCCCTGCATGTCCCAGCCGTGGCACTCCTTGCAGCGCCAGGTGGCATCACCCTTGTAATTTTTCCCGGGATAGGCCGGATGAGTGTCGGCCGGTTTCTCGGCCCCATTTTCGTTCCACCACTTGTCATAAAGACGACCGCCGCGGGCGATGGACGCCTCGTCTGCCAGGGCAGTGGCCATGGTCCCGACCAGGAGTCCCCCGGCAGCGACGACAGAGATACAAAATTTCAGCATGGACGGTGAAAAAATCCTATGTTTGTTCATGGCGAATTCCTTATTTAGGTGAATTTTTATTCTTAATCCAGAAGACAGAGAGATATAACTACTTTTTAGCAAAGTTAGTATGGGTGACAATTCTAAAAAAAACAAACGCCCTTCCCGCCCCACAATCGATAAAGCGGCATGAGCATGAGTCCCGCCAAAATCGAACCACAGGCCCTGAGACCGATTAACACACTGATAGTAAGCTTTATTTCTTAAGCATTTCTTAAGAAAGATGAGCCCGGTGGACCGGGGGCATTAGCAGGGCTATGGGCGGGTGGGTTAGGAGGCGCCTTGCATGGGGGTGGCCGGTTACATTGCACCGTGCGCGCCATAACCCACCCCACGAGACTGTAGCCATATTCGCGTTTATTCGCGTTTATTCGCGTTTATTCGCGTTTATTCGCGTTTATTCGCGTTTATTCGCGTTTATTCGCGTTTATTCGCGGCTTATATTCTTCATGAGCACGACTGAGTTAGATGGGTAATCGGGCAGAACAGGGCGGATACCCGGCACGGATCAGCCACGGCCACCGGTAGCCGGACTCTTGCCCACCTCGATACGCGCCAGGAACTCCGCCATGATCTCGTCATACAGGGTATCACCCAGCACCTGGTCCTCGACCCCGGCCTCGATGCTCGGGTTGTCATTCACCTCGATCACCACCACCCCCTCGCTGGTCTCCTTCAGATCCACGCCGTAGAGGCCGTTGCCGACCAGGTTGGCCGCCTTGAGCGCGGTCGCCACCACCTTTTTCGGCGCCTCGCTCACCGCAAAGGTGCGGAAATCCCCCTCCTTCTCCTGGCTCGCATGGTCATAGATCTGCCAATGATCCTTGGACATGAAGTACTGACAGACATAGAGCGGCTTGCGATTGAGGATGCCGACCCGCCAGTCGAACGGGGTGTAGGTGTAGGCCTGGCCCAGCAGCAGGTCCGAGTCCTTGAACAGGCGCCGCGCGACCTGCTCCAGCTGCTGCCGGTTCTCCACCTTGTACACCCCCAGGGAGAACGAGCCGTCCGGCACCTTGAGCACGATCGGATAGTCCAGCCGCTGCTCCAGTTCATCCAGACCGCCGGCGCGCACCACCACGGTCTCGGGGGTGGAGATGCGATTGGATTTCAACAGTTCCGCCAGATAGATCTTGTTGGTACAGCGCAGGATGGAATCGGGATCGTCGATCACCACCAGCCCCTCCGAGGCGGCCTTGCGGGCGAAGCGGTAGGTATGGTGGTCGATGGCCGTGGTCTCACGGATGAACAGGGCGTCGAATTCACTGAGACGACTGAAATCCCGGGGCGAGATCAGCTCCGCGTCCAGGCCGTACTTTTTTGCCGCGCGGACAAACTTCTTCAGCGCCTTCGGGTCGGATGGCGGCATCGCCTCCCGGGGATTGTGCAGGATGGCCAGGTCGTAGCGGCCCTGGCGTCGCTGGCGCGGTGCCTGCCAGCGCTTGCTGAGGTAGCCCGTAAGCGCCTCGCCGAACGCCTCATCCTGTTCATCACTGAGATCCTGGATGCCCAGCGCGCGGATACCGGTAATGTGCCACTCCCCCTTCTTTTCGAACGCCACCCGCATCAGCGGCGCACGGAACAGCTCGAACAGCTCGCGCCCCAGGGCCTGGAAATCGCGCAGCGGCGAGTTGCCGAACATCATGGTGACACTGAAGGAGGTGGTCTCCACCCCCCTGTGACGGCGTCCCAGGATGCGCTGTACCTGCTTGTCCAGGTCCTCCGTCTCCAGCGAGTAAAGCGACTTGCGGCTCAGGTCACGCAGCGTTCGCACCGAGGGGATCACCTTGTGACCACGCGCCTCGGCCAGCAACGAACAGTAGTAGCCCTCGCCGAGATAGCGCTGGGATCGGCACAGGTTGACAATGCGCAACCCCTTCTTCTGCTGCCACAGCGGGTCGGTCAGGTACTCCGCGGCGGTCACCACCGGGCAGCCCTCGATCGGCTCCTTCCAGTGACTGCGCCTTTCCACCAGGATGAGATGTTCAGCCATGTGTCGTTACCGCTCCGAAGTCAAGTCAGTCATGATAGAGCACCACCATCGCCTGCAGGCCGACCCGCCCATAGCGGGCCATGCTGGCAAATTTGTCCTTGAGGATGGGCATGTGTATGGAGTCGATCAGGGTCTCCCCCTCTTCGCGATCGACAAACGGGTCGTTCACATAGATGAAATTTTCATCCGAGCCGGTCACCACCACCCAGTGCGGCACCCGCGCCTTGTAGATCTGCCAGGAGCTGATCAGCACCAGGGGTATACCGCCACGCCCCAGACACTCCTCGATGGTCTCCACGGTGACCCCGGTACAGTTGATCGGCACCCCCAGTGACTGCAGCTGCTGGTACATATCCTCCTGCACCAGGCGCATCACCTCGCGCTTGTGTTCGCTGCGTACCGAGTCGCCCAGATGGGTACCCTCGTCGCTGACGTAGACATCGATCCCGTAACCACGCTTGACCGCAGCCAGCGCCAGGCCATAGGGGCCACAGCCGCCATGCCCCGATGTCATGAAGATAGTGGTCGCCTCGCGCCACAGACGCAGCTCCAGGGTGCGGGAAAATTCCAGCGGCGGGGTCAACGCCTTCATCGCCATCATCAATGAAGCGGCGCCGCAGGTGAATTCCAGGCTCTGTTCATAGAAGGGGACTTGGGCCAGGTCCGGATGCAGGTCCGGCGCCAGCGATTTCTCCAGGCGCCAGGCATCCATGTGGTCCTGGTAGTAGTCGGGGAACTCGCCCAGGCGGCGATAACCCAGCGACTCGTAGAGGCGCACCGCGTCCCGGTTATCCTTGCGCACCTCCAGCCGCAGATAGGCCCGGTGATGTTCCCAGGCGGCGTTTTCCGCCGCCTTCATCAGGCTGCGCCCGAGCCCCTTGCCGCGCGCCTCGGCGATCACCGCGATCGAGTAGAGCCGGGCCACCGAGGTGGCGCGCGAGTACAGCAGCACCACGTCGCCCTGCAACCGGCCGTTCGCTTCGGCCACCAGGATCGAGGCGTTGCCCTTGGTCAGGAGGTAACGGAACTGGCGTTGCGAGATGCGGTCGCTGTCGAAACAGCGCTGCTCCAGCGCCACCAGGGCGGCCAGGTCTTCGGGCAGCGCCTTGCGTATCCGCACACCGCCGATTGGGGTTGCCTGGTTCATTCGGCATGCCTGAAAAACAGCTCATACAGGGTGAGGACGATTTCCACCACGATCAGGATGACGATATACCACTCCACCCGCAGGGTGCGGCGGTCCTGCAACAGCCCGAGCAGGGTCTCGGCGGTATTGCTGATCAGGTCCAGCTTGCGCTCCAGGGCGATCTGCCGCTCGCCGATCTCGTACTCGTTCTCCAGTCGTTTCCAGATCCGCTCCAGCTCCGGATGGTCCCACAGGATATCGGGCTTCTCGCCGACCTGGGCACGTCCCACCATGCGGTGCTGGATCTGCAGGATCTCGCCTACGTGGCGCAGCAGCTCATTCACCTGGCGGGGCAGACGGCCGCCGGACTGCATGCGTTCCGCCAGCGGTTCGATACGATCGAACGCCCCGGCGGCTCGCTTCTCGTAATCATCCAGCACCAGGCTCTTGGCCAGGATGTCCGCCACCACCTGGAGCAGCGGAAGATCGGCCTCCGGCAGGATCAGCCGCCCCTCCTCCAGCCGTTCGGCGGCATCGGGCACCACCTCGATATCCAGGGATTCCACCGTCAGGCTGTCGTAGGGCTCGATCACAAAATCGCGCAGCCGTTGCAGGAAGGAGGCTTCGGCCAGGGCCGCCACGTTGAACAGCACCACCACGCCAAAGCGGAACAGCACGGCGTAGCCGCCCTCCTCCACCTCGATGGTGGTGGGATCGCGCGACAGGATCTTAACCTGGTGGAGGCGGCGCAGCTCGATCCCCTGCCCGACCAGAAGTGAACGCACTGTGGTGATGGATTGCAGCATGAGGCGGTCCCGGTCAGTACGATTCTTGGCTGTTGCGGCTAGGGGCGCCCCGCCGGCATCAGTCATGGTTTTTCTTTATCCTGGAATGTCACACCGCCCGGAGCCGGTTCAACACTGCCCCCGCTGTTTATTAGAGTGCACCGGGGCGGCTGTGGCAAGGAACATATCCCGCGCCCGGCCAACGCGGTCGGGGGCAGGTTTTCGGCAGAGTCCCAAAGAAACCCCGGGCGAGCACGATGACCGGCAGGGGAACCCCCTTGCCGGGTGATCATCAATCGTCGTCGTGACCGCGCCGTGCCGGTCGGGTACGGTTTCGGTTGTGGCTGCGCGGCCGTTCCTCCTCGGCCAACCGGTCACGATTCCGGCCGTCACGATTGCGCTGAAACGACCGATACCCCGGCTCATCGAACTCATCGACGAACCCCTTCCGCACCCTTCTGCTCACAACAGCGATCTCCTGTCCGGTCAATGATGCCCCGCGGGCATCCGCGGCGCAGAGATTTAAACCAATCCCTGACGCTTGAGAAACAAATTTTTTTTGTCGCGCCGGTGAAAAAGTTTTGTTGTGAAACGCTTCCTGACAGCCCGCTGTGGCCTCAACATAGGCCGATGACGGCAGCGCGTTCCAGCGCGGCCGGCGCCAACCCGATTTACCCCTATTCCCCGGGAGCTACCCATGTCTGACACTGCAAAACTGATCTACAAAGGGGCGGAGTACGAGCTGCCGCTGATCTACGGTACCGAGGGCGATGACGCCATCGATATCCGCAACCTGCGCAACCAGAGCGGCCTGATCACCTTCGATCCCGGCCTGGGGAACACCGGCAGTTGCCAGAGCGAAGTGACCTTTATCGACGGCGAAAAGGGCATCCTCCGCTATCGCGGCATCTCCCTGGATGCACTGGAGCACCACCCCAACTTTGTCGAGGTCGCCCTGATGCTGATCTTTGGCGAACTGCCCAGCAAGGCGCAATACGAACGCTTCAGCACCAGCCTCACCAACAATGCCAACCTGGATGAGGACATGAAGCACCACTTTGCCGGCTTTCCCCGCTCGGCACCACCTATGGCCGTGCTCTCCGCCATGATCTCCACCCTCTCCTGTTTCCACCCCGAATTCCTGGAGCTGGAAGACGCCACCCAGGTGGAGCGGGTGGCGGCGCGGCTGATCAGCAAGGTGCGCACCCTGGCCGCCTATGCCTATCGGCGCTCGCTCGGCCTCCCCTACAACTACCCCGACCCGTCGCTGCCCTATGTGTCCAACTTCCTGCACATGATGTTCTCCGAGCCCTATCGGCAGTACAGCATCGACGATGAAGTGCTGGCGGCCCTGAACATGGTGCTGATCCTGCACGCCGATCATGAACAGAACTGCAGCACCTCCACGGTGCGCATGGTCGGCTCCAGCGGCGCCAACCTGTTCGCCTCCTGCGCGGCCGGGGTCAGCGCCCTCTGGGGACCGCTGCACGGCGGCGCCAACATGGCGGTGATCGAGATGCTGGAGGCGATCCATAACGGCAACATGACCACGGAGGAGTATGTGGCGCTGGCCAAGGACAAGGATAGCCCGGTGCGGCTGATGGGCTTTGGCCACCGGGTCTATCGAAACTTCGACCCGCGCGCCACCATCCTGCGTGAAGTAAGCGAAAAGCTGCTGGAGCGGATGGGCCGGAAGGATCCGCTGTTGAGCATCGCCCGCAAGCTGGAGGAGATCGCCCTCAAGGACAGCTATTTCATCGAGCGCAAACTCTATCCGAACGTGGATTTCTACAGCGGCATCATCCTGCGCGCCATCGGCATCCCGACCAACATGTTTACGGTCATCTTCGCCATCGGCCGACTGCCCGGCTGGATCGCCCACTGGTATGAACAGAAACGCCAGGTCTATACCGGCAACAAGCAGAGCGCCTATACCGTGCGCACCAAACGTGGCTGGTAGGCCGCCGGAATACTGAATGGCCAGTCGTAGGGGCAGGCCCCTGTGCCTGCCCTGGCCGATGGGCGGCCCGTCGATCCGGGCAACCACGGGGGGTTGCCCCTACGCCCGTCCCGGCATTGCCCATCGGACCGGAACATCAGCGCCCGCCGTCGGTGCCCACGGGGCGCCCTATGATTGCAATCACCTCCGGTGCGTTGGTGGACGCCAGAGAGGTAAGGCACAACGGACAAGTTCAAAATGGGCGGGACCCGGGTGAACCACGGATTCACACAGATAAACACGGATTCAAGATTCTGATCTCCTGTCTGTGTGAATCTGTGTCCATTCGTGGTTCCTTACTCACCGCGCTGGGATAACTAAACGGCTATTGAAAGCCATACATAGAATTGCTGCCTGCCCCACATCGCCTTCGCATCCAGGGTAGCGATGGGCTAAACTGCGCAGCAAATAGCGGAGCAGGCGCTCCGCACCACCGCATTGACCCTGGAGGCCAGCCATGTCCTATGATCCCAACAACATCTTTGCCCGGATTCTGCGCGGCGAAATCCCGTGCAACAAAGTATACGAAGACGAATACGCCCTGGCCTTCCACGACATCGCCCCCCAGGCACCGGTGCATGTACTGGTGATCCCCAAGGGCGAGTACATCTCGTTCGATGACTTCTCCCGCACCGCCCCGGTCGAGGCCATGGCCGGTTTCTACCGTGCCGCCCGGCAGGTAACGGAGCTCCTGGGGCTGCAGGCGGACGGCTACCGCATCCTGGCCAATACCGGCGCCGATGCCCACCAGGAGGTGGCGCATTATCACCTGCATATCTTTGCCGGCTGCGACCTCGGCCGGATGATCAAGCCGGGGCTGGTGTGATAAATAAACCCACAATCAGACGCGAATTGGACTATATTAAGCAAGTGGGCAGTCCCTTTTTTGAATAATGGTCCGTCGGCCGGCATGATCGGGTAAAGGATTTACCTTCTGACATCGTCCGCTGCAGAGAAGTCTGATCGCGTAAATCGCGATCCCATCCCGCTCGCCTGATCAATAAATTCCGTATCGTCCATACGCCATGACCGATGCGCAGATGCAAGGAGGTCAACGGCACACCCGCTCCACCGCCCCATGCAATCCGCACTCCTGCCTGGATGAAGGAAGCCGATAACACCTCCGGCTCACGCATTATCATCCATCAGGCGCCACAGCCACTCCACCAGGAAGATATCACCATGAGCAAGGGCCAACACAGCAACAAGGAAGCAAAGAAAAAACCGACTTTGACACTGCAAGAGAAGCGTGCCGCGAAGAAATCCAAAAAAGAGGTCCAGCCTTTTTTGAGCCATGAGCGGGCGCGTTGATTTTATATGCGCGGTCTTTCCGCCCCGGTATGGGCAATTCTCAGCATGCGCTGCCGGCAATTAACGGAGCACATGACATCAGCCATCAGGAGTCAACATGCTACTGACCCGTCATCAAACACCCGTAACAGGAGATACCGTGATCTCGTTCCCCAAGCTTGAATGTTGGAATGCACACACAAAAGTGGCGACTGTCGCCGCGGATGTAAACAAAAAACGGGTGTTGTGCCGGATTCCGCTGGATTTGTTGCGCGACCGATTCGGGGCGTCACTGGAAGAGCCCATGCGCTCCGTCACCAAACACCGACTGACCATCCAGGCGGCAGCGCGTAAGCTGATCGAAAACGAGGAATTTGAAGAAGACGGTTCGGTCTGGATCGGCGCCCAGGATATCTAGTCTACTTCAATACCGCGGCAACGGTGGATGCGCCTACCGGCTTATCCACCCTACGAATGCCACAAGATGCTCGAATGTAGGGGGGATAAGCGACAGCGCATCCACCAATCAGCCAGGCACAGCCCCCGCCCACTGTAGCGAAAAGTCACACACCGGGACCGCCCGGCGCGGATTGGTATCGCCGGCGCAACCGGATACAATCCGGTTTTTTACCAGCCGTTGACCACCGCCGATGATTGACCGCCGCCTCTGCATTGCCCCGATGCTGGACTGGACCGACCGTTACTGTCGCTACTTCCTGCGTCTGATCACCCGCCACGCCCTACTCTATACCGAAATGGTGACCACCGGTGCCCTGCTGCACGGCAACCAGCCGCGCCATCTCGATTTCGATCCCGCCGAACACCCGGTGGCACTGCAACTGGGCGGCAGCGATCCGCACGAGCTGGCGGCCTGTGCCCGCCTGGCCGAACATTGGGGTTATGACGAGGTCAACCTGAACGTCGGCTGCCCCTCCGACCGGGTGCAGTCGGGCCGCTTCGGCGCCTGTCTGATGGCCACCCCCGGGGTGGTCGCCGACGGGGTCGCCGCGATGCGCGCCGCCACCTCCCTGCCGGTCACGGTCAAGCACCGCATCGGCATCGATGAGCTGGACAGCTATGAGCTGCTGGTCGACTTCGTGGCCACCGTGGCCGAGGCCGGCTGCGAGACCTTCATCATTCACGCCCGCAAGGCGTGGCTGAACGGCCTCAGCCCGAAAGAGAATCGAGAGATCCCGCCGCTGCGCTATGACGTGGTGCACCGGATCAAGCACGACTTCCCCCACCTGGAGATCATCATCAACGGCGGCATCGCCGGCCTGGATCAGGCCGCGGCGCAACTGCAACAGGTGGATGGGGTGATGATCGGGCGCGAGGCCTACCAGAACCCCTGGATCTTGGCCGAGGCCGATCGCCGGCTCTACGGCGACGACCACCCGGTCCCCAGTCGCCATGAGATCATCGAGCGGCTGATGCCGTTCGCCGAGCAGGTCCATGCCGAGGGGGCGCCGGTCAACCGCATCAGTCGGCATATCCTGGGGCTGTTCCAGGGCCAGCCACGGGCTCGGGCCTGGCGTCGGCACATCAGTGAGAACGCCCACCGGGACGGCGCCACCCCCGAGGTGATTAGGGAAGCGGCGCGCCGGGTGCCGGCATGCTGAAAAGCGCAAAACAGCGTATTCCGCCCTATCAAACGAAGGACGGCTCCTGGATTCGCGAGCTGCTGCACCCGGACCATCACGCGGCGAGAAACCAGAGCCTGGCGGAGGCCGGCGTTCCGCCCGGAGTGACCACTCACCTGCACCGGCACCGGTTATCGGAAGAGATCTACCACATCACCCAGGGCAGCGGGGTGATGCGCCTGGGCGCGGAGGAGTTCCCGGTCCAGCCCGGGGACAGCATCCTGATCCCGCCCGGTACACCGCACGCCATCCGCAACAGCGGGGAGGCCGAACTGCTGATCCTCTGCTGCTGCGCGCCGCCCTACCGGCACGAGGACACCGAACTGCTGTAGACGGCCTGTGCCTTTACGAAGCGTCAGGCCACTTCAGCCGTGCCAGTATCTCATCCATGGGTAAGTGGTCACTCTCCACCGCCACCACGGATTTCAGCTCATCCGCCGTCAGGGGTTCCGCCGTGGCGAGTTGCCGTTCCAGCACCACAAGGGTCGCCTCCGAGGGGTCGCCACCGTGCTGTCGGCGTTGCTCAATGCGCTGGCGCAGCAGCGCCTCCGGTAGCCGAAAGTCGAGCATCAGAAAGGGGATGCCCAGCTCCTCGGCCTGCCGCCTGAAGTGTTGCCGATCCGTCCGGCGCAGGAAGGTGGCATCCACTATCGCCACCAGTCCCGCCGCTATGATCACACCAGCCAGCTTCCGCAGCCGCTGGTAGGTGCGCGTCGACAGATCCGCCGTGTAGATCCCGCCACCCAGCGCTGAACCGCTCGACCCGACGGCCGCGATACCCGCCAGCCGACGGCGCTCCAGATCCGAGCGGAGCCGGACCGCCGGGAACTGTTCGACGCAGGCCAGGGTCTGGGTGCTCTTGCCGGAGCCGGAGAGCCCGTGGGTGATGATCAGGCCCGGGTGTGCGGGCGCGGTGTAGCGCAGAGCCAGCTGCAGGTAGCTGTTGAACCAGGCTGCCAGCCGCCCCTGTTCATCGCTCGTGATGTCCGCCTGGGCCAGGCGGATCGCCGTCACCTTGGCCCGCACCATGGCGCGGTAGACCTGGTAGAAGCGCAGCAGCGGCAGCGCGGCATAGTCCCCGCTCAGCTCCAGGTAGCGGTTAAGCAGCCGTCGCGCGTACCCGTCCAGCCCCTTTTCATCCAGATCCATCAGCAGGAACGCCAACTCGCTGATCACGTCGATCCAGCGCAGCGCCGGATTGAACTCGATGCCGTCGAAGATCAACAGCTCAGCGCCATCCAGGGCGATGTTGCCCAGGTGCAGATCCCCGTGGCACTCGCGGATAAACCCGTCGGCCTTGCGCTGTCGCAACAGCGGCTGCAGCCGCACGGCCTGCGCCTCGGTCCAGCGGGCGATCCGATCCAGCAGGGGCGATACCCGGGGGGCAGCGACCAGCGGACGAATCTGGGCGAAATTCTCGCGCATGGGAAGGATCACCACCTCGGGACCACCGAATGGCGCCGAGCCGTCCGCCACCGCGATCCCGGCATGGAACGCCGCCAGGCGCTCGGCCAGATCATCCACCCGCGATGGCGAGACCAGTTCCAAGTGTTCGGACAGCAGACCCTCCGAGTCGAAGCGGCGCATGCGCACGGCATACTCGATGGCCGGGCCCGCGTCGAAGGGTCGGGGGGCGTCCGGCGAGCCGCCGATCGGGATCACATCGAGGTAGACATCCGGCGCTAGGCGGCCGTTGAGGCGGATCTCCTCCGCACAGAAATGCCGCCGCCGCTCCAGGGTGGAGAAGTCGAGAAAACCGAGATCCAGCGGCTTCTTGATCTTGTAGGCGTGTTCACCCACCAGCAGCACGCTGGAGATATGGGTCTCGATCACCCGGTCTGGCCCGACGCCGTCAGGCCAGCATGCCGGTTGCCGCAACCGCTCGATCAGCCGTGCATGACGCTCTCCGGATGGGCTCAAGCACCTCGTATCCATTTCTGAATTGACATAATATTAGTATATGCTAATGTACTGTAGTTTTTAGGGTAATGATCGCCCTTCGATCCAACAGTATGAGGTATAGCATGACCATCGACCGTATGATTCTCGCCTTCGCCGGCTTTTTCATCCTGCTCAGCCTGGCACTCGGCTGGGAACGGAGCCCGATCTTCCACAACACCCACTGGCACTGGTTTACCGCCTTCGTCGGGTTGAACCTGTTTCAGTCGGCCTTCACCGGGTTCTGCCCGTTAGCCAGCATCCTCAAGCTGCTGGGGGTAAAAAACGCCTGATTGCCGGGCTTCGGCCACCCGGCGCTTCCAGGTGGCCACTCCGGACTTACAGCACCGGCTCGGCGTACAGATCGTGGGCATCCGAGCCGGTGATCTTCACCTCGACAAAGTCACCCGGCTCCAGGTCCCAGCCCCCGCCGATCAGCACATTGCCGTCGATCTCCGGGGCATCCGCCGAACTGCGGGCGATCACCGCCTCCTCGGTCACTCCATCCACCAGCACGATCATCTGCCGGCCGACCTTCTCGGCCAGACGGTCGCGGCTGATCTGCTCCTGTACCGCCATGAACCGCTCCAGGCGCTCCTGCTTCAGCGACTCCGGCACCGGGTCCGGCAGGGCGTTGGCCGTGGCACCCTCCACGGGGGAATAGGTAAAGCAGCCGACCCGGTCCAACCGCGCCTCCTGCAGAAACCCCAGCAGCTCATCGAATGATGCCTCGGTCTCCCCAGGGAACCCGACGATAAAGGTGCTGCGCAGGGTCAGGTCGGGACAGATCTGGCGCCAGCGGTGGATTCGCTCCAGCACCTTCTCACTGGCCGCCGGGCGTTGCATGGCCTTGAGGATAGCGCGATTGGCGTGCTGCAGCGGCATATCCAGATAGGGCAGGATGAGGCCCTCCGCCATCAGCGGGATCAGGTCGTCCACGCTGGGGTAGGGGTAGACATAGTGCAGGCGGGTCCAGGCCGGCAGATCCCCCAGGGCCGTCGCCAGCTCCTTCAGCCGCGTCTTCAGCACCTTGCCGCCGACCAGATCGCTACGGTATTTGAGATCCACCCCGTAGGCGCTGGTGTCCTGTGACACCACCAGCAGTTCGCGCACCCCGGCAGTGACCAGATTCTCCGCCTCGCTGATCACCTCCCCCACCGGCCGGCTCACCAGGTCGCCGCGCAACTGCGGAATGATGCAGAAGCTGCAGCGGTGATTGCAGCCCTCGGAGATCTTCAGGTAGGCATAGTGACGCGGTGTCAGCTTGACCCCCTGGGGCGGAACCAGGCTGACGTAGGGATCATGGGGCGCTGGCAGGTGGGCATGCACCGCCGCCATCACCGCCTCGTAGGCGTGCGGACCGGTCACCGCCAGCACACCCGGGTGTACCGCGCGCAC
Source organism: Sedimenticola hydrogenitrophicus (assembly GCF_029017505.1). Taxonomy (GTDB): domain Bacteria; phylum Pseudomonadota; class Gammaproteobacteria; order Chromatiales; family Chromatiaceae; genus Sedimenticola; species Sedimenticola hydrogenitrophicus_A. The sequence continues at coordinate 122,052 of NZ_JAQGEI010000002.1, forward strand.
CGCGTCCTCCTTGACCCCGAGACAGCCGGTGACGATCACCCGGCCATTCTCGCTCAGCGCCTCGCCGATAGTCTCCAACGACTCTTCCACCGCCGCGTCGATAAAGCCGCAGGTGTTGACCACCACCAGATCGGCCCCCTCGTAGTTGTAGGCGATGGCGTACCCCTCGGCCCGGAGCTGGGTCAGGATACGCTCGGAGTCGACCAGATTCTTGGGGCAGCCGAGGCTGACAAAACCGATTTGGGGTGACGGGCTGTTCATGGCAATCAGTTGAGTTTCGGGGCCAGCAGGTCGGTCAGGGCGACCGCCTGGGACTCCTGGCGGATCTGCAGCACGATGCGCTCCTCCAGGGCCAGATCGCCACTGACGATATGGGGCAGCAGCTGGTCGGCAAACTGATAGATGATTGCCATGCCGGCCCGGTTCCGCTCATCGACGGCATCCTCCGACTCGATATGCCGGGACAGCAGCTGCATATAGTCCCGAAACTGTCGCCCCTGCTCGTCCAGGGTCAGCGCCTGGAACTCCGGGGTAAACAGGATCACCAGCACCTTGCCCTGACCGTCCGCCGGATCGGAAATAGTGATATTCATTGGCCCTTCGATCAGCATCTTTTGCTCCTCGCTGCGATTCGGTTCTGCTCCGCCCGGCTGTTCAGCGGCGGTTGGCGGACAATTCTACCCCATCAGGCCGCTGATAATAGCCTTTCGGGGAGTACGGAGTTGCAGTTGGTGTTTTTCCAAGGCCCGGCACCATTGGACTATGCAACGGCCGTGGGGGAAGAATGCCGCATATAAACCAGTTTTGTAGGGTGGATAAGCCGGTAGGCGCATCCACCATTGCTGCGGTGGATGCGCTGTGGCTTATCCACCCTACAAACTCAGCTATTCGGGCTTTGTGAAACCTGATTATCAATGAACTTCAGCTACGCGTGTCTGAGCGGACCATCAGCACCCGTCATTCCCGCTGCCTCCGTCATTCCCGCGAAGGCGGGAATCCAGGGTTTGCGGGCACCTCGGGTTGCGGCTGGATTCCCGCTTCCGCGGGAATGACGGAACTTGGCTGACCTTTCTTTCTAATCAGGTTGTGAAATGAACTCCGACACTTGGATTGATAAATATAACTTATCGATAAATAAGTTATTATGCGGGTAATTCTCCCCACAATGTATGAGAGGATATTTCGCCACGGCGAGCCTGATGCCACCACAAAACGGGGCCCGGCGCCTAGGCAGTTGACGAGGTATACCGATTGAAAAATTGCAAGTTGTGTGGTTTCAGTAAAGCGTGTAACAGCCTTCCGGGCATCTGTATCATCCTTCAATACGCCAGTATCGCGGTCCTGCTCGGCGTTCTCGGCTATCTCTTCGTCACCCAGGAACTGCTCTCCTGAGCGCACCGAGCGCGGCCTCCCGCTTTTTCGCGTTATACAGCGGCCGGCATGGGTCCGGGGGCGCTGAACCACAGCGCTCGACGGGGCTGGACGAGGGCGGTCTCATGCACCCGCTGCAGCAAAGTCTCCTTTTCCGCCGCCAGTACCAGGAGCGCCTCTTCCACGCTTAACTCCTTGACCTCGTAGAGAGGGAGATGGTCGATACTGCTGTTTTCTTTTAAAAACATCGCATTATCACATTATTATGAGTTATTGGACGAACTATAGTATAAACCATATTCAGGGTTTGGCAATAGCTTAAATCCTGCGCGTCGCGAACACAACCTATTTAGCGAATCCGCGATCCAAAGACGCCCCGCCACTCTCTTGCTATAATCTGGCCTTTTCCCACGGCAGACTCGCGTTATGGGCTACAGACTCTCCAAGATTTACACCCGCACCGGCGACAAGGGCACCACCGGGCTGGGCGATGGCCGCCGGGTGGACAAGGACAGTGCCCGTATCGAGGCGATCGGCACCATTGACGAGCTGAACTGCCTGATCGGCATCCTGATTACCCAAAACCCGCCGGAGGAGATTGCCCAGCTGCTGACCGGAATCCAGCATCGCCTGTTCGACCTGGGCGGTGAGCTGGCCATGCCCGGTTACAGCGTATTGGGCGACCCGTCGGTCACCGATCTCGAACAGCACCTGGACCGACTGAACGCGGAGCTCCCGCCATTGCAGGAGTTCATCCTCCCCGCCGGCAACCCGCTGGCGGCCAGCTGCCACCACGCCCGGGCGGTCTGCCGGCGTGGCGAACGGCGCCTGACCCAGCTCGCCCGGGACGACAATGAACAGGTCAACCGCACCAGCCTCAAGTACCTCAACCGCCTGTCGGACCTGCTGTTCGTCATCGCCCGCGTCCTGGCAAGGCAGAATGGCGGGGAAGAGGTATACTGGCGCAAGGGGGTTTAGGGCCGCGCCACTGACCCTGACCCTAACCCTGACCGACCGATGCACTCAATGACACGCCAACCAAAACGGAATCACCACCTTGTCTGACCAAATCCGGGAAATCACCCCCAGGGAAATCACCCATAGCGGCGAAGTGACCCTGCACTTCGCCATTGCCCTCTGCGACGGCACCGTGATCACCACCACCTTCGAAGGCGAGCCGGTCACCCTCACCCTGGGCAGCGGCGACCTGACGGAAAACCTCGAAAAGACCCTCTACGGCCTGAAGCCGGGGGAGAAGCAGTCGCTGATCCTGGAGGCGGATAACGCCTTTGGACCGCGCGACGAGGCAAAGGCCTACTTCATGCCGCGCAGCTCCTTCCCGCCGGAGATGGAACTGGAGCCGGAACTGGTCATCAGCTTCGCCACACCCGCCGGTGATGAACTGGCCGGTATCGTCCAGGAGCTGGACGAGGCGCAGGTAAAGGTCGATTTCAACCATCCGCTGGCCGGTCACGACATCGTCTTTACCGTCGAGATCATCAGCGTCAACCACCCGTAAAGGCCCTGCCGGACAACCGCATGGAAATACTGCTCGCCAATCCCCGTGGTTTCTGCGCCGGGGTCGACCGCGCCATCGAGATCGTGGAACGGGCCCTGCAGATTTTCGGTGCCCCGATCTACGTGCGCCATGAAGTGGTGCACAACCGCTACGTGGTGGACAGCCTGAAACGCGCCGGCGCCATCTTCGTCGATGAGCTGGACGAGATTCCCGAGGACAGCACCGTGATCTTCAGCGCCCACGGCGTCGCCCAGGCGGTCAGGGAAGAGGCGGAGCGGCGCCAGCTGCAGGTGTTCGACGCCACCTGCCCGCTGGTCACCAAGGTGCACCTCGAGGTGGCCCGGCACAGCCGCAACGGCCACGAGGTGGTCCTGATCGGCCACCGCGGTCACCCGGAAGTGGAGGGCACCATGGGACAGTACAGCACCCAGGGTGACCGGGGCGGCATCTACCTGGTGGTCACCGCCGATGACGTGGCGGAGCTGCGGATCAAGAACCCCAACAACCTCGCCTTCGTCACCCAGACCACCCTCTCCATGGACGACACCGCCAAGGTGATCGAGGCCCTGAAGGCGCGTTTCCCGAGGATCCAGGGACCAAAACAGAACGACATCTGCTATGCCACCCAGAACCGCCAGGACGCGGTCAAGGAGCTGGCCAAGCAGTGCGACCTGGTGCTGGTGGTCGGCTCACCCAACAGCTCCAACTCCAACCGGCTACGGGAACTGGCCCTGCAGTCCGACACCCCCGCCTACCTGATCGACCGGGCCGATGACATCGACCCGGCCTGGCTGGACGGCGTCAGCATGGTCGGCCTCACCGCCGGCGCTTCCGCTCCCGACCTGCTGGTCAACGAGGTGATCGAGAAACTCCAGGAACGCGGCGCGACCTCGGTCCGGACCCTGAGCGGGCAGGAAGAGCATGTGACGTTTTCTTTGCCGCGAGCGTTGCAGCGGCCTGCCTAACCCAGCAACACAACGAATATCGATATGCCCGAATGGCACCGCTGAATCACCTGGTCGAGTGAGAGGCGGGTTGAGAATGTTATTCCTTCATCTGTATATCTAATGAGGCGCAAGCCTTGTAGCTGCACGCCCCGATAAGTTACACTTGCTAGTGTAACCAAGACCAAGGGCTAAACGATGGAAGCGACCACAAAGGATCTCCGCCTGCATACTCGGGAACTTATTTCAGCTACAGACAGGGGCGAGCAGGTCATCATAACCTATCGGGGCAAGCCTCGTGCCAAGCTCGTGCCTTTTGTCGCGGAAGGAGCTGAGGCACGTGGTGAACATAATCCCGCCTTCGGCATCTGGTCTGACCGGAAGGATGATTTATCCGTCGACGAGCAGGCGCGGCAGTTGAGAACGCCCAGGCGCTTTGAATGATGTTAGTTGATACGGACGTTCTGATCTGGAATCTCCGGGGCAATGCGTATGCCGCGGACATGCTGGATGGAGCGGATGGATTTACGATTTCAGCGGTCACCTACATGGAACTGGTGCAGGGTGTAAGAAACAAGAGCGAATTACTGGCATTGCGGCGGGCAATACGTTTCTGGGGGGCTAAAATCCAGTCGATTGATACCGACATTTCTGCTCGCGCCATGTATCTGGTGGAGAGTTACTCATTGAGTCATGGCATGCAGATGGCTGATGCGTTGATAGCCTCTACCGCATTGTCGATTGGTATCCCTCTGCTGACGGCCAATGATAAGCACTATCGTCATGTCGATGACCTGGAGATCATGATCTTTCGACCTGAGGGGCGATCTACCGACTTACAACCCTGCATCTACTTGACAAGCTAAGGGCTCGCGTGATCTCACTTGCTCAACACATGGACATTGGCATAAACTGCCAATATTAGAGATTGGAGGTGGAGATGCCTACCCGAAACGTTGTGTTGACCGATCATCAGGCTGTGCTGCTGGAACGGCTGGTGGCCTCCGGACGTTACCAGAACGCCAGTGAAGTCTTGCGAGAGGGCTTGCGTCTGCTTGAGCAGCGCGATCAGGAAGATCAGATCCGGTTGCAGGCACTGAAGGATGCCGTTGCATTGGGTGTGAACGATATTGACAGTGGGCGGTACGTCACGCTGGGCTCCAATGAGGATATTAGTTCTTATTTGGCCAATTTGCGTCAGCGCACCTAATGGTGGATTGGTCGTTACGCCTGTCAGAACAGGCTGATCGTGATATTGCGAGTATTCTGGCTTGGACGGATGAACAATTCGGCTCGGCACAGGCTGATACCTACACGGAAACGATCCATCTGGCGTTAGCAGCGCTCTTGGCCGGCCCGGATCTCCCCGGCAGTAAGATTCGTGATGATATTTCCTCCGGCATCCGCCTCCTTCATATTGCCCGCCATGGACGCAAGGGGCGACACTTTCTGGTATATCGTAGCCATGAACCCCTGGTGATTGATGTCTTGCGCGTTCTCCACGACAGCATGGATCTGCCCAAGCATATAGGGAGGTAGGGGTCAGCGCAGGAAAAAGCAGCAGAGACCAATAGAGTCGGAGAGCAAGCCGGTTTCTTACTGACGGTGGCAGCCTGATTCCTCACGCACCCGTAAAAACCCGACACTTCACCGTTTTAGGTCGGCTGTCTCCTTTTGTCCACCCAGTATAACCGCCAGGACGCGGTCAAGGAGCTGGCCAGGCCGGCAGTGCGACCTGGTGCTGGTGGTCGGCTCACCCAACAACTCCAACCGACTGCGGGAACTGGCCTGCAGTCCGACACCCCCGCCTACCTGATCGACCGGGCGGAAGACATCGACACCACCCGGCTGGACGGCATCCGGATGGTCGGCCTCACCGCCGGCGCTTCCGCCCCCGGCCTGCCGGTCAACGAGGTGATCGAAAAACTCAAGGAACGCGGCGCCACTTCGGCCCGGACCCTGAGCGGGCGCGAGGAGAATGTGACCTTTTCGCTGTCCAAGAGCCGGCAAATTATAACGCCCTTTGAACGACCGCCCCCCAGAAATTAGGCTGACCGGCGTTTCGGATCCAATATCACTTACAGATTCATACCAAAAATCCGAAAATACATACCGCCTGTTCTAGTAACGCTATTCAAGTTAAAGCTTGTCTGCTATTCATCATCACGGTGGATGCAAAAGCATCGATGAAGTAAATTTTCACTCCTTTAGGGATTATTATGAGAAACAGGGGATTCACTCTAATTGAGTTAATGATAGTTGTAGCTATAGTTGGCATTCTAGCCGCCATAGCCTACCCCTCCTACACAAATTATGTCCTACGGGTAAATCGCTCTGAAACGCAGCAATTTATGCTGGAAATTGCCAATGCGGAAGAACAATACATACTGGATACCAGACAATACGGAACATTAGCACAACTTGGCCTCTCCGTACCCTCGGAGGTCGCCGAGAATTATACGGTAACAGTAGCAGCTGATAACGCAGCAACCCCTCCAACCTACACCATTACTGGCACAGCCATTGGCGGACAAGTGAGTGACGGCGATATATCCCTCTTGAGCGATGGTACAAAAACTCCTGCAGACAAGTGGCAATAACAATGGCATTACGTACAGTTGGATTCACCCTAATAGAACTTCTCATCACCTTGGTGATACTGGTGATACTGGCAACAATCGGGATACCATCCTTCACCGATTTCATTCGGAATCAGAATGCAAAGCGTGGCGCCCACGAGGTAATGGCCGCCCTTGCCTATACGCGCAGCGAGGCAATTAAACGCAACACCAGCGTTACCATTACCGCCAATAATGCGCCCAACTGGGAAGAAGGCTGGTCGATCACGTCGGGCGGCGATACACTCCGGATCATGAATGCCCTGGATGGCCTGGATATCAGCGGCCCGAACGCAGCCATCACTTTTACCAGCAATGGAAGGGCCGCCAACCTCACTTTCGAGGTATGCAATACCGATAAAAGCCAACAAGTAAAAAAACGAACTGTCACGCTCGATTCTTCGGGAAGAGCTGAAAACGAAATCGATGGTGATTGCTCAACATGAATAATTGCATACGAAAACAATCCAGCAAGGGGTTCGGACTTCTCGAAGTCTTAATCACTGTTCTGTTATTTGCCGTAGGATTACTGGGACTTGCGTCGCTACAGGTCAAGGCACAAAAGGCCGAGCTGGAATCATTGCAGCGCGCCCAGGCCCTACTCCTAGTAAACAGCATGGTCAGCCGCATGAATAACAACCGTGCAGCAAGGGATTGTTATCCCGATCAGGCCGCTGAAATTGGGGTGGATAGTGATCCCAGTTCTGGATGCCATACTGTTGCGGATCGCGACCTAAGTGAATGGGATGACATGCTCGAGGGGGCGGCGGAAAACCTCTCAGGAACCAATGTCGGGGGCCTGGTTGGCGCTCGGGGCTGTATCGTAGGCAACAACAATGTCTACACCATCAGTGTTGCTTGGCAAGGTCTCTCTGAAACCTCGGCGCCTGCCAATACCTGCGCCCAAAACAAGTATGGTAACGACGCACAACGACGTGTCGTTAGCCAAGTGATTCGCTTTGCGACCTTGAACTAGACGGTGACACTGAACACTGGAACAACACGATATGCATAAATCAAAAGACTCACAGTCAGGGTTATCTTTGATCGAATTGATGATCGCCATGCTTCTGGCGCTGATTCTGACTGCTGCGATAATTCAAGTATTCAGCCAGATGAATAACGGATTTGTCGAGCTTATGAAAAGCAGCCGACAGCTAGAAAACGGCCGCTATGCCATGACGATAGTAAATGAAGATTTACGTCATGCAGGTTTCTACGGTGAGGCGTACGAATTGCCGTCACTTCCACTTGCCGCACCCAATCCTTGTAGTACCAGCCTTAGCAATCTGGAAGATGCGCTACCCGTCCCTGTCCAAGCATTTGATGATAGTGAGGTGTTACCTGTAGCTTGGGACTGCTTTTCTAATCGCAAAGCCGGAACCGATATACTCATCATCCGACGCGCAGCAACAGCCACTATAGACAGAGGCGACCTGGATACTGACCCAGGTAACGCCTACCTGCAGACCCGAGGATCATCGCTAAAATTTGCCGAGTCTGCAGCAGATGACGCAACAAACGAAACCAACTTTGACCTTGTGAAAAAAGACGGCACAACCCCGGCCAACATCCGAAAGTATATTGTGCACGCGTACTACATAGCCAGTTGCCGTGATTGCGGTGCTGGTGACGGCATCCCTACTTTGCGACGACTCGAGCTCTCAGGAGTCGACGCCGCCATGCAGAATGTTGTCCTAGTAGATGGTATTGAAGATTTCCAGCTGGATATTGGTTTAGATACAAGCGGCGATGGCGATCTCGATGAGCAAGACACCTCCACCCATGAATGGGCGGTGTTGCCCATCGCGACCAATTATACAAATGCTAAGAATCAATGGGAGAATACAATCGCCGTTGGAATAAATCTCATATCCCGCAATCTCAAACTATCCGCCGGATACACCGACAGTAAGACATACCGCCAAGGCCAGGCACAAGGTGCTTCATATGACCCGAGTGGTAGCGATGCAAAGTTCAAGCGACATGCATTTAATTCAGTAACACGGGTCATTAATACAGGAAGTCGCAGAGAGGGAGGCACCTAGACAGTGATTAATCATCCAACTAATGAACGCGGTTTCGTATTGGTGGTTGGCTTGGTAATGCTCACCGTACTGACACTCTTAGCCGTCACCGCCATAAATGACACCACGATCGACCTAAAAATCGTCGGCAACATGCAGGCCCAGATGAGGGTGGAGGAGGCAGTGCAGCAGGGAATTGAGGAGATGATCAGCAGTTCCGCCTCATTTGAAACCCCGGCCAGTGACACCGACACCTATAGCGGACAGTCTGTCACCGTCGCCCAGCCTGTTTGCCTCGGAGAAAAACCTGCTCCTGGCTTCTCTGCACTCTGGTCCATCGCCCCACAGAAGACAGAGTGGGAAGTCTCCGCCACCGCCACTGACAGTGTCACCGGAGCACGGACAACCTTACATCAGGGCGTCAGACTGTTAATGGTAGCTGGCAGTTGCCCCTGAGCTTTCCAGTGATGGAGATATTAATGAAAACAAAATTGCGTAAGATTCTATCATTTTCGGCCTTGCTGCTGATGACGAGCCCAGCCATATCGGATGATATCGACATTTTCATGAACCCGGGGGCATCATCAAATGCCCTGCCCAATGTATTATTCGTCATCGACAACACTGCCAACTGGTCAAGAAGTGTGGACGGTGATGCCATTTTTGCACCTGAAATTACTGCGCTAAAGCAAGTCATAGACAGTTTGACTGACGGCACCGTCAACATTGGCCTAATGTTTTTTGCCGAGGGTGGCGACACTCTTACGAATACCAAAGGCGCCTATGTCAGAAAGGCAATTACAACAAATGATTTGGCAAGTGACGATGCTAATAGCAACGGCACGATGGACCTCATTGAGTTGTTAGACAGTCTTGACCGAAATAATGATAAAGGCGACAGTGCCCGTTGGGCCACAGCCATGAATGAAGCATACTTGTATTTTACCGGGGGCAGCCCCTATTCAGGCACGAAAGACAAGGCAGACCCGGCTGCATTTGTCGGGGGAACAAAAACCAATAACTATATCGACCCAAACACCGGCCAGATTTGCGCCAACAACTATATTATTTTTATAAGTAATGGCGGCCCGGATAATGGAGAAAACAATGACGCTTCGGATTTACTCGATATTTTGAATGGCAAACAGGCGACGGACCCTATTGACCTGTCACCTTATGCTCGCAGACAAACAATCTGGTCGGATGAATATGCACGTTTCATGAATGCCACGCAGGATATAGTTACTTACACCATCGATGTCCACCCGACCACTACCGGCCAAGGCGATGACAACAGCACCCTGCTGGCGAGTATGGCTTCACAGGGAAAGGGACGCTGTTTCGCGGTGGGATCCGCAGGTGTAGGTGCATGTGAATTTACCGGGACCGACACACTTAGCGGGCTGGTCAGTGCGATTAGCAGCATCATTAAAGATATTCAGGCAACCAATAGCGTCTTTGCATCCAGCGCACTGCCGGTTAGTGTCAACGTCAGGGGCACCAATGAAAACCAAGTATATATGGGGGTTTTCAGACCTGATGAAAATGCAAAACCGCTTTGGTATGGAAATTTAAAACTATTTCAACTGGGTTTCGACACCCAACTATTCTTGGCCGACAAAAACGGACAAAAGGCCCAAAGCCCAACAACAGGCTTCCTGGTTGATGATGCCGTCAGCTTCTGGACTCACGCCTCGACTTACTGGGCGTATCACTCCGAATATACGGAGAGCGACAGCCCGGATGGGCCTATTGTTGAGAAAGGCGGCGTATCGCAGCGCCAACGCGACACCTACATAGCGGGCACCACACGTACGGCATTCACGTCCTGCATAGCGCCCTGCCAACTAGATAGTAAACCGTTTAACAATACCAACGTCAGCACTGCTGCGCTGGGTGCCGCTGACGACACGGAAAGAGACGCAATCATCAACTGGATTTTGGGCACAGACAATACAACACCAGCAGAACGCACGGCAGGCGAAGTACGCCCTTCCATACACGGTGATGTCATACACTCCACACCCGCAGTCGTCAATTTCTCCCGAGTGAATCAAATTGCGGGTGTAAACACTGTAGTATCCGAACGCTTCGTAACCTTCTATGGTAGCAATGACGGTACCTTCCGTGCCGTAGAAGGGGGTACCGATGATTCAAAAGGGATTGAGCTCTGGTCATTCGTTCCGTCTGAATTTTTAGGCGGTTTGAAGCGAATAAGAGATAACACCACGCTCATTAATGTTCCCTCCATTCCGGGCGACAGTAACAACAAACCCTATTTCTTCGACGGGAGCATTGGCGTCCTTGCAACAGATCTAAACGGCGATGGTGACCACAAAGACACGGTGGGCGGTGAAGCTGAAAAAGTCCACTTATTCATCTCCTTACGCCGAGGCGGTCGTTATATTTATGCCCTGGACGTTACGGATCCAGATGACCCTGTATTATTGTGGCAAAAGGGTTGCAATAGCGCGGGTACCTGCGATACAGGGTATGCCGAGTTAGGGCAGACGTGGTCAAAGCCCAATGTAGTACCCATTAATTTATTAACTAACTCACCAAATCCGGGCGATACGGAACGTACAGATGTACTGGTATTTGGTGCTGGCTATGCCCCTTTGGCAGACGACGCCTGGCCTGCCGGCACCGCCACCCAGGGCCGGGGCATTCTTGTTGTTAAGGCGGAAAATGGCGAAGTGTTATGGCAGGCGGGCCCAGCGCCTACCGGCGCAACTCATAATGTGACTGTAACGGACATGCTTTACAGCATTCCTTCGGACATCTCGGTGCTTACTAATACGGCCAGTAATCCTTCCACTGCCGACAGAGCCTATGTTGGGGACACTGGCGGAAATGTCTGGCGCCTGGACATGAGCAATTCTGATCCCAATAACTGGTCCATTATAAAAATGGCCTCTCTTGCCGGCAAAACAACCGCTGAAACCAATGACCTGTCAAACACAACCACAGCGGGCCAACACAAGAGAAAATTCCTGTTTCCGCCTGACATCGTCCTGGCCGATGGGTTTGATGCAATTCTGATCGGCTCGGGTGACAGAGAACACCCATTGGATGCTAACGAAGTCTATGACATTCAAAGCTGGGCAACCAGCGCGCTTGGCGGCGAAATCGTCGACAGATTCTTCATGATCAAAGACACCGCATCGACCCGGACGGCCGATGACCTGGTAGACGTAACCGATATGTCGCAAAGCGTTGATGCATCTTCACTCGGATGGTTCATTACCCTATCGGAGGGTGAAAAAGTTGTCAGTGGCTCTGTTACTACATCCGAGGCAACTTTTTTTAATACCAGCCAACCACCAACTGCTACTATTGATCCAAACACCTGTGCAGGTAATCTTGGAATTGCGAGATTTTATGCCGTCAATTATGCCAATGGGGATCCAGTTATGGATTTAGATGGCGTAAATGGAGTTAACGGTGTTACCGACCGGTCCGATGAATTTGTGGGAGGAGGGCTGCCACCGTCCCCTGTACCCGTCCTCGTTGACGTGAATGGAGAAAAACGGCTTGGTATAGTAACTGGCACCTCGGTTCTAAAGCCCACCCCACCAACCTTTGGACAAAGATTCCGCACCTTCTGGTACAAGGAAGAAATCGACTGAGTAAGTACTGATTTTGGATGCTCGATATCTCCCAGTAAAATGGACCGCTGAACTTTGCCAAAAGCGAGGGTCAGCGGGTCTGTTATTGCTGGATGTTTTGGCGATATTACTAATCGCTGAAATTGACACTAAGATACTGAAACACGCCGATTGGACGGGCAAACAGCGATCTGATTATAATCTGACTCCATGAACCCAACCGATCCACACAACAGCGAACACCGCAAAAATATCGTGCAACTGCTGCGCAGTCACGGTATCAGCCCGACAGTGCAGCGGGTGAAGATCGCCTCGACCATGTTGCTGCGCCCGCAGCACCTGTCGGCCGAGCAGGTGCTCACCCTGACTAACCAGACAGGGCGTCCGGTCTCCAAGGCCACGGTCTACAATTCACTGGGGCTGTTTGCCCGCAAGGGATTGATTCGAGAGCTGTTTGTCGATCAGGAGCGTGCTTTTTACGACTCCAGCACTCATCCGCACCACCACTTCTATAACCCACTGACCCAGGAGATCTGCGACATCGATCCGGAGTCAGTCAGTGTAAACCTCAATGCCCAACCGCCGGCCGACACCGAGATCAGCGGCATTGAGGTCGTTGTGCATCTCCGACCCAAGCAATAGCATCAAGAACTAAGGGTTGGAGTCGGGTCGAGGGTGGGTACCGAACTGGCAGGCGGAATCACCCGGCCCCGGATGATCACAGGGATTTTCTCCGAAACCCCCTATATTCCAGCCACTTACCGAGCCAGTTAGCAGTTGTACCCGGAGCGACATTTCTTTATACTCCCGTTCCCTTTTCCGTTCGCAGATCCATGGTGTTATGGAACAGGGGCTCAGGATACGCCACCCTAGCTCAGTTGGTAGAGCGCGTCACTCGTAATGATGAGGTCGCCGGTTCGATTCCGGCGGGTGGCTCCATTCCCCTTAATACCCCCCCCCCACGTTAAAAAACCCTGCTCGTCCCATGGAACTAAAGATTCCCAATATACCGCCGTTAATCTATTCCACATAAAGAGATCCGACCCCGAGTTGGACCGAATAGAGGGATCATCAAGATTCTCCAATGGAGGTAGCCCCGTGTTCAATACCATGAAAATCCGTCACAAGATCTGGGCAGGCTTTGCCGTGCTGCTGGTCATTATCGCCGCCATTTCCATCCAGACCCTCAACAGCCTGGACAATGTGAAGCATTCGGTGGTGGAGATGGTGGAGATACGCCAGCCGACCGCCCTGCTCTCCAAGGAGCTTTCCGCCCGGGTCCACCAGACCGCCAGCGCGCTGGGGTTTTTCCTGTCAACCAAGGAGGAGAGCCACCGCAACGGTTTTCTGCAGGGGCAGCAGGAGTCAGAGGCACTGGTGAGTCAGCTGAAACAACTCCGGGCCGTCACCTCCGACAGCCAGTCCATGGCGCTGGTGGAGGGTCTCGCCGGGGATTTGGCGCGGTTCCGCACCCTGGGGGATCGCCTGCTCGATACCGCCACCAGCTATGAAAAGAACTTCCCGGGCATCGCCTTCGCCAATACCGACCTCAATCCCATGAGCCGCGTCATGGTCCAGCTCACCTCGCAGATGATCGCCTCGGAGCAGGAAGAGGAGGCCACCCCGGAACGCCGTGCCCTGCTGACCCAGTTCGCCGACCTGCGTTACGCCTGGAGTAACGTGATGAGCAGCATCCGCGGCTACCTGGCGTTTCGTTCCGAGGCTGTGACCAACGATCTCAAACTCTATATGGAGCGCACCGAACAACTGCTCTCCCGGCTGGCGGAACACGAGGATGAGCTGACCCTGGATCAGGCCGATTCACTGCAGCAGTTCCAGAGTCAACTGGTTACCTACCAGGCCAATATCGACAAGATGATGCAGATCCACGGTGGTGATCAGTGGCGCACCGATGCCTGGCTGGTGCGTAGCGAGGCGACCCCGCTGTTCCAGGAGATCGACAATAAGCTCAACGCCCTGGAGTCGCTTCAGTCCAGCGCCATTACCGAGACCAACACCACGCTGGTCGATGAGACCAACCAGACCACCCTGACCGTTTCGCTGCTGATGGGAATCGGCCTGGTCATCGGTCTGTTCATGGCCTGGCTGATCAGCCGGGCGATCTGCAAGCCGCTTGGCGAAGTGGTGGAGGCGCTGGACGACATCGCCCATGGCGAGGGGGATCTGACGCGTCGCCTGGAGAGCCGCACCCGGGACGAAATCGGCCACCTGGCACTGGCCTTCAATACCTTTATCGACAAGATCCAGGCGCTGGTTCAGCACACCGCCAGCGCCACCGGACAGGTCATCAGCGCCGTCGCCGAGACCACCGAGAGCACCCGCAACATCAGCCGCATGGTGCTGGCGCAGGAGCAGGAGACCCAGCAGGTGGCGACCGCCATCCACGAGATGTCGGCCACCATCAGCGAAGTGGCCAGCAATGCGGCCAGTGCCTCGGAGGCGACCCGCTCGGCCACCCGGGAGGCCGCGGCCGGGCACAAGACGGTCGAGGAGACCGCCCGCTCGATCCAGTCGTTGCATCGCGAGATCACCAACGCGGCGCATGTCATCGGCCAGGTGGAGAAGAACAGTGAGGGCATCGGCAGTGTGCTGGATGTCATCAAGGGCATCGCCGAACAGACCAATCTGCTGGCATTGAACGCGGCCATCGAGGCGGCCCGGGCCGGCGAACAGGGCCGGGGATTCGCCGTGGTGGCCGACGAGGTGCGCAATCTGGCCACCCGCACCCAGGAGTCCGCCGGCGAGATCGAGGAGATGATCCGCAACCTGCAGCACAACACCCACCAGGCGGTGAAGGCGATGCAGAACGGCTGCGCCACGGCGGAAGAGAATGTGCAGCAGGCCAACAGCGCCCGCGCCTCCCTGGAAGCGATCAATGCCGCCATCGAGACCATCAACGCCATGAACCGGCAGATCGCCGTGGCCTCGGAACAGCAGAGCAGCGTATCCGAGGAGATCAACCGCTCGATCATCGCCATCAGCCATGAGAGCAAGAGCGCCGCCACCCTCTCCCAACAATCCATGAACACTACCGCCCATCTGGGACAGCTCGCCACGGAGTTGCAGCAGGTGGTGCAGCAGTTCAAGATCACTTCCGATGAGTCAGTTGCTTCACCACAGCCCACGGCTCCGGGCCGATCCACAAACACCGCGGAGTGGGAGGAAGCACGGGTCGCCTGACGGCGCGGGGGAACCTGACCGGTTATGAATGTCCCGTAGGGGTAGGCCCCCGTGCCTACCCTTTTCTCGCGTGCCCCGAAACATCGGGCAACCACGGGGGATTGCCCCTACGCCCATGGAGGCCCAAAGCCGCTCCCGGAGGATTCTACCGCCGGATTTGCAGGGCTTGCCTGTGCCGACAAAGCCTGCAAAGATGCTCGCCCTGACACGGCGACTACCGGAACCACGATGACTACCACACTGTTTGTTAACCGGCTGACGGTAATGGACTTCTCCTATCTGGATCCCGTGGCGGGCCTGCTGGGAGAGAGCTGGCTGGTGGATATCGAACTGGACGGGTCACTCGATCATCAAGGCATGGTGCTCGACTTCGGCGAGGTGAAAAAGCAGGTCAAGCGCTGTATAGACGAAGAGTTCGATCATCGCCTGCTGGTCCCGGCCCGCTATCCGCACTGCCGGGTACAACAGCAGGAGCACCGCTGTGACATCCACTTTCAACTGGCATCCGGGGAGACCCTGCTGCATAGCGGCCCCAACAGCGCCATTGCGCTCATTCCGGCCGAGAAAATCACCGAAGAGAGCCTGATTCGGGCCATCATCGACCAGCTGCGGCCGCGGCTGCCGGACAATATCCAGGAGCTGCGCCTGCGGCTCTACGCAGAACCGATCGAGGGCGCCTGGTACCGCTACAGCCACGGCCTGAAACACCACGCCGGCAACTGCCAGCGCATCGCCCATGGCCACCGCTCGCGCATCACCATCTATCGCAATGGCGAACGGGACCAGGCACTGGAGTCCGCCTGGGCAGAGCGCTGGCGGGATATCTATATCGGCACCCTCAGTGACCTGCAGGAGTCCGTCCAGCAGCAGGGGCAGGCCTTCTACCGCTTCGGCTACACCGCCAATCAGGGGCTGTTCCGGCTGGAACTCCCGAGTCAGCGCTGCTACCTGATCGACAGCGATTCAACGGTGGAGAATCTGGCCCAGCATATTGCCGATGTACTGAAACGGGAACATCCTGAAGATACATTCCGGGTGGAGGCGTTCGAAGGGGTGGACAAGGGGGCCATCGGGCATAGCCCGTAGGCGGCGCCGGGCGCGGCGATGCGCATCATTCATGATCGATGCGGTTCGTTCCACTCACCGCATCCCACAAAAAACCACTGTGGAAGAGCCGCCCCGGGGGGGGCTTTTGCGGTGCCAAATCCCCTCAGCGGTCGAATTCCAGTCGCTGTCCTAATACCCCATCGTTGACCCGGCCGTTGTGATAGGCAATCTGCCCGTTGACGAAGGTGGTGGCAATGCGCGAGCGCAGCCGCTCCCCCTCCATCGGCGACCAGCCGCACTTGTAGAGCACGTCGCGGCGCTCCACCCGGGTGGGGTTGTTCAGCTCCACCAGCGCCAGATCCGCCCAGTAGCCCTCGCGCAGGTAACCGCGCTGACTGACATTGAACAGGCGCGCCGGGGCATGGCTGGTCTTCTCCACCAGCTGTTCCAGCGTGATCAGGCGGTCGTGGTAGAGCTCGAACATCATCGGCAACGCCCACTGCACCAGCGGCAGACCGGCCGGTGACTTGAAATAGCTCTCGAGTTTTTCGTCCAGGGTGTGAGGGGCATGATCGGTGGCCACCACGTCGATGCGGCCGTCCACCAGCGCCTTGCGCAGGGCGTCCCGGTCGGACCTGGCCTTCACCGCCGGGTTGCACTTGATGAAACTCCCCTTGCGCGCGTAGTCCCTGTCGTCGAAATAGAGGTGATGCACGCAGGCCTCGGCGGTGATGCGCTTGCCGTCCGGCGGTCCGGGCTGGAACAGCTCCAGTTCCCGTGCCGTGGTCAGGTGCAGCACGTGCAGCCGGGTATCGTGTTTCTTGGCCAGCTCTACCGCCATGGATGAGGAGAGGTAGCACGCCTCGGCGCTGCGGATCTTGGGATGGCACTCGATCGGCACATCCTCGCCGTACTTCTCCCGGTAGGCCTGCTCCAGCCGCTGGATGGTCGGGGTATCCTCGCAGTGGGTGGCGATGAGAATGGGCGCATCCCGGAAGATCGCCTCCAGGGCCGATTCACTGTTCACCAGCATGTTGCCGGTGGAGGCCCCCATGAACACCTTGATCCCGCACGCCTGTTTCGGATCCAGGGCCACCAGCTCCTCCAGATTGTCGTTGGTGGCGCCGAGGTAGAAGGCGTGGTTGGCCAGCGACCGGTCGGCCGCCAGGGCGTATTTCGCTTCCAGTGCCGACCGCGTGGTGGTCTGCGGGTTGGTATTGGGCATATCCATGAAACTGGTGATACCGCCGGCCACCGCCGCCCGGGACTCGCTGCGCATATCCCCCTTGTGGGTGGCCCCCGGCTCCCGGAAATGGACCTGATCGTCGATCATGCCGGGGATCAGGGTGCGGCCCTCGGCATCCAGCACCCGGGTCTGCCCGGACGCGGCGATCTCGGGAGATATCTGCTCGATCCGGCCGTTGCGGATCAGCAGATCGCCTTCCAGGATCCGCCCGTCGTTCACCATGGATGCGTTTTTGATCAGGATTTGTTCGGCCATAGATTACTCTTAGTGATTCGGTAGTTAATTGATCCCACGGGGTCGGAGTCAAATTGGGTGAGGCGTTACGGTCAAACCCGGCCGGTTAACTCAATTTGACTCCGACCCCTGTGCCACACTAGCACTACTTCAATTTGATAAAGTATTTTCGTAGGGTGGATAAGCCGGTAGGCGCATCCACCATTGCTGCGGTGGATGCGCTGTCGCTTATCCACCCTACGAAACTATCGTTGCATAAACGACAGGGGAGATTTAATCATACTCCCGGTCCTTCCAGCGGCGGATTGCGGTGAACACCTCGGCCCCACTGCCCAGGGCGTGGCCGACATAGCGCTCGGCCGCCGCCTGAACCGCCGGGGTGCCCACCCGCAGGAACGGATTGGTCTCCAACTCGGTCTGCAAGATGGAGGGCACCGTGTTCTCCCCCTGCGCCAGCAGCGCCTTTACCTCCTGTTCTCGCCGCAGGATAGCCTCGCTCTCCGGCTCCACCCATTTGGCGAACCCCAGGTTGGCCAGGGTGTACTCGTGGGCGCAGTAGACCAGGGTATCGGCCGGCAGGGCCGCGATCCGTTGCAATGATGCGTGCATTTGCTCATGGGTGCCGCCGAATATCCCCCCGCAACCGGCCGAGAACAGGGTATCGCCACAGAACAGCAGCCCCTCGCCGAAGTAGGCGATATGGCCTTCGGTGTGGCCAGGCACCTCCAGCACGGTGAAATCGGCCTGCAGCCCGGGAATCTCTGGGTGCTCGCCCTCTTTCACGCGCACCTTGATGCCGCGGATGGGCTCATTCGCCGGACCCAGCACGGCAATCCCGGGAAAGGCGAACTGCAGGTCCATCACCCCGCCGGTGTGATCGATATGCTTGTGGGTAATCAGGATCGCGCTCAGACGCAACCCGCGCTGTTCCAGCCAGGCCAGCACCGGGGCGCTCTCTCCCGGGTCCACGGCGACCGCCGTCTCGCTGCCGGGGTTGTGTAGCATCCAGATAAAGTTGTCCTTGAATGCCTTGACGGGGGTAACTTCCAACATAGTCCGAATTTCCGTTGCTTACTTTCCGTAGAGTGTTTCCGGATCGATCAGCGGTTCGCTCACCACCTCAACCCGGTCGCCGCGTACCGCATTATAGAAACAGCTGCGCCGTCCGGTATGGCAGGCCGGACCGGTCTGATCGACCAGCAGTAAAATGGTATCGCCGTCGCAGTCGAAACGCATATCCTTGAGAATCTGCACCTGACCGGACGATTCACCCTTACGCCACAGTTTCTGACGTGAGCGGGACCAGTAGCAGACCCGCCCCTTTTCCAGGGTCTCATCCAGCGACACGCGGTTCATCCAGGCCATCATCAGCACCTCGCCGGTGTCGTGTTGCTGGGCGATCGCCGGGATCAGTCCGTCACTGTTATACGGCAGGCCATCCAGCACCTGCTGCAGCGGCAAGCCCTCGCCCAGCTTGAACTTTTCACTTTCTTTCATACGGCACATCCCTGTGCCGCACCCTGACGGGCGGCCTGCGGCCGTGAAAATTGTCTCTCCTGCCAATTTTTCATGCGCCAGGCACATCCCTGTGCCGCACCCTGACGGGCGGCCTGCGGCCGTGAAAATTGTCTCTCCTGCCAATTTTTCATCATACAGTCCAATCACATTACTTAGTCTCAGGGAAATCATACCACCGATGCGATGCCATCATGTACCCCGGGGAGGAGGGTGTGACGGATGCCTTATGCGGAAACGGGGTGGTATACTTCAACACAGGTAATCCCCACCAGGAATCAGGGCCAGTGACCGAATACACATCAAAGCTGAAACAGGCCGGACTCAAGGTCACCCTGCCACGACTCAAGATCCTCGAGATCCTGAGTCAGGGCGAGGGGCAACACGCCAGCGCCGAGGATATCTACAAAATACTGCTGAGCCAGGATGAGGACATCGGTGTCGCCACCATCTATCGCGTCCTGACCCAGTGCGAGCAGGCCGGGCTGGTGAAGCGTCACCAGTTCGAGGGTGGGAGGGCGGTATTCGAGATCGCCGAGGGCGACCACCACGATCACATCATCTGCGTGCGTTGCGGCCTGGTGAAGGAGTTCAACGACGACACCATTGAAGTGCGCCAGCGCCAGATCGCCGAGAAGGCGGGATTCAGGCTGGCCGAACACAACATGACCCTGTACGGACTCTGCAAGGCATGCCGGAAGCTGGCGGAGGAACGGTAGGTCGCCCCCCAATATGCATATATTCAGAGTTTCCTTCATCAACCAGGGCAAGATCTACCAGCTCTATGCCGAATCGGTAAAGCAGGCGGAGGTGTTCGGTTTTATCGAGATCCGCAATCTGATATTCGGCGAAGCCAGCGGCCTGGTGATCGACCCCTCGGAAGAGAAACTGAAGAACGAGTTCAGTGGCGTGAGCCGCACCCTGGTGCCGATGCATGCCATCATCCGCGTGGACGAGGTGGAGAAGCGCGGCCAGTGCAAGATCATGGAGCTGGATGCAAACGCCAACATCACCCCCTTCCCCAGCCCCTATTACCGGCCCGACAAGGGTTCCGACAGTTAACCCGTCAGCGCCATGGTGGATGCGCCTACCGGCTTATCCACCCTACAACTACAACTTCGGCCCGACAAGGATTCCGACAGTGGATAAGCCAGAGGCACATCCACCGGCATCACTCCTCGCCTTATAAAAAATGTTCGAATGTAGGGTGGATAAGCGACAGCGCATCCACCAATCAGCCTGACTCCGTCCCCGCCCACCGTAAGTCATCGGTGGATGCGCCTACCGGCTTATCCACCCTCAACACTTTGCCGCGAATTCGGCCCTACCCCGGGCCTCCTGCAATGACGGCCGGCAAGAGATTGAGAATAATCATTGTCGACAAGCACACACCCCCTGCAGTATAAGATATTCATAATGTTTGGTGATTTTGATGAAGACGCCACACCCGCGGAGTGTCTATCTGTTGCTGTTGCCGGCAATGTTATTGCTGGTCGGCTGCTCGGCCGAGCAACCGGCAACGGCGGATACCGATACCCCGGAGCTGATTGTGGCCGCCGAGCGGGGCGATACGCTCAGGATAGAGACCCTCTTAGCGGCGCATGATCCGGTGGACAGCCGCGACAGCTGCCAGTGGACCCCGCTGATGAAGGCGGCACTCAATGGCCACAGCCAGGCAGCGGACCGGCTGATCAGGGCGGGCGCCGGGCTGGACCTGGCCGACAAGGGGGGCTATACGGCACTGATGCTGGCGGCGTCGAACAATCACGCGGAGTTGGTCAAGTCCCTGCTCGCGCAGGGGGCCAATCCGAACCTGCAGGAGTCCACCAAAGGCTGGACGGCCCTGATCTGGGCCGCCAAGCAGGGGCATCTGGAGAGCGTCGCGGCCCTGATCGAGGGTGGCGCGACCATCGGCATCACCGACTTTGCGGGAGAAACCGCCCGATCCTGGGCAGGTAAAAACCATCACCTTGAGGTGATTCGATTGTTGGACAATTCTTGAGCCGGCGCAATCGACCGTCATGCACCGGCGTTTATAGCCATACGGCCCAGGCAAGGGAGATCCATCATGAACATCAGCAATGACCAGGCGCTGAAAAACGCACTGAATGGCCTTTCCAGAGAACAGCAGCGCCTCCTCGGGGCACGCTACACCCAGAGCGTGAGCGCGCTGGTGGACAATCCGCGCCTGATGAACGCTCTGAAGGTGGCCTTGCTGCCGGAAAGCACCACCGAGGAGCTGAAGGATGCCTATAAGGTGGCCAAATCCATCGCCACCAAGACCTACACCGCCTGTGGCCACGACGCCGACTGGGGCCTGCAGGCGGAACATTTCATCGCCGCCGCCTGTGCCGCCGCGCTGACCCCCGACGCCCTGACCACGGACAACCTCAACGCCGCCTGGAAGGCCGCTATCCACTCCCGCATGGCGAAGAACTGCCTGATGATCGACAGCGATTCCATCGAAGCGGAGGGCGAGGCCGAGCGGCAATACCGGCTGACCGAGGCGTTTCTGGCCGGGTAATCGTCCGGAGCCAATCCCCCAGGATTCGCATTGAATAAGTGACCGCCATCCGGCGTATTATCTCGGGAGCCAACGATATCAACCGAGTAGAGAGGCCATGAAAGAGAAACTGACCAGCCTGATCGTGGAGGCCCTGGAGCCGGATTATCTCGAAGTGATCGATGAGAGCCATATGCACAACGTACCCAAGGGCGCCCAATCCCACTTCAAGATCGTCGTCGTCAGCGACCGCTTCGAGGGCCTGCCCCTGGTCAAACGCCACCGCACCATCAACAACCTGGTCAGACCGCTGTTCGAAGGCAGCCTGCACGCCCTGGCGCTGCACACCATGACCCCGGCGGAGTGGCAGGCACGGGGCGGCAGCTTCCCCAAGTCCCCCCCCTGCATGGGGGGATCGAAGTAAGGCCTTGCCGGGGGTAGGCGCGTCGTGGTCAGTGAGAGAATTGCAGGAGCTGCATTAGCTGCGATAACCCTTTCGCGGTAACAGCCGGACACTCAACCCGCCACCCCGACCGGCACCGACCTCCCGTCCCGCTTGCACTTTCCTGGGTTTTTCCTTACTTTCAGCAGACCATAATAACTATCGGGCGGGGTGGATATGACGATCTGTTCGCAAATCAAGGGCTTTGGCCGCACGCATGAGCGGCTGGCCGACCTCTCCTCCCTCCTCGCGGTGGCCCTGCTGTTCGCCACCATCTGGGTCGCCATCGATTATCAGGCCGCCATCTTCAGCTGGACCAGACAGAGCATCCTGCTGCATGGCCCGGCGGTCATACTGCTGCTGGTGCTGGACGTCTTTTTCATCATCCTGCTGTTGAATATCGGCTCGACCCGCCGCGAAGACGCGGCGCATCCCTCCGACCGCTGTTTCGGCACCTTCCGGGGACGCTGCCACGGGGGATTCAATCTCGGCACCGCGTTCCGCAACTGGGTCCACCATATTGAACAGGTCAACAAGAAACACCGCTGACCAAGTGCTGGCGGAAACGCCGGACAGCACGGGGACGCCCGCACCACCGTATCGGGTCCTCATCGTCTTGCTGATGCTGTCACTGCTGGCCGGCTGTGCCTCCGTGGCCAGGGAGCGGCTGGCCGACAATCTCGCCAGCGCCATGCTGAACCAGGATGACCCCGACACCGTCCGGGCCGGGGCTCCCGCCTACCTGCTGCTGCTCGACGGCATGATCCGTGACACTCCGGGTGACCAGGCCCTGCTGCTGGCCGGTGCCCGCCTCTATGGCGCCTTCGCCACCGGACTGATCAAGGAACCGGCCCGGGTCAAGCGGCTCACCCAGCGCTCACGCGAATACGCCCGGTTGGCGTTTTGCTCCCGTTATGGGGCGATATGTGAACAGGCCGGCGCCCCCTTTGCCGAGTTCTCGACCACCCTTGATCGGGTGGCACCGGAAGAGCTGGAACTGCTCTATGTCTACGCCACCAGCTGGGCCGGCTGGATCGCGGCGCACAGTGACGACTGGGGTGCCCTGGCCGACCTGCCCAAGGTGGAATACCTGCTGGAGCGGATCATCACCCTGGCGCCCGCTTATGAGCATGGCCGTGCCCAACTCTATCTGGGGGTAATGCACTCGCAACTGCCACCGGCCCTGGGTGGCAAGCCGGAGATCGGCCGGGCGCACTTCGAACTGGCCATCGCCTACTCCGAGGGCCGCGATCTGATGGCCAAGGTGGAGTATGCGCGGCGCTATGCCCGCCTGGTGTTTGATCAGGCGTTGCATGACCGGCTGCTGAATGAAGTGCTGGCGGCCCCGGCGGAGGCGCCTGACCTGACGCTGAGTAACATCCTGGCAAAACAGCAGGCGGAGCGGTTGCTGCAGGATGAGTACTTTTAATGCGAGGTAACTGCTCACCCGGTTCGTAGGTGATTGGCCTGCCTTGTTGGCCGATCTTGATGGCGCCTCGAATCCGGCCCCTTTTTCAGATTCAAGCCTGCCCTTGTTTGAGCGAAGCGAGTTTGGGCAGGCGCTGAAAATGGGGCCGGATTCGAGGAGACAAGCCATCGTGTGAGGCCGGCAAGGCAGGCCAATCACCCCGTGAGTAGTTACCATGCGAGAATGAATTTGGCTGAAACTCTCTCAACCCGACAACAACGCCTGGATGCGCCATGCAAAAACGCCTGCTGATACTGCTGATACTGCTGTTACTGCTGATCGCCAGCGCCTCGATCCACGCCGCCACCCTGAAGATCGCCACCTTGGCGCCGGACGGCAGCAACTGGATGAACCAACTGCGCTCCTGTGCCACGGAGGTGGAACAGCGCACCGCGGGGCGGCTGAAGCTGCGATTCTACCCCGGCGGGGTGATGGGCAACGATAGCAGCGTGCTCAGGAAAATCCGCATCGGACAGCTGCACGGCGGGGCCCTCACCGCCGGCGGGCTGGCGGCCGTCTATCCCGACATTCAGCTCTACAGCCTTCCATTTCTGTTCCGCTCATTTGCCGAAGTCGATTATGTGCGTGAACGCATGGACCCCCTGTTGATCGCCGGCCTGAAGCAGCGCGGGTTCGCCAGCTATGGCATCAGCGAAGGGGGCTTTGCCTACCTGATGTCGCAACTGCCCCTGGACAGCGTCGCGCATCTGCGCCAGCAGAAGATCTGGACCCCCGAAGGGGATCAGATCAGCCTCGGCGCCTTTCGCAGTATCGGCGTCTCACCGGTGCCGCTGCCCCTGACCGACGTGCTGACCGGGCTGCAGACCGGCCTGATCGATACCGTCGGCGCCTCGCCAGTCGGGGCCATTGCCCTGCAGTGGCACACCCGCATCCGGCACGTCGCCGATATTCCGCTGATCTATCTCTACGGCACCCTGGTGATCCACGAAAAGGCGCTGAACAAACTCTCCACTGGCGACCGGGCGATCCTCCGGGAGGTCATGGAAGACCGCTTTCGACAGATCAACCAACAGAACCGAAGCGACAATCTGGGCGCCCGTGAGGCGTTGCAACAGCAGGGCATCCAGTTTCATCGACCGCTGGATGGGGCGCGGGAAAGCTGGCAGCAGCTGATCGACAAGGTGGAGGCGAACCTGCAGGAGGAGCGCCGGCTCGATCCGCCGCTCATCCAACAGCTGCAACGGCTGCTGGATGATTTCAGAAACACCCGGGGCTAGGCGTGCGTACCCGCAACCTGCTGGCCGAGCTGCCGGACGACGTACAGGAAGAGCAGTTTGAAACCCTGGCCGAAAACCCCCATGCCAGGCTCCTGCGTATCATCAGCCCCCCGCACTTTCGCTCCGAGCCGTTTCTGCAGCAGGAGGACGAGTGGGTCATGGTGTTGCAGGGGGAGGGCATCCTGGAGGTGCGCGGGGAGCGCATCCGGCTCGGCCGGGGCGACAGCCTGCTGATACCGGCCGGTACCCCCCATCGGGTGCTGGACACCTCCGCCGCTCCACACTGCATCTGGCTGGCACTGCACCTGCACGCAAGCGAGCAAACGCCGGGAGCGGAGGTTTGAGGACCGGACTGGGTCAGGCGGGGGTGCTGCTGCGGCGACTCGAGGATCTGCTGCTGAGCCTGCTGCTGACCGCCATGATCCTGCTAGCCACCGGGCAGATCCTGCTGCGCAACCTCTCGGACTACAGCCTCGCCTGGGGTGATCCGAGCCTGCGGCTGATGGTGCTCTGGCTCACCCTGCTGGGCGCCATGGTCGCCACCCGCGACCACCACCACATCCGCATCGACCTGTTCTCCCGCTACCTGCCGGAGCGCGCCGTCAGGCGCGTGCGCCGCCTCACCGACGGCTTCAGCGCCCTGGTCTGCGTCCTGCTGGCCTGGCATGCGGCCCGCTTCGTACTGTTTGAATATGAGGCGGGCAGCCGCTTTCTCGACCTCCTACCCCTCTGGCCGTTTCAGCTGATCATGCCGCTCGGCTTCGCCGTCATCGCTCTGCGCCTGCTGATCAGCAGCCTGTCAGGTTACCGCCGGGGGGACGGATGATCCTAGAATCCTCAGTTGGACGGCCGCCAGGGTGCGTGCAGCGTGGTGTCTGGCAAGGCATAACGAGGCGTAATAGTCATTCTATTGCAACGAGTTATAACGCAGCCAGACGCCGCGCGGTGCCTGCACTGGCGATCGTAGCGGCCTTCACCCGATGGGTGGATCGACGATTGCAGAGTAACTATTTGCATATTAATGGCTTACATGTAGCTCGAAGCGGTCAACTGAGGAATCCAGGATGATCCTGGCCGGCCTGTTGCTGCTGTTGCTGGCGCTGCTGGGGGCGCCGCTGTTCAGTATCATCGCCGCCAGCGCCATGCTCGGCTTCTACCGCTCCGAAATCGATCTCTCGGTGGTGGCGATCGAGTTCTACCGCATCGCCGAGATGCCGGTGCTGCTGGCGATCCCGCTGTTCACCTTCGCCGGTTACCTGCTGAGCGAGAGCGGTGCCCCGCGCCGCCTGGTGCGCCTGACCCAGGCGCTGCTGGGCTGGATGCCGGGCGGCCTGGCGCTGGTCTCGCTGGTCGCCTGCGCCCTGTTCACCGCCTTTACCGGGGCCTCCGGCGTCACCATCGTCGCCCTCGGCGCCCTGCTCTACCCGGCCCTGACCCAGTCCGGTTACCGGGACAACTTCAGTCTCGGCCTGGTCACCACCTCCGGCAGTCTCGGCCTGCTGTTCGCCCCGGCACTGCCGCTGATCCTCTATGCGGTGATTGCCCAGCAGCTGGGCATCGCCCACAACATCACCGTGGATGCCATGTTCCTGGCCGGGATCCTGCCCGGCCTGCTGATGCTGAGCCTGCTGGCCGCCTGGTCGATCTACTCCAACCGCGCCCTGCCCCTGACCCCCTTCTCGCCCGCCGAGGCGCTGGCGGCCATGAAAGGCGCCATCTGGGAACTGCCGCTGCCGTTCCTTGTGCTGGGGGGTATCTACAGCGGCTACTTCGCCATCTCCGAGGCCGCCGCGGTGACCGCCTGCTACGTGCTGCTGGTGGAGGTGCTGATCCTGCGGGAGATCCCGTTCGGCAAACTGCCGCGGGTGATGCGCGAGTCCATGGTGCTGGTGGGCGGCATCCTGGTGATCCTCGGTCTGTCGTTGGCCTCCACCAACTACCTGATCGACGCCGGCATACCGCGCCTGCTGTTCGACACCATCCGCGAGCTGGTCAGCAACAAGCTGACCTTCCTGATCCTGCTCAACATCTTCCTGCTGCTCCTCGGCACGATGCTGGATATCTTCTCCGCCCTGGTGCTGATGGTGCCGCTGCTGCTGCCGATCGCCATCGGTTACGGCATCGACCCGGTGCACCTCGGCATCATCTTCCTGGCCAATATGCAGATCGGCTACTTCACCCCGCCGGTGGGGATGAACCTGTTCATCGCCAGCTACCGCTTCAACAAGCCGGTGCTGCAACTCTATCTCGCCACCCTGCCCTGGTTCCTGATCCTGCTGGCGGCGCTGCTGATCATCACCTACTGGCCGTGGTTGTCGCTTGCCTTGCTGTAGTCAGCAGATGATGCGGTTCGCAAGCTCACCGGCATCCTACGATTCTTTCGGCATGCTTGTTGTAGGATGCGGTGAGTGAAACGAACCGCATCAATCATGATTGATGGGCACATGAGCCGCGCCTGCCAGGCTAACGATGTCCCAGCAGCGCATCCAGGTGCGCCAGCACGCTGCGCGCCAGGGAGCCGTGCTCATAGCCCCCCTCAAGGGTCGAGACGATGCGCCCCTCGGCATAGCGGTCGGCGATCTCCTTGATCCGGGTGGTGACCCAGTCATAGTCCGCCTCGCGCAGCCGCAGGTGGCTCATGTCGTCCGAGACGTGGGCGTCGAAGCCGGCCGAGATCATCACCAGTTGCGGCTGGAAGTGGTGCAGCGCCGGTAGCCAGTGCGCCTCCACCTGCTTGCGGAACTCCTGACCGTTGGAGCCGGCCGGCAGGGTGATGTTGACGATATGGTCGGTCTCGGTCTCGTGCCCGGTGAAGGGGTAGAACGGGTGCTGGAAGCTGGAGCAGAACAGCACCCGCGGATCGCTGGCGAAGATGTGTTCGGTGCCGTTGCCGTGATGCACGTCGAAATCGATAATCGCCACCCGCTCCAGGCCGTGCCGGGCGATCGCGTAGGCCGCGCCCACCGCGACGTTGTTGAAATAGCAGAAGCCCATGGCGCGATCGCGCTCGGCGTGATGGCCCGGCGGCCGCACCGCGCAGAACGCCGCGGTCACCTCTTTCCTCAACACCAGATCAACACCCAGCACCACCGCGCCGGCCGCCCGCAACGCCGCATCCAGTGTTTTCGGCATCATGAAGGTATCGCCATCCAGCTCCAGGATCCCCTCATGGGGCGCGTCGCTGAACAGCATGCTGATGTAGTCGGGGTCGTGGGCCAACTCCAGCTGTTCGCGTTTTACCAGCGGGGCCTCATACTGATTCAGGGCAAGCTCCATACCGGTACTGATCAGCAGATCCTGTATCGCACGCAGGCGTCTCGGCTGCTCCGGATGATCTTGACCAACATCATGCAACAGGCAATCGGGATGGGAAATGTAGGCTATAGGCAAAACTCAACCCTCAAAAAATGTAAAATACACTTTACCTAGCTACTCTATGCTTTTCCCACGCAACAGGCAAAAAGACCATGGGCCCACACCACCTCGACTCCCTGTTCTCACCCGAAAGCATCGCTGTATTCGGCGCCAGTGAAAGACCCGACAGTGTCGGCACCCGCGTGTTCAAGAATCTGCTCCAGGCCGGTTTCAAGGGGGAACTCTATCCGATCAATCCCGGACATAAATCGGTCCAGGGTCGCGCCTGTTTCAAGGCGATCGGCGATATCGAGCTTCCGGTGGATCTGGCGGTCATCGCCTCGCCCAGCAAAACCGTACCCGGCATCATCCGCGAATGCGGGGAACAGGGGGTGCGGGCCGCCGTGGTGCTGACCTCGGGTTTCCGCGAGACCGGACCGGCCGGCGCGCGCATCGAGCAGTCGATCCTGGAGACCGCCAAACACTACAACCTGCGCCTGGTCGGCCCCAACTGCCTGGGGCTGATGCGCCCCAGCGTGGGCCTGGACGCCACCTTCCTGGAGACCCCCGCCCCCGCCGGCGGCCTGGCGCTGGTCTCCCAGTCCGGCGCCCTCTGCACCGCCATCCTGGACTGGGCCAAACCCCACCAGCTCGGTTTCTCCACCGTGGTCTCCCTGGGCAATGCCAGCGATATCGATTTTGGCGATGTCCTGGATTACCTCGCCTCGGATTATAAGACCACGGCCATCCTGCTCTACATCGAGGGCATACACGATGCCCGGGCCTTCATGAGCGGGCTGCGCACGGCGGCCCGCTCCAAGCCGGTGATCGTGCTCAAGGTGGGCCGGCATGCCCGGGGATCGCAGGCGGCCAGCACCCACACCGGGGCCATGATCGGTTCCGACGACGTCTTTGACGCGGCGCTGGAGCGGGCCGGCGTGGTCCGGGCGATGACCTTCGGCCAGCTGTTCGCCGCCGCCGAGATCCTCTCCGCCGGAAAAAAGGTCAACGGCAACCGGCTGGCCATTATCACCAACGGTGGTGGTCCCGGCATCCTGGCAACCGACCGCGCGGAGGATCTGCGGGTCGAGATCGCCCAGCTCGGCGCCGAGACCGTGGTCGAACTGGACAAGCACCTGCCGGTCCACTGGTCCCACGGCAACCCCATCGACATCACCGGCGATGCCGGACCGGAGGCCTATGGCGAGGCAGTCAAGGCGTGCCTCAAGGACCCGGGTGTGGACGGCATACTCACCCTGTTCACCCCGCTGCCCATGAGTAATCCCCTGGACTCGGCCCAGGCGGTAATCGAGGCGGCCAAGGGGAGGAAGGGCAAGCCGGTATTGGCCTGCTGGATGGGCGAGACCCGCATCCGCAATGCCCGGGAACGGCTGTCGGCCAACCACCTGCCCAGCTTCATCACCCCGGAGCGGGCGGTAGAGGCGTTTGCCTACCTCTCCCGCCACTGCCAGAACCAGAAACTGCTGTTGCAGACGCCGGGCCCGCTCTCGGACCTGCGCGACCCCGACGTGGAGGGGGTGCGGCTGATCATGGAGGCGGCCCTGGCCGAGGGCCGGGAACTGCTCTCCGACCTGGAGTCCAAGGCGGTGTTGCGCGCCTTCCACATCCCCTGCACCCAGACCATCGAGGCCGCCACCCCAACCCAGGCCCTGGTAGCGGCGGAGACGGTCGGCTTCCCGGTGGTGCTGAAGATCAACTCCCCCGATATCACACACAAATCGGATGTGGGCGGGGTGCGGCTGAATATCAACAACGCCCCGGAGGTGCACAGCGCCTTCAAGTCGCTGGTGGAGTCGGTGCAGAAGCGCCACCCGGAGGTGAAGATACTCGGCGTCACGGTGGAGCCCATGTCCTCCAACCCGAACACCCGGGAACTGATGGTGGGGGTGAAGCGGGACCCGGTATTCGGCCCGGTGATCGCCTTCGGTTCCGGCGGCACCGCGGTGGAGATCCTGCGCGACAGCGCCGTGGCGCTGCCGCCGCTGAACAGCCTGCTGGCGCAGCGGCTGATCGCCCGCACCCGCGCCGCTAAACTGCTGGAGCCGTTCCGGCAGATGTCGGCGGTCGACCCGGAGGAGGTCGAGCATGTGCTGCTGCGGGTCTCGGACATGGTCTGCGAGCTGCCCCATATCAAGGAGATGGATATCAACCCACTGCTGGCGGACGAGCATGGCGTGGTGGCGGCGGATGTACGCATCCGCGTGGCCCGGCCGTCCACCGGTCCCATCCCCTACGCCCACATGGCCATCCACCCCTACCCCTCGCAACTGGTCAACCGCTTCCACCTGCCCGACGGCACCGAGCTGACCATCCGCCCGATCCGCCCGGAAGATGCCGACACGGAGCAGGAGTTCGTGCGCAACATGTCACCAGAGGCGAAGTATTTCCGCTTCATGCAGACCATCGACGAGCTGACCCCCGAGATGCTGGCGCGCTTCACCCAGCCCGACTACGACCGGGAGATGGCGCTGATCGCGGTGATCAACGAGAACGGCAAACGCACCCAACTGGGGGTGGCCCGCTACACCGTCAACCCCGACAGCCAGTCCTGCGAGTTTGCCCTGGCGGTGCTGGACACCAAGCGGCGCATGGGGATCGGCTCGAAATTGATGGAGGCGCTGATGGAGGCGGCCCGTACCCGGGGCATCCGCATGATCGAGGGCGAGGTATTGTCGGACAACAACCGCATGCTCTCGCTGATGCGCCGGTTGGGCTTTGCCATCCGCAACTCGCCGGAGGACACCGGCATCCGCATTGTCGAGCGCTGGTTGTAGGGGAAGGCGTAGGGGCAGGCCCCCGTGCCTGCCCGGGGTCGGGGTGCAACCGGAGGTTTCGGGCAACCACGGGGGGTTGCCCCTACGGGGACGTTGAACACCGGGCGGGCGATCCGTTCGTAGGGGCAGGCCCCCGTGCCTGCCCGGGTCGGGTGCAACCCGGAGGTATCGGGCAACCACGGGGGGTTGCCCCTACGGGGACGTTGAACACCGAGCGGGCGAGCCGTTCGTAGGGGCAGGCCCCCGTGCCTGCCCTGGGTCGGGGTGCAGCCGGAGGTTTCGGGCAACCACGGGGGGTTGCCCCTACGGGGACGTTGAACACCTGAGGGGTGAAGCCGTTCCTAGGGGCAGGCCCCCGTGCCTACCCGGGCGGGCCGGGGAAACGGTGGGCACGCGGAACTCCAGCCCGGATTTCTCACCGCCGCACCAGAAACGCCGATCAAAGTTCGATGGCGTGTTTCTGAATGCGATAGAGCAGGGTGTCGCGGGTCAGCCCCAGCAGGCGTGCCGCCTTGCTGCGGTTGCCACCGCTCATGCAGATCGCCTGGCGGATAATATCGCCCTCCAGGGCAAACAGGTCGACCCCGCCCTCGGGCAGGGAGAACAGCCCCGGCCGGGCGGCCGTGGAGTTGTCGCGCCGCATCTCCAGCGGCATGTCGGCCGGCTGCACGATGGCGCCCGGCATCAGGATCACCATGCGTTCGCAAAAATTGCGCAGTTCGCGCACGTTGCCCGGCCAGCGGTACTGTTTCACCAGATGGCGCGCGGTGACCGAGTAACGCGGGGCCTTGCGACCATGATGGCGGGCCAGATCGGCGGTGAACTGTTTCAGCAGCAGCACGATATCGTCGGCCCGTTCACGCAGCGGCGGCAGCGGCAGCGGCACCACGTGCAGCCGGTAGTAGAGGTCCTCGCGGAACTGCCCCGCCAGCTGCAAGGCGTGCAGATCCCGGCCGGTGGAGGCAAGCACCCGCACCATGGGGAACCCGCTATGCCGCGCCTCAACCGACTCGAGAAAATGCAGCAGCTTGGCCTGTGCCTCCAGCGACAGATCCGCCACCTCGTCCAGGTACAGGGTGGCACCGCTGGTGGTGGCCATCAGCTCCGTCCCAAACTGATGTTCCTCGATCCCGGCACAAGCGATTACTCGAAAGACGCCCTGGGAGCGACGGCTCGCCGCGTGGATCTCCCGGGCCATCGACGCCTTGCCAGACCCCGGCTCGCCGGTGATCAGCACGGTAGCATCGGTACCCGCCACCATGCGCGCGGCATGCACTGCCCGGCTGAATACGGGTGAGCTGCCGTACATCTTCTCTGCAACACTGTTCATAACCGTATCACTCGCTGTCAATTTGGGGCTGCTGATAGGACGTGACATCCAGCAACTCCGGGAACCATAGGGTCAACAGGCCGATCAGTATGATAACCAACCCGACAACCACCTTCAAATAGGGGTTATTGGCGTAGCGGTAGAGCCGCCCGGCCAGCAGACCGGTCGCCACCACCGCCGGTAGTGTACCCAGGCCAAACGCCGCCATATAGAGCGCACCGCTCAGCGGCCCCACCTTGGTGGCGGTGGAGATCAGCATGGTGTACACCAGCCCGCAGGGCAGCCAGCCCCACACCGCTCCATAGGCCAGCGCCTGCGGTATCGATTGCACCGGCATCAGTCGCCGGCCCAGCGGTTCGAGCCGCCGCCATAAGGGCGCGCCGATCCGCTCCACCTGGGCCAGCCGCGGCAGCCAGCCGGCCACATGCAGGCCGATCAGCACCATAATCAGGGCGGCAATCCACTGCAGCCAGCGGTGCCCCTGCCCCGGGCCGAGTGCCTCCAGCAGGGTGCCACCCAACAGACCGATCAAGGCCCCGGCGGCGGCGTAACTGAGCACCCGGCCACTGTTGTAGGCCAGCAGAAAAAGCAAAAACCGCAGGCTGTTCTGGCGCAGCTCGGGCGGCAAGCCGTAGCTCAGCGCACCCATGATGCCGCCACACATGCCGATGCAGTGCACCGCGCTGAACAGCCCGACGGTAAACGCCAGCGGTAATGACAGGTCCAATTGTGCTCCACCATTTCTCGTTTGCACCACCCGGCACAACATCTTGTCGCCCCGCTATGATAAGCCATTCCGCGCCGATTGGGATTGATCAATAACAATTGCGCCCCAGTGTCTCCCCCGGCATCTCCCCAAGTGCCGCCACCGCATGCCCGGCTGCTGCGGTTGCCGGGAAAGGCTGATAAAGTGGCGCGGGCCACACCCAACACAGGACAACCGATGAAAGAACTGCACGACCTTGAGCTGATCCTGACCTCGCACACGCCGATCATCGTGATCGAGTCGCTGGAGGAGGTGCGGGTCAGCCAGATGCTGGCCCGGCTCGGCCTGCGGCTGAACCACCCCATGTTTCAGTGGACGGTCACCGAAGGGCTCAGGCGACTGGAGGCGGACTTTGGCGCCCAGCAATTTACCGCGGAACCACGGGAAGTGCTGAAGCATATCAAGGCGGTCTCGCAGGCCGGCTACTATCTGCTGCTGGACTTCCACCCCTTCCTGGACGACCCGATCCATGTGCGCCTGATCAAGGAGATCGCGCAGGAGCACGGACGCCTCGCCAAGACCCTGATCTTCCTCAGCCACGACATCCCCCTGCCGGCCGAGATCAGGCACCTCACCGCCCGCTTCAATCTGCGCCTGCCGGACCGTGCCGGGATCAAGATGCTTATCAAGGAGGAGGCGCGGCGCTGGCAGTCGGAAAACCGTCGCCAGGTGCAGACTGACGCCAAGGCCATCGACCGCCTGGCCGCCAATCTTACCGGCATCACCACCACCGATGCCCGCCGCCTGATTCGCTCGGCCATCGAGAACGACGGCGCCATCAGCCAGGACGACCTGCCCGGCTTGATGAAGACCAAGTACGAACTGATCAACCAGGACGGCGTCATCGCCTTCGAATACGACACCGCCAGCTTCGCGGAGGTGGCCGGTCTGACGCGCCTCAAGGAGTGGTTGAGCCATCGGCACAACTCATTTGCCGGTAACAGCGCCAGCCTGGACCAGCCCCGGGGCATCCTGCTGCTGGGGGTCCAGGGGGCCGGCAAGAGCCTGGCCGCCAAGGCGGTCGCCGGCACCTTCGGCGTGCCGCTGCTGCGGATCGATTTCGGTGCCCTCTACAACAAGTACATCGGCGAAACCGAGAAGAACCTGCGCAGCGCCCTGGAGGTCGCCGAGAGCATGGCGCCCTGCGTGCTGTGGATGGACGAGATCGAGAAGGGGGTCTCACCCGGCCAGGCCGATGACGGGGTATCGCTGCGCATTCTCGGCACCCTGCTTACCTGGATGGCGGAAAACCGCCGCCAGGTATTCATTGTCGCCACCGCCAACGATATCCAGCGCCTGCCACCCGAGCTGATCCGCAAGGGGCGGCTGGATGAGATCTTCTTTATCGACCTGCCGCAAGAGGCGGTACGCCGCGAGATCTTCGACATCCACCTGCGGCGGCGCAACCAGGCGCCCAGCGGCTTCGATCTGGAACTGCTGACCGGCGCCAGCGAGGGTTTCACCGGCGCGGAGATTGAACAGGCGATCGTCTCCGCCCTGTATGCGGCCCAAGCGCAGGAGAGCCGGCTGGATACCCGGCACCTGCTGCAGGAGCTGGAGCGTACCCGCCCGCTTTCGGTGGTGATGGCGGAGAAGATGACGCAATTGCGGGCGTGGGCCGCGGGCCGGACCGTGGCGGCAGACTGAACACCGGAAACCGGCTACCATAACCCACCCGACAGCAGTAACGGCGAACACCCATGCAATCCATACCCCCACTCGGTCAGCTCAGCGCCCTGCAACAGATGATGACCCAGCTGATCGAGCCCCTGAGCGACAGCGAATGTCGCCGCTGTTTCCACGACTCGATGCCCCCCCTCGCCTGGCTTTACGGCCGCGCCGTGTTTCTGGAGTGCCGGCTGCTGCGTCAACGGGTCCAGGATGAGCACGACATCACCGACCGGGTGGCCGAGATCTTTACCCCGGGCACCCTGGCGCCGGAGATCCAGTGGCAACGCCTGCCGCCGAAGGACCATCTGCTGAACTGGGCCCTGGAGCTGCAGGACGAGAACCTGATGCGGCTGGCCAACCTGGACCGGCTACCCGACCACCCGCTGCTGGCGGACGGCCGCCTGATCCTGCTGATCAACCAGGCCCGAGCCGGCCTTTACGAACAGATGCTGCAGCTACTGGTGGAACGCCGGCTGCGGCAGTCGGAGGCCTATCGGGTGACCCAACCGCTGCACGCCGCGTTGCCGGTTGCCGATCTGGTGGGCGTCTCCCAGGGACACTACCGGATCGGCGCCAAGGGCGACCCCGCCGCCTGTGATAACGAGCAGCCGGCCCAGGTGGTGAACCTGAGCAACTTCCGCATCGACCGGCAGCCGGTCGGCAACGCCGCCTGGCTCGCCTTCATGGAGGCGGGGGGCTACGCCACCGAGACCTATTGGAGCGGGGACGGCTGGCGCTGGCGCCAGGAGATCGCCGACCACCCCCACCACTGGCGCCGCGACGCCGAGGGTGAGTGGTACGGGGTGAGCCTGAACGGCCCGGCCGATCTGCCGCCAGGCGATCCGGTAATGGGCATCTCCCGGCACGAGGCCGAGGCGTATGCGCGCTGGACCGCCTCCCTGGGCGGCGATCTGAGCGGCGCCGTGCTGCAGCACGAGTACCAGTGGGAGGTGGCCAGGCGCACCCAGGTTTTGACCACGTCTGGCCGGGTCTGGGAGTGGTGCGCCAACCGCTTCGAGCCCTACAGCGAGTTCCGGCCGGACCCCGAGCCGGAGGGGGGCGCACAGCAGTTCAGCGCGGACCACCACGTGCTGCGCGGCGGCTGCCTGCACAGCCAGCCACCACTCCGCCGCATCAGTTTCCGCCACCACGCCGCGGCCGGCGACCGGAACCTGTTCTGCGGCGCCCGGCTGGTGTTCCCACCCCAGGAGCCTTGAGCGATGCTCAGCTACGACATGCCGCTCTACAGGCCCCCCAGCGAGGGCAACAACCTGATCATCCAGGTCACCCTGGGGTGCCACTTCAACCAGTGTTCGTTCTGCTCCATGTACAAGCAGAAGCACTTCAGCGTGCGGCCGCTGGAGGTGGTGTTCCAGGAGATCGAGCAGGCCGCCCGGGCCTGGCCGGAGGCCCAGCGGGTGTTTCTGGCCGACGGCGACGCCCTGACCCTGCCCACGGATCACCTGCTGGCGATCCTGGACCGGCTGGCCGCGGCGTTTCCCCGGCTGAGCCGGGTCTCCTGCTATGCCAACCCGAGCGACATCCTGCGCAAGCAGGAGGACGAACTGGAGCGGTTGCGGGGACGCAAGCTGAATCTGCTCTACGTGGGTATCGAGTCGGGGTCGGGGGTGATCCTGAAAAAGATCACCAAGGGGGCCACTCCGCGCAGTATCCGCACGGCCCTGGAGAAGGCTCATGGCGGCCGGCTCAAGGTCTCGGCCACGGTCATCCTCGGCCTGGGCGGGGAGTCCCGCTCGCCGGAGCACATCCAGGGCACCATCGAACTGCTGAACAGTGCCCCGGTCAGCTACCTGTCGACCCTGCAGCTGTTTCTGGAGACCGGCGCGCGGCAGCGCTTCCTGGAGAAGTTCGGTGAACCCTTTATCCCCCAGGACGATCAAGCCATCCTGCGGGAACAGCGTCGGCTGGTGGCCGGTATCCAACCACCCCAACCACTCATCTTTCGCTCCAACCACGCCTCCAATGCCCTGGCCCTGGCCGGCAACCTGCCCCGCGACCGGGAACCCCTGCTGGCCCGGATCGACCATGCGCTGGCGCATGGCGAACGGCTGCGCCCCCGGCAGCTGCGCGGTCTGTAAAAACCCGCTCCAAACCCGCCCATGCCGGGCGGGTCGGAATGCTCGGTTGCCTTATTCGCCCTTCTTCTCTTCCTGGGACTCAGGCAGGGCGTTGGGTGCCTCGAAGGAGAGCAGTTCCACCTCGAAGATCAGGGTCTCGTTGGGGCCGATGGCGCCGGGCGCACCGGTCTCGCCATAACCCAGGCTGGCGGGGATAACCAGTTTCCACTTGGCGCCCTGGTTCATCTGGCTGATGCCCTCGCGGAAACCGGGGATCACGCCGTTCAGCGAGAAACTGGCGGGCTCGCCACGGGCGTAGGAGCTGTCGAACTCCTCACCGGAAATCAGGGTGCCGCGATAGTGTACCGTGACGGTGGACCCGGCCGCCGGTTTCTCGCCTGTGCCTGCCTGCAGCACCTGGTACTGCAACCCGCTGGGCAGGACCACCACGCCCTCCTGCTTGCTGTTCTCCGCCAGGAACTCTTCACCCGCCTGTTTGGCGGCGATCGATTTCTGCTCCTGGGCCTTGGCCATCGCCTCCTTGGTCTGCTGGAACGCCTCGGACATCTGCTGTGGGGTCAGCTGGGTGGTCTTGCCACCAAGCACATCATCCAGCGCTGCACCAAAGGCAGCCCCCTCGACCTTCACCCCCTGCTGTTGCAGCTGCTGCGCGAACTGGTAACCCAAGGCATAGCTGAACCGTTGTTCCAGGCTGGTCAGCTCGGCGGCCTGAACGGAAAGGGCCGCAGTCGCCAGAACCGCCGCGGTGATAATTGGTTTGATAGACACAGACATTGAATTTCCTTTGTGTGATTAATAGTGGCCCTGTGGGCCTGTAGGGTAAAACCGCAAGTTCTCAGGCGAACTTTCCATAAAACACTTGGGTAACCGCCAAGCGCACAAACCCGGGATCGACCTCCCTGTGCCGCGGTGGGAATAGCCGAAATTAATAATTGGCCGCCTATATTGCGTCAATTAATTGCAAATAGTCACATTATTGACTATTTTATCCTTGGCAGGAATCGATTTGATCCCTATGCTGGGAACAGCTCTCTTTATCCGGATAACCGCCATGGCCATCAGCCCCCTATCGGATACCGCCCTGCAGGGCATCCAGCGCGGCATGCGCCAGTTGCGCCGCAACGCGGCGGATATTGCCAGTGCCAACCAGCCGACCGCCAAGACTCCGACCAAGGATGCGGTCCGCGCCCTGGTGGAACTTCACCAAAGCAGCCTGCAGGCCAGCGCCTCGGGCAAAGCATTCAAGACAGCCGACGCCCTGTTAGGTTCCCTGCTCGACGTGAAGGCCTGAAGTCCGTCAAAGATCGATAAAGCGCATCGAGAGATCGATCGCCCGCACATCCTTGGTCAGGGCGCCGACCGAGATGTCATCCACGCCGGCCTCGGCAATTTCCCGAATCGTCTCCAGGCTGACCCCACCCGATGCCTCGAGACGGGCCTGGCCATCGGCCCGTTTCACCGCCCGTCGCAACAGCTCAGGGGTGAAGTTATCCAGCAGAATCCGCCGCGCACCCGCCGCCAGCGCCTCCTCCAGCTCCGCCAGTGACTCCACTTCCACTTCGATCTCGATATCCGATGCCAGCGCCTGGGCGCGCTTCACCGCCGCGGTCACCGACCCGGCCGCCTTGATATGGTTCTCCTTGATCAGCACGGCATCGAACAGGCCGATCCGGTGATTATGGCAACCGCCACAGGTGACGGCATATTTCTGCTGCAGCCGCAGGCCCGGCACGGTCTTGCGGGTATCCAGGATTCGCACCCCGGTGCCCGCCACCGCGTCCGCATACTGCCTGGCCAGGGTGGCGGTGCCGGAGAGGGTCTGCAGGTAGTTCAGCGCCGTCCGCTCACCGCTCAGCAGCGCCCGGGTATTGCCGTTCAATTCACAGACCAGCCGGTCGGCGTCGATCAGCTCGCCATCCCGGAAAAACCAGTCGATCACGATCCCCGGATCCAGCTGGCGGAACACCTCGGCAAACCAGGCGACCCCACAGACCACCGCCGCTTCCCGGCAGACTACCCTGACCCGGGAGCGGGCATCCGCGGGGATCAGCGCCGCCGTCCGGTCCCCCGTGCCCAGGTCCTCCGCCAGTGCCAGCCTCACCTGGGCCTGGATATCTTGCGGGCTTGGCAGGGACAATTCAGCCGATCTCCAGCAGCTCAACCTCGAACACCAGGGTCGCATTGGGAGGAATCACCCCGCCGGCACCGCGTGCACCATATCCCAATTGGGGCGGTATGGTCAGTTTGCGCTTGCCGCCGATCTTCATCCCCTGCACGCCCTCATCCCACCCACGGATCACCTGCCCGGCGCCCAGGGCGAACGAGAACGGATCGTTGCGGTCAAGACTGGAATCAAACTTGCGGCCGTCCGTAAGCCAGCCGGTGTAGTGCACCACCACCCGCTGCCCCGCCGCGGCGACCGCGCCCTCACCTTCGACCAGGTCATCATATTTGAGGCCGGAGTCGGTCATCTTTTCGGTCATTACAGTGCCCTCTAGTCCAATGAATTTTCCTATTGTATACCGCCCGCGAACTCAACCACCAGCCAGAGCCGGGGCACACAAAAAAGACCCCCGCGGGGCGGGGGCTGTAACGGCACAGTAATCCACTCACGTATTCACTTTCACGGCTCCTTCCCACCACCCGGCTTTTTCGATCCGGGGCTGTTCAGGGTCTCCACCAATGAGTTCAACGCCCGATCCATCAGCGGCACACTGATCTCGGGCAGCAGTACCGCTTTACCACTGCGCAGCCAGGCGCCCAGCCCCTGCCGTGTCACCTCCGCCACCTTCATCCCCCGGCGATTGACGAACAGGCAGCTGCCACTGATGTTGCTGCGCCAGGAGAGTTTGGCGCGGATCACCGCCCCGTCCTCTTCGTTCAGTTCCAGCCAGGTACCCAGCGCCAGCTTCGTGGCCTGGGCATCGAACGCATCGGGCTCGCTCACTATCGGGGCACTATGGGCATCCGCCGATTCCAGCACGATCTCCTCCATGACTTCACCGACCTCATCGATATGTTCCTCTTCGTCCGCCTGCTGGGTAAGGGTTTCATCCAGGGCGCGTCCGCCGCGCAGACAGGCCAGATGACGCGCCTGCAGCCCCTTGAAGGCCCGATTCATCTTGTGTTGGTTGTAGGAGATCCCGGAGAGACCGGCGCGCAAACCCTTGAGCAGTTCCGGAATGGAACGCAACAGCTCCTGACGCTCACTGTGGCTGGGTTTGGGCATCACGCTCCAGACCAGGCGCTCCATCAGGTTCACCGCATCCGACCACTCGTCACTCTCCCGCCCCTTGCGCAGATAGATCAGCAGCAGCACATCATTCCAGCCATCCCGCACCAGGTTCTGCACCACGTCGGGCACGTCGCCGTAATTGGACAGACAGCGGCCGATCTCATCCGCCACATGGCGCTTGGCCTCGACCAGCGCCTCCTTGCCCTGGGTCACCTGAGTGGCCCGCTCCTCGGCCACATGGGCGCCGCGTTGTTCGCGCTCGAGGAAGGCGGCAAACTGCTCATACAGCTCATCGAACAGCGCCAGGTCATCATCGAACTTGGCCAGGATCCGGTTCACCGCCGATTCGATCCGGGCATACAGGCCGTCACCGCTACGTCCGGACTCCTCGGTCCAGCCGATCGCCGCCTGCGCCATGACGTTGAGCAGGCGGCGCGCCGGATGATCCTTGCGGCTGAAAAAGCTCTTGTCCAGGATGGCCACCTTGAGCATCGGGATCTGCAGCCTGGCCAACAGGGCACGCATGGGGTCACTCAGACCGGGATCGTCGAGGATGAACTCGAACAGCATGGAGATGACATCGATGGTGTCTTCATCCACCCGACCAATCGCCATCCTGCCGGACGCCGCCTGGCCGATCTGCGGCATCTTCAGCAGCGCGGCGCGCATGCTCCGGGCATCCATCACCGGCGCGTTGGCCGCTTCCGCGATGTTGCCCTGATGCTGCAGCACCGACAGCGCCGACAGCAGGTTCACCGATTCGACATAATGCACATTCCCGGTGGGCGCCGCGAGGGATTCCGGGCGCCGCTGCAGCAGCAACTGTTGCAGGGTGGCGAACACCTCGGCCTGCATCTCGGGATTCTCTCCCGGCGCATAGGTCGCGCTGTCGGCCGCCGGGCTATACCCCGATGACGCCGTGGACGACGTCTGGTAGGGTGCATTGCGCCGCATGGTCGGCTTGATACCCGGCAGGATTCCCGCCTTGGCCAGGGTGGCATTGGCCTGGTCATAGAACGCACCGAGATGCCCGATCAGCTCTTTTTCAAACTGCTTATAGATCACCAGCTTGACCGCGAGCGTCACCTCCAGGGTGGTGATGGCCTGCTCGAAGGCGCCGCACAAGGCGGCCGGGGCGAGCGGATTGCCCTCCTTGCCCATGGACACCCCATGCAGCAGGTAGCTGAACCGCTCATCCAGCGCATAGAGATCACGGTAGTAGGTGTTGTTGCCCTTGGAGACCATGCCGGTAATGGCCAGCCCCTCTTCCAGTTCATCGCTCTCCACCAGACCCAGCTCATCGCTGTTATAGGAACCCTCCAGCGTATGCCTGGAGACGGCCGCCGGCCCATGGGTCCAGAAGCGATCGAAGCGCCCCAGCACTCCCTTGTTGAAGGTGCTTTGAATCTGCTCGCGTTCGCGCCGCAGGACGCGCATCGATTCAAAATAGGCGGTCTGATTGTGATCGATCCCGGCCTTGTCCGCCTGGGTATAGAGCACATCGTCCAGCCGCTCGAACAGCGCGTCCATCCGCTGCGGCAGGAACTTTACCAGCAACTGCCGGCACGCATTGATGGTGCCATGGTAACCGGGCCTGAGAACGACCCCCTGTTCCCCCGAACGCTTACCTTCAAATGAAATTATCTTCCCGGCATTCATAACTGGATTCCAATCGCTGCGTGTCTCATTCAGAATCGGCGGTACCCGAGCAAGGGTACCTCTACAGCATGGAGTCTGGACCCCGCTTGTTTCAGCTGTCGTGAGAGGCGTCACAAATAGCCAAAAGTCAAATAATTGCCACGCAAAGGCGTGACCTGGGTCCCAGCTAACACGGCAGTCACGCACATTTCAGACACTTCACCGGGTCGATACCGACCGCCCCATCCGTCCGAAACAGAATACACTTCTGGTTAACTTCAAATTGTCCGTCGTGTATTGTTACGGCGTGAACAGGCTCATCCAACACTTCGGCAAGGCGCTGGCGGAAAGCATCCGCGATCTACTACCTATTGTAGTCGTAATTGGCTGCTTCCAACTGCTGGTCTTCCGGCAACCGATCCCCGATCTGGGAAGGCTGCTGCTGGGAACCGTAGAGGTGGTGGTCGGCCTGACGTTGTTTGTGCAGGGACTGAAAATGGGCCTGTTCCCGATCGGCGAATCAATGGCCCATGATTTCGCCTCCAAGGGCAGCATACTCTGGCTCACCCTGTTTGCCTTCGCCCTGGGATTTGGCACCACGGTCGCCGAGCCGGCGCTGATCGCCATCGCGGATGAGGCCGCCCGGGTGGCCGCGATCGGCGGCATGATCAGTGCAGACGAAACGGCGATACGCCACTATGCCAACGGCCTGCGCCTGACCGTGGCCGTATCCGTGGGACTGGCCATCGTGATCGGGGTGATCCGCATCATCAAGGGCTGGCCGATACAGTATCTGATCATGGGCGGCTATGCCGGCGTGGTCATCATGACCGCCTTTGCCCCAGCCGAGATCATCGGCATCGCCTATGATTCCGGCGGGGTCACCACCTCCACCATCACCGTGCCGCTG
This sequence comes from Sedimenticola hydrogenitrophicus, assembly GCF_029017505.1. Classification (GTDB taxonomy): domain Bacteria; phylum Pseudomonadota; class Gammaproteobacteria; order Chromatiales; family Chromatiaceae; genus Sedimenticola; species Sedimenticola hydrogenitrophicus_A. Next base: position 164,831 of record NZ_JAQGEI010000002.1, read on the forward strand.
GTCACCGCGCTGGGGGTCGGCCTGGCCAGCAGTATCCGCGGCCGCAACCCGATGACCGACGGCTTCGGCCTGATCGCCTTCGCCTCACTCACCCCGATGATATTCGTCATGGGCTATGGCATGCTGCTGTAATGAACTGGCTGTCAGATTTCTTCGGCACCCTCACCGCGACCATTACCGATGTGCTGCCGATCGCCGCCATCCTGTTCGGCTTTCAGCTGTTTGTGTTGCGCAAGCAGGTACACCATCTGAAACAGGTCCTGACCGGTTTCCTGCTGGTGCTGCTCGGCCTCGCCCTGTTTCTGCAGGGTCTGGAGGGCGCACTCTTCCCGCTGGGCAAACTGATGGCGGTACAACTCACGGCGCCGGAGTTCCTCGGCATCAGCCAGACCGCGAACGAGCTCGGCAACAATTGGCAGCACTACCTCTGGGTCTACCTGTTCGCCTTCGCCATCGGCCTCACCACCACCATTGCCGAACCCTCGCTGATCGCGGTAGCGATCAAGGCCAACCAGGTCTCCGGCGGCGCGGTCGGCACCTGGGGACTGCGCATCGCCGTGGCCCTGGGCGTGGCGATCGGCATCGCACTGGGCGCCTACCGCATTGTCACCGGCACCCCGCTACACTACTACATCATCACCGGCTACATCGTGGTGCTGATCCAGACCCTGTACTGCCCCAAGGCGATTATCGCCCTGGCCTATGACTCGGGCGGCGTCACCACCTCCACGGTGACCGTGCCGCTGGTGGCGGCGCTGGGACTGGGCCTCTCCAGCACCATCCCCGGGCGCAATCCCATGCTGGACGGATTCGGACTGATCGCCTTTGCCAGCCTTTTCCCCATTATGAGCGTAATGGGCTATGCACAACTCAGTGAATGGCTTGCCCGACGGGCAAGAGAGACCCGAGCGAGGGATTAACTATGCATTTCAAACTGATCATTGCCCTCATTGAGGACAGCAAGACCAATACCGTGGTGGATGCCGCCAGAAATGCCGGCGCCACCGGCTCCACCGTGATCAACCAGGCACGCGGCGAAGGGCTGCAGAAGAGCAAGACCTTCTTCGGCCTGAGCCTCGAGGTGCAGCGTGACATGGTACTGTTCCTGGTGGAAGAGCACCTGAGCCGGTGCATCCTCGAAACCATTGCCGAAGAGGGCGAGTTCGATGCCAAACCCGGCACCGGCATCGCCTTCCAGATCGATGTCGAGGACGCGGTCGGGGTCAGTCACCAGATTCGCCAGCTCACCAGCGTCGTGGAGGACGAGCTGTGACCAAGAAAGAGATCATCCGTGTACGGGATGTGATGAAGCCGCATGTGGACACCGTGGACGGTATGGACACGGTGGAGGCGGCATTGCGCAAGATGGATCATGTCGAGACCAAGGTACTGGTGGTCAACAAGCGGGACGAGAACGACGCCTACGGCATTGTCATGTTCTCGGATATCGCCCGTAAGGTGCTGGCCAAGGATCGTCCCCCCTCCCGGGTCAATATCTATGAGGTGATGACCAAACCGGTGATCTCGGTCGAGCCCGACATGGATATCCGCTACTGCGCCCGACTGTTCGACCGCCTGCACCTGTCGCGCGCCCCGGTGATCAGCCAGGGCGAGGTGCTGGGGGTGGTGAGTTTCTCCGATATGGTGGTGAAGGGTATAAAAAAATGAGCCGGACGGGATGGTCGGGCTGGCTGGACTCGGCGCGCCACTGCCCCTCGCCCAACCAGGACGAGCGCCCGGAATCCTGCGAGGTGGATCTGCTGGTGATCCACAACATCAGCCTGCCGCCCGATGAGTACGGCGGCCCCTGGATCGACCGGCTGTTTCTCAATGACCTGCCGCCGGATGCCCACCCCTACTTTGCCGACATCCATCAGTTGCGGGTCTCTGCCCACCTGCTGATCCGCCGCGACGGCGAACGGGTGCAGTACGTGCCGCTGCAGCGGCGTGCCTGGCACGCCGGCCACTCCTGCCACGCCGGGCGCGAGCGCTGCAACGACTACTCCATCGGCATCGAGCTGGAGGGGAGTGACGATACACCCTATACCGCAGCCCAGTACCGGGTGCTGGCCGAGACGATCCGCGAGATCCAGCGACACTACCCGGCGATCAGCGACCAGCGGATCACCGGCCACGGCGACATTGCCCCGGGGCGCAAGACCGACCCGGGCCCGGCCTTCGACTGGCCGCGGCTGCGGCGGCTGTTGGTAAAGTTTGAAGTTTGAAGTTTTAAGGTAACTACTCACCCGATATATACGTGATTGGCCTGCCTTGCTGGTCGATCTTGATGGCGCCTCGAATCCGGCCCCATTTTCAGATCAAGCCTGCCCTTGTTTGAGCGAAGCGAGTTTGGGCAGGCGCTGAAAAGGGGGCCGGATTCGAGGATACAAGCCATCATGTGAGGCCGGCAAGGCAGGCCAATCACTTCCAGGCCGGGTGAGTAGTTACCCCTGTTGATGGGTTACGTCGTGCCTCCTCCACCCATCCTACTCGCTAGGGGTCGGTCTTGCGCCCGACAAAGGCATCGACAAACATCAGCGCCACCCCCAGGGTGATGGCGATGTCCGCCACGTTGAACGCCGGCCAATGATGGGATTGGTAGAAGAAGTCGAGGAAATCGATGACGTGGCCGAACAGCAGCCGGTCCAGCAGGTTGCCCAGCGCCCCACCGACCACCAGGCTGAGCGAGGCCGCCAGCAACCGCTCGTGCCTCAGCCGCGCCAGCCAGACGGTCAGGATCAGCACTACCACGGCCGCCACCAGGGCGAAGAACCAGCGCTGCCAGCCCCCCTGATCGCTGAGGAAACTGAACGCGGCGCCCTCGTTATAGGCCAGGGTCAGATTGAAAAAGGGCAGGATCGGGATGGTCTCATAGACCAGCAGGCTGGACTCGATCAGCTGCTTGCTGACCTGGTCCAACACCACGACCACTAACGATAACCAGAGCCAACGCTGCATGAGCCGATCCCTATTGTATGCTGTCGGTTGAACGAGACGGGGTCACCACGAGTCAGGCAATCCGCCTGGCCTCGCCCGCGCCGTCCACGTTTTCCACACAGCGCCCGCAGAGGGTCGGATGGGCCGCATGGCTGCCCACATCCTCGCGGTGATGCCAGCAGCGGTCACACTTGCCGTGCGCGGAGGCGCGCGCCAGCATATGGACACCGGGGAGATCGGTCGCCACCGCCTCGGCCGGCTTCTCCTCCAGGCCGTGCACCCGGGCATAGGAGGTGATCAGCACGAAGCGCAGCTCATCCTCCAGCTTGTCCAGATCGGCGCGCGCCTGCGCATCGCAGTAGAGATCCAGCTCGGCGTCCAGGGAGGAACCGATCACCCCGCCGGCGCGCAGCTGCTCCAGCTGTTTGCCGATTGCGGTGCGGATGGCGATCACCCGGCCCCAGAACTCACGGTCGAAGCTGGCGTCCCGGTCCAGCGGGAACAGCCCCGCGTACCAGGTCTCGACAAACACTGTCTCGCTGCGTTCGCCGGGGATGTACTGCCAGATCTCGTCGGCGGTGAAGCTGAGGATCGGCGCCAGCCAGCGCACCATCGCCTCCATCACGTGATAGATGGCGGTCTGGCAGGAGCGGCGGGCGCGGCTGTCAGCCCGGGTGGTGTACTGCCGGTCCTTGATGATATCCAGGTACAACCCACCCATCTCCGGGCCACAGAAGTTGTGGATCTTCTGGATGATCAGATGGAACTGGTAGCCCTTGTAGGCCTCGATGATCTCGGTCTGCAACTGCAGTGCGCGATCCACCACCCAGCGGTCCAGCTCCACCATCTCGTCCGGCGCCACCCGGTCCCGGACCGGATCGAAGCCGCTCAGGTTGGCCAACAGGAAGCGCGAGGTGTTGCGGATGCGCCGATAGGCGTCGGCGGTCCGCTTCAGGATCTCGTCGGACACCGTCATCTCGCCGCGGTAATCGGTCGCCGCCACCCAGAGGCGGATGACATCGGCCCCCAGCTGTTTCATCACCTCCTGGGGACTCACGGTATTGCCCAGGGACTTGGACATCTTGTGCCCCTTGGCATCCACGGTGAAGCCGTGGGTCAGCACCCCGGCATAGGGCGCCCGGTTGTGGATCGCCACCGAGGTGAGCAGCGAGGACTGGAACCAGCCGCGGTGCTGATCGGAGCCCTCCAGATAGAGGTCCGCCGGATAATGCAGCTCCTCGCGCCGCTCCAGCACGGCAAAGTGGGTGACCCCGGAGTCGAACCAGACATCCAGGGTATCCTGGACCTTGTCGTAATCCTGCGCCTGCTCACCCAGCAGCTCGTGCGGATCCAGGGCAAACCAGGCCTCGATGCCCTGGACCTCGATCCGTTGCGCCACCGCCTCGATCAGCTCCGCGGTATCCGGGTGCAACTCACCGCTGGCCTTGTGCACGAACAGGGCGATCGGCACGCCCCAGGTGCGTTGCCGCGAGATGCACCAGTCGGGCCGGCCCGCCACCATGCCCTCGATACGGGCACGCCCCCAGTCCGGGGTGAAGGTCACCTTGTCGATCTCCGCCAGCGCGGTCTTGCGCAACCCCTGCTGTTCCATGCTGATGAACCACTGGGGGGTGGCACGGAAGATGATGGGGGTCTTGTGGCGCCAGCAGTGGGGATAGCTGTGGACCAGCCGCTCCTCGTGCACCAGGGCGCCGCGCGCCTTCAGCACCTCGATCACCTTTTCATTGGCGGTGAAGACGTGCTCACCGGCAAACAGCGGGGTCCCCTCGACAAAGCGGCCGTCGCCGCCCACCGGATTGTCCACCTCGAGGCCATAGCGGCGGCCGACGATAAAGTCGTCCAGACCGTGCCCGGGCGCGGTGTGCACCGCGCCGGTACCGGCATCCAGGGTGACGTGTTCGCCGAGAATCACCGGCACCACCCGATCGTAGAAACAGTGCTTCAGCTTCAATCCTTCAAAGGCCTCGCCGCGGCCGTAGGCGATCACCTTGTAATCCTCGATACCCCAGCGCAGCATGCTGTCCTTGAGCATCCCCTCGGCCACCACCAGGCGCTCGCGGCCATGCGGGCCGTTCGCCTGCACCACGGCGTAATCGAGCGACGGATTCAGCGCCACCGCCTGGTTGGCCGGCAGGGTCCAGGGGGTGGTGGTCCAGATCACCAGCGAGAGCGGGCCGTCGCCATGGCCGCCGGGCACCGACTGGCAGCCGGCCATCAGGGTCTCGGGATCGAGCACCTGGAAGCGTACATCAATGGCGAACGACTCCTTGTCCTTGTACTCCACTTCGGCCTCGGCCAGCGCCGAGCGGCAGTCGGTGCACCAGTGCACCGGCTTGGAGCCCTTGTGCACATGACCGTTTTCGACAATGCGCCCGAGCGCCCGCACGATATCCGCCTCGGTGCGGAAGGCCATGGTCAGATAGGGATTCTCCCAGTCGCCCACCACGCCCAGGCGTTTGAAATCGGTGCGTTGCCGGTCCACCTGCTTGCCGGCGTACTCGCGGCAGGCGACGCGGAACTGGGCCGCCGTCACCTTGCCCCCCGGCTTGCCGACCTTCTTCTCCACCTGCAGCTCGATCGGCAGGCCGTGGCAATCCCAGCCCGGTACATAGGGGGAATCGAGGCCATCCAGGCTATGGCTCTTGACAATGATGTCCTTCAGCACCTTGTTGACAGCATGCCCGATATGGATCTCACCGTTGGCGTAGGGCGGACCGTCATGCAGGATGAACTTGGGCCGGCCGGCGAAGACCTCGCGGATCTTGTGATACAGACCCATCGACTCCCAGCGCTTGAGCATCTCGGGCTCGCGATTGGCCAGGTTGGCCTTCATGGGAAATCCGGTCTTGGGGAGGTTCAGGGTACTTTTATAGTCAGTCACGCTCTATTGCCTTGTCGCCGCTGAATCCAGCCGTGCGATCTGTCTGGTCAAATTTCCGGTGGTCGCCGCCGCATCGCTCCGGGGCGGGGATGCTGCGGCAATTACACCACTGATTCAAATCCGATTCACTTATTTATCGATCCCGAAAAAGGACCGCGCCTGCGCGGCATCCAGCATGATCTGCCGGCGCAGCGCCTCGAACGACTCGAAACGCCGCTCATCCCGCAGCCGCTTGCGAAACTCCACCTGCACATGCTCGCCATAGATGGTGCGCGCAAAATCAAACAGGTGCACCTCCAGCAGGTAGCGGGAGTCCCCCGTCACCGTCGGCCGATTGCCGATATTGGCCACCCCGGGCAGCGGGGCCTCGGCCAGTCCGTACACCATCACCGCGAACACCCCATGGACCGGGCTCACCTTGCGGTGCAGGTCGATATTGGCGGTGGGAAAACCGATGGTCCGACCGCGGGCATCGCCATGGGCGACCCGGCCGCAGATCCTATAGGGGCGCCCCAGGTTGCGCTCGGCCAGCGCCAGATCGCCCTGGGCCAGGGCCTCGCGAATGCGGGTACTGCTGACCCGGGCCTCGCCGTCCATGAAGGTATTCATGTTGGCCACTTCAAAGCCGTGAGCCGCGCCCGTTTGGCGCAGCAACTCGATGTCGCCCACCCGGCCGCGGCCGAAGCGGAAATCGTCTCCGACATAGAGAAACCGCACATCCAGTCCATCGACCAGCAGCTCCTGGACAAACTGCCGGGCCGACATGGCGGCGAGCTTCCGGCCGAATTCCAGCAACACCACCCGGTCGATTCCGGCATCCTTCAGGGCCTGCAGCTTTTCCCGCACCCGGGTCAGACGCGCCGGCGCAGTATCCGGGGCGAAGTACTCCATCGGCTGCGGCTCAAAGGTGACCACCGTGGTCGGCAGTCCGAACGCCGCCGCCCGCTCACGCAGATGGCGGAACACCGCCTGATGACCGAGATGCACACCATCGAAATTACCAATGGTGGCCACACAGCCCCGGTGTTCAGCACGCAGATTGTGGAGACCGCGGATAACCTGCATCTTAGCCCGTTCAATAGAATCCAAAGCGCTGCATTATAGGCAAAGTTTTATCACAAGTCCCCGTTTCCGCAGTGCCCCCCCCTGGACGACGTCATCTAACTTCGGACGGGGCGAGGATCTGCCTGCTTGCTTGCCGGGACGCCATAAACCCATCCCTGGGGGCTTGCCGCGGCCATCCATGGCCGCGGACACCCGTCAAGCAAGCAGGCAGATCCTCTCATTCAAACATTTGCGCGTTTAGATGACGTGGTCCTGCGGCGCCCCCTGGCCCGCTCAGGAGCGATGGGCACGGAAATGCCGCGGCCCGATGCCCTGCAGGGCCAACGCAGCGAAGTAACTGCCTACCCCCGCCAGGCCCCAGAGCGACAGGCGCCACACCTTGTCCGCGGTGGTCATCCCCAACCAGGAGGCGAGATCACCCACCCCCCAGTAGAGCAATGCGCCCATGACGGTGGAGGCCAGGACAGCCCGCAGAATCAGCAGCGGCCAGCCAGCCTCCGGACGATAGACACCGGCCTGGCGCAATCCCCGCAACAACAGAAACGCGTTGAGCGTGGCGGAGAGCGAAGTGGCAAGCGCCAGACCGGCATGGGCCAGGGGGAATACCAGCAGAATATTCAGCACCATATTGGTGAACATGGCGATCACCGCGATGCGCACCGGGGTCCGGGTATCCTGCCGGGAGTAATAGCCGGGGGCCAGCACCTTGATCAGGATGAAGGACAACAGGCCCAAGGAATAGGCCATCAGGCTCTGCCGCGACATGGCCACGTCGGTCACATCAAACTGCGCCGACTGGAACAGGGTGGCGATCATCGGGCCGGCCAGCACAAACAGTCCGACCGCCGCCGGCAGTCCCAGCAGCAGGCCCCAGCGCAACGCCCAGTCGATCACCTGGGAGAAGCCCTCGGGTGACTCGGTGGCATGTTTTTTCGACAGATTGGGCAGGATCACCGTGGCCAGCCCCACCCCCAGTATGCCCAGGGGAAACTCCATCAGCCGGTCGGAGTAATAGAGCCAGGAGATACTGCCGGAGACCAGAAACGAGGCAATCAGGGTATCCAGCAGCAGATTCAGCTGGGTCACCGATACCCCGAACAGCGCCGGCAGCATCAGCCGGCCGATGCGCCGCACCCCCTCATCCTGCGGGGCAAAGACAAACCGCGGCAGCAACCGGATCTGACGCAGAAACGGGTACTGGAACAGCAACTGCAGGATGCCGGCCAGCAACACCCCCCAGGCCAGCGCCATGATCGGCCGCTCCATCCGCGGCGCCAGCCAGATGGCACAGGAGATGAGCGAGATATTCAACAGCACCGGGGTGAAGGCGGGAATGCCGAAGCGGCCGTGGGCATTGAGGATACCCCCGGCAAAGGCGGTCAGCGAGATGAACAGCAGATAGGGGAAGGTGAGCCGCAACATGTCCACGGCCAGATCCAGCTTGCCCTCCGAGCCGATAAAACCGGGCGCAAAGAGCATCGCCAGTACCGGCGCCCCCAGCACACCCGCCAGGGTGACCGCCAGCAGCACCGCCCCCAGGGTGCCGGCCACATGGTCTACAAAGCGCTGCAGCTCGGCAAAACTGCGCCGCTCCTTATATTCGGTGAGTACCGGGACAAAGGCCACGGCGAAGGCGCCCTCGGCAAACAGGCGGCGCAGAAAATTGGGTATCTTGAAGGCGACAAAAAATGCGTCGGTTCCGGCATTCGCGCCAAAGGTATGCGCCACCACCAAATCCCGCACAAAACCGAGAATCCGCGACAGCAGGGTATTGGAGCCCACCTTGGCCAGTGATCTGAACATACCTCTATGTGCTACCTGAAATGGGGGCCGCCGACGGCCGAAGGGCGGATTATAGGCTTTTTATACCCTTTTTTCAGAGGTATCGGGTAGAATCCGGCAATGCTGAATGCAAGTAATTACTCACGGGGTGATTGGCCTGCCTTGTTGGCCGATCTTGATGGCGCCTCGAATCCGGCCTCTTTTTCAGGTTCAAGCCTGCCCTTGTTTGAGCGAAGCGAGTTTGGGCAGGCGCTGAAAAAGGGGCCGGATTCGAGGAAACAAGCCATCATGTGAGGCCGGCAAGGCAGGCCAATCACTTACAGACCAGGTGAGTAGTTACGAATGCAATAAGAACCGCTATTAAATAGCCCCTTTCGCGGCGGAACCAGCTCCCACGAGACTCAGCGTCATCCTGCGCCGGTGATGTTCGAGAACCATAGGGCGGGCCGCGCCCGCCGACGGCGCCCGCGGAGTGAGAATTGGCTGTTGACAAACCGCAGTCCAGCCTCCAGAATACCGCGCTCTTTAGCGAGATACTCAATTTACTGAATTTTTGGAGACAGACCTTGGCCAACTCACCACAAGCCCGCAAACGTGCGCGTCAGGCCGAACAGCATCGCCAGAACAATGCGTCGCGGCGCAGCAACATGCGCACCTACCTGAAAAACGTAGTGAAGGCGTTGGCGACTGGCGATAAGGAAAAGGCTACCGAAGCTTACAAACAGGCGGTACCGGTGATCGACCGTGCGGCAAACACCGGCCTTATCCACAAGAACAAGGCTGCCCGTCATAAAAGCCGCCTGAATGCACAGATCAAATCGCTGTAAACAGTAGCGCCTGTGCATCACGAAAAACCGGCCAAAAGCCGGTTTTTTTTCGCCCGCCAGATACTTGCCCCCCCTGCCTGCACCATGGAGACACAGAGAGCACAGAGGAGTCGTAAAATTCCTCTACTGATGTGGCTACTTCTACTTTGTCAGATTCACGCCTGCCCTTGTTTGAGCGAAGCGAGTTTGGGCAGGCGCTGAAAAAGGGGCCGGATTCGAGGAGACAAGCCATCACGTGAGGCCGGCAAGGCAGGTCAATCACTCCGTAGGTAGTTACCTACTGAATTCATCCTCAGGTCCGTAAACGGTGCCTCCCTGCACCATTTCTCAGGATTACACCGGGCCGGAGTCAAGCCGCGCATGTCCGGGGGATCGGTTGATCGATTCCGACCGGTCGACTTCGGTCCCGGAATGAACCGTCCCGTCCCGTCCTGACCCCGTACCGACCACCGGACTGGGGCAATCAGACCAGCACCAGGTTATCGCGGTGGATCAGCTCCTCCTCATCCACGTAACCCAGGATCTCCTGGATACGGCCGGAGGAGAACCCCTTGATGCGCGCGCTCTCCGCCGAATTGTAGTTGACCAGGCCGCGGGCAATCTCCCGTCCCTGCTCATCGACACAGACCACCATCTCGCCGCGGGAAAACTCCCCGATCACCTGCTTCACGCCCACCGCCAGCAGACTGCGTCCGGATTCACGGAGCACCCGCACCGCACCCTCGTCCACCACCAGGCGGCCACGCACCTGCAGGTGTCCGGCCAGCCAGCGCTTGCGCGCCGCCTCGGCCTCCTGCACAGGCAACAGCAGGGTGCCGACCGGCTCCCCGGCGGCGATCCGGGTCAGCACATCCTCGCCTCCCCCCGGGGCAATAATGGTGGCGGTACCGGAGCGTGCGGCCAGCCGGGCGGCGCGCACCTTGGTCACCATCCCGCCCTGTCCGAGCAGGCTGGAACTGCCACCGGCCACCTGATCCAGCATCGGATCGTCGACCCGGCTCTCATTGATCAGCCGCGCATCGGGATTGGTGCGCGGGTCACAGTCATAGAGCCCCTGCTGATCGGTCAGCAGCACCAGCAGATCCGCCTCCACCAGATTGGCCACCAGTGCCGCCAGGGTATCGTTGTCGCCGAAGCGCAGCTCCTGATTGGCCACCGTGTCGTTTTCATTCACCACCGGCACCACACCAAGCGAAAGCAGGGTGCGCAGGGTGCTGCGGGCATTCAGGTAGCGGCGCCGATTGGTCAGGTCGTCATGGGTCAGCAGCACCTGGGCGGTGTGCAGGTCGTGCTTCTGGAAACAGGTTTCATAGGCGCGCACCAGCCCCATCTGGCCGATGGCGGCGGCGGCCTGCAGCTCGTGCAGGGTGGTCGGGCGGGTGGTCCAGCCCATGCGGCTCATGCCTTCGGCCACGGCCCCCGACGAGACCAGGATCAACTCATTGCCTGCCAGCACCCAGCTGGCCATCTGCTCCACCCAGCCTGAGAGCGCCTCCCGCGCCAGGCCCTTGCCGTCGGCCGTCAACAGGGCACTGCCGATCTTGACCACCCAGCGATGGGCCGAGGTAAACTTTTCCCGGGACATCTTCATACGGCCGCCCACTACTCCTGCAGGGGATCCCAGCCCCCTGGTTCCTTGCTGACATCCGCCTCCGGCGCCTCCAGATCGCGCAACGCCTTCAGGCGCATCATCAGTGCCTGCATCAGTTCGCGGGTGCCCTCGCCGCTCAGCGCCGAGATCGAGTAGACCGGTCCCTGCCACTCCAGCTCGGCCAGCACCGCCGCACGCTTTGCCGCGAACTCTTCGGCGGGCATCAGGTCCAGCTTGTTCAGCACCAGCCAGCGCTCCCGCTCGTACAGGTCATCGCTGTACTTCTCCAGCTCGGCGGCGATCAGCCGCACCTCTTCCGCCGGCGAGACCGCTTCATCCATCGGCGCCATGTCCACCAGGTGCAGCAGCAGGCGGGTACGGTTCAGGTGCTTGAGAAACTGCAGCCCCAGACCCGCCCCCTCGGCCGCCCCCTCGATTACCCCGGGGATGTCGGCAATCACGAAACTGTTGCCGGTACCCAGGCTGACCACCCCGAGATTGGGGTGCAGGGTGGTGAAGGGGTAGTCCGCCACTTTCGGGGTGGCGCTTGACACCTTGCTGATCAGACTCGACTTGCCGGCGTTGGGCATGCCCAGCAGGCCGACATCCGCCAGCAGGATCAGTTCCAGCAGGACATCCCGCTCCTCACCCATGGAGCCGGGGGTGAACTGGCGTGGCGAGCGGTTGGTGCTGCTCTTGAAGCGGGCATTGCCGATGCCGTGAAAACCGCCCTTGGCGACCAGCAGCTGCTGGCCATTGGTCAACAGCTCGCCGATCAGCTCCTCGGTCTCCAGGTCGGTCACCCGGGTCCCTACCGGTACCTTGATATAGAGGTCCTCGGCGCTGCGCCCGGTACAGTTCCGCCCCATCCCCTGCTGACCGCTCTGCGCGCGATGCCGCCGCTGGTGCCGGAAATCCACCAGGGTATTCAATCCGGAGTCGGCCACCAGATAGACACTGCCACCGTCACCGCCGTCACCGCCGTCCGGACCACCCCGGGGGATGTATTTCTCGCGCCGGAAACTGACGGCACCGTTGCCCCCCTTACCGGCTTCTACGCGAATTGTCGCTTCATCAACAAATTTCATGGGCGTGCCCGTGACTGTTAAAATCGATCGTCATAACGTAAAAAGCCCCGTCATAAGACGAGGCCTTTTGTTGTTGTAAAGCGGTGGCGCGATCAGGCCGGAATCACGCTGACATAGCGACGATTTTTCGGGCCCTTGATCTCAAACTTCACCACGCCGTCAACCTTGGCGAACAGCGTATGGTCCCGGCCGCAACCGACATTCACGCCGTTATGTACCGCCGTACCACGCTGGCGGATGATGATGCCGCCGGCGTTGACGGCCTGACCGCCGAAGACCTTCACGCCCAGACGTTTTGACTCAGAATCGCGGCCGTTACGTGTACTACCGCCTGCTTTTTTATGTGCCATTGCCTAACCCTGCCCCTCAGCCAGCGCTGATTCCGGTAATCTCGAGTTCTGTGTACCACTGACGATGTCCCTGGCGCTTCAGGTGATGCTTGCGCCGCTTGAACTTCAGGATCGTCACTTTCTTGGCCCGCCCATGGGATTTGACCGTAGCGGTGACCTTGCCACCGTCCACATAGGGTGTTCCAATCTTAATATCTTCGCCGTTGGCGACCATCAGGACCTTATCAAGGTCGAGCGAAGCGCCTTCTTCAGCGCCCAGCTTTTCGACTCTTACGGTATCGCCCTCGGAAACCCGGTACTGCTTACCCCCGGTCTGAATTACGGCATACATACCAAATCTCCGCAAAAAATCTGCTAATTCGGCGCGCAGACATGCAACGCGCCAACGAAAGAGGCGGAATTCTACCCGTGGCGGCGCCGCAGGTCAATCACCGCGCACAAAAAACCGGAAATCACCTGCGTGCGCCACCATCGGTTCCGCTCCAGCGGCAGGCCCACGTCATCTAAACGCGCAAATGCTTGAAAGAGAGGATCTGACTGCTTGCTTGACGGGTGTCCGCGGCCATGGATGGCCGTGGCAAGCCCCCAGGGATGGGTTTATGGCGTCCCGGCAAGCAAGCAGGCAGGTCCTCGCCCCGCCCTAAGTTGGCTGACGTCATCCTGGCTCCGGCGGGTCCCACGCTTGACAGTATCCGGGCAGGCTCCTAGCATGCTTCACTCCCAAATCCCTGAAACCAACGCAGTTAAGAACATACCCCATGGAAATGAGCACGATCCGCGAGCTGGTTGCGGAAGACATGAAGGCGGTAGACGCCCTGATCCTGCAACGGCTGCAGTCCGATGTGGTACTGATCAACCAGGTGGGACACTACATCGTCAACAGCGGCGGCAAACGGCTGCGGCCGATGATCGTGCTGCTGGCGGCTCGCGCGCTCGACTACGCGGGCGACCGGCACGTGGACCTGGCGGCGGTGATCGAGTTCATCCATACCGCCACCCTGTTGCACGACGATGTGGTGGACGAATCGGACATGCGGCGCAACCGGGATACCGCCAACGCGGTCTGGGGTAACGCCGCCAGCGTCCTGGTGGGCGACTTCCTCTACTCCCGCTCGTTCGAGATGATGGTGGAGATGGACACGATGCGGGTGATGGAGGTGCTCTCCCACGCCACCAACCGCATTGCCGAAGGGGAGGTCCTGCAGCTGCTCAATTGCAACGACCCCGACACCACCGAAGAGAAGTACCGCGAGGTGATTCTGCGCAAAACCGCCACCCTGTTCGAGGCCGGCGCCCGCCTCGGTGCGGTACTGGGCAACGCCACGCCGGCGCAGGAGCAGGCGATGGCCGCTTACGGCCTGCACCTGGGCATCGCCTTCCAGATAATCGACGATGCCCTCGACTACAGCACCTCCAGCGAAGAGATCGGCAAGAACATCGGCGATGACCTGGAGGAGGGCAAGCCGACCCTGCCGATCCTGCGGGCGATGCAGGTGGGCACCCCCGAGCAGCGGGCCGCCCTGCGGCAGATCATAGAAAAAGGTGGCCGGGAACATATCGAAACCGTCATGGCGGCCATTGAATCCACCGATGCGATCGAGTACACTGCGCGCCTTGCCGCGGAGGAAGCCGACAAGGCCAAGCAGGCGCTGGACGCCGTACCCGAGTCCCCCTTCCGCGACGCCCTCTCCGCGCTGGCCGATTTTTCCGTCAGGCGCAGGAGTTGAAACAGCATTCGGGGTGTAGCTCAGCCTGGTAGAGCACTGCCTTCGGGAGGCAGGGGCCGGAGGTTCGAATCCTCTCACCCCGACCAGACACATCAAGGCCCGCATTTGCGGGCCTTTTTGTTGGGCGCGTCCCTGCGCCTCACCCCTTCGGGCTTAGGCAAAAAGCCTCTCCTGGCGGATTATTGTTTGCCCGAAATTCCGCTGGCGACGCCGGTTCACGGAACCGGACCTGGCCGCATCCCGCCGCACCAGCAAATCACCCTCAAGCAGGTTCAAGCTTTTCCCCGAAGTGACGCTATACCCGATGCACCATCCGTTTTCAGGCCGCCCCGCAGGGGCGTGCTGACGAGGAACGGCCCACGGCCGAAATGCGATCATCATCCGGGGAACAGTCGACAAACCATCATGTCCAATCCGACACATCATCCACCACCGCCCACTGCCGCATGAAAAATTGGCAGGACAGACAATTTTCACGGCCGAAGGCCGCCCGTCAGGGTGTGGCACAGGGATGTGCCGCATGAATTCGGAGAACGCCTCCACCAGTCGCGACGACACCCTTGCTCCGCCGGGGGGTGTATTGCGGATTGTCCTGATCTACGCCGGCCTCTCGGCACTCTACATCCTGTTTTCCGACCTGCTGGTCAGCCGGCTGTTCGCGGACGCGGCCACCATCAACGTCGTCAGCACCCTCAAGGGGTGGGGCTTTGTCGCCGTCACCTCACTGCTGCTCTACCTGCTGGTGAACCGCCTGGCGGGGCAGATCGCGGTGGCGGCGCGGCGCGAACAACGACTGCAGGCGGAGCAGCGGCGCACCCTGACGTTGCTGAACTCGATCACCCACAACTCCACCGACGTGATCTTCATCAAGGATCGGGAGGGACGCTATATCGTGGGCAACCCGGCGCTGGCGGAACTGCTGGACAAGCCACTGGATACGATCATCGGTGCCGACGACCATGCGCTCTTCCCCACTCCCCTGGCGGACCAGTTACGCGCGGATGACCGGCGCATCATGGAGGCCGGCAAGACCGAGACCTATCATGAATCGATCATTGCCGGCGACCGGACCCTGCCCTACCTCACCACCAAGGGTCCGCTGCTGATCGGGGGCCAAATCGAGGGCATCTTCGGCATTGCCCGGGACATTTCCCTTATAAAACAGACCGAGGCGGAGATCAGGGAGAATCTGGCACGCGCAGAGGAGCGCGAGGCCGAGCTGGAGGCGGTGTTCCAGGCGCTACCGGACCTGTTCTTCCACCTGGCCGCCGACGGCAGCATCCTGGACTACCGGGCGCAATCCCTATCCGATCTCTACCTCCCCCCCGAGGTATTCCTTGGCAAGCGCATGCAGGAGGTGTTGCCCGAACCGACCGGCGAACTGTTCACTCGCAAACTGAAGGAGGCACAGACCGCCGAAGAGATGCTGGTTTTTGACTACAGCCTTACCCGGGGAGACGCGGCCCACTATTATGAGGCACGTCTGACCCGAATCATGCGCCGCGACGAGCTGATCTGCGTGGTGCGCGACATCACCGAACGGGTTTCGGTGGAACAGAAGATCGCCCGCGCCACCCAGGAGTGGACCCAGGCCATGGATCAGTTCGACGACGTCATCTATCTGCTGGACATGCAACGCCACCTGCTACGGGCCAACAAGGCGTTCTATGAGATGGTCGGCCTGACCCAGCAGCAGAGCGTCGGCCGGCCCATCGCCGAGCTGATCCACCCGCAGGGCGAGAAGGAGCCGTGCCCGGTCTGCCGCGCCCAGGAGTCCCGGACCGAGACGGTCTTCACCCTGGAGCCGGGGGACTTCTTCAACCCCAGCGGCCTACCCATGGAGATCAGCCTGAAGCTGGTGCGCGACGGCGAAGGCAGCGCCATCGGCATTTTGATGAGCCTGCACGACCTGAGTCGCGCCCGTCAGATGGAGGAGCGGCTGCGGCTCGCCGCCAGTGTGTTCGAAAATACCGACGAGGGGGTGATCATCACCGACCCCGACGGCAACATCCTGGAGGTCAACCGTGCCTTCAGCGAGATCCAGGGCTACTCCCGCGAGGAGGTGATCGGGAAAAACCCGCGCATGTTCAGGTCCGGCCACCACGATGAGAGCTTCTACCGCGATCTATGGCGTGCGCTGACCGAGACGGGACACTGGCGCGGCGAGCTGTGGAATCGGCGCAAGAACGGCGAAGTGTTCCCGAAATGGCAGACCATCAACCAGGTGCTCGACAGCCAGGGCAACCTGACCCACTATGTCGGCATCTTCTCCGATATCACCCATATCAAACGCTCCAAGGCCCAACTGGACCACATGGGCCATCACGACGCCCTCACCGACCTGCCCAACCGCCTGCTGCTGAACGAGCGCCTGGAGCAGGCGATCAAACACGCGGAACGCCACAACACCCAGTTGGCGGTGGTCTTCCTGGACCTGGACAACTTCAAGCATATCAACGACAGCCTGGGCCATCCGGTGGGCGATCAGCTGCTGCAGGAGGTGGCCCGCAAGCTGGTGCAGACGGTGCGCCAGGATGACACCGTGGCACGCATCGGCGGCGATGAATTCGTGCTGCTGCTGGAGGATATCGGCAAACCGGAAAACGCCGGCCTGGCGGCACAGAAGATGGCGGGGGTGTTTGCCCAATCCTTCCAGCTCGAAGATCAGGCCATCCGCATCACCGCCAGCCTCGGTATCTGTATCTGCCCCCAGGACGGTAAGGACCCCGCCACCCTGCTGCGCAATGCCGACGCCGCCATGTACCGGGCCAAGGAGGAGGGGCGCAATACCTATCAGTTCTACACCGAGGAGCTGACCCGCAACGCCTTCGAGCGGGTACTGCTGGAGAACAACCTGCGCCAGGCGATCGAACAGGGACAGCTGGTGCTGCATTATCAGCTGCAGAAGGAGCTGCAGAGCGGCAAAATCATCGGCGTGGAGGCCCTGGTGCGCTGGGTGCATCCGGAACTCGGGATGATTTCACCCGCCAAGTTCATCCCCATGGCGGAAGAGTCCGGCCTGATCCACCCGATCGGCGACTGGGTGTTGAGAACCGCCTGTCGCCAGGGCAGAGAGTGGCTGGACAAGGGGATCGACTTCGGCCGCATCTCGGTTAATATCGCCGGCCCGCAACTGCAGCGCGGCACCCTGGTGGCCGAGGTGGTCGCGGCGCTGGAGGAGACCGGACTGCCCACCCACCACCTGGAGCTGGAGGTGACCGAGGGCTTTATCATGCAGCAGGCGGAATCGGCCATCACCCAGTTGCAGGCGCTGCGCGATCTCGGATTGACCCTGTCCATCGACGACTTCGGTACCGGCTACTCCTCCCTCAGCTACCTGAAACAACTGCCCATCCACAAACTCAAGATCGACCAGTCCTTCGTGCGCGACATCCCCGAAGACCGGAATGACATGGCCATAGCGGACGCCATCATCGCCATGGGCCGGAGTCTCGGCCTGACCGTGATCGCCGAGGGGGTGGAGACCGAGGCGCAGGCCGATTTCCTCAAACAGGCCGGCTGCCAGGAGGGACAGGGCTTCCTGTTCAGTAGGCCGGTCAGCGCGGCGGCGGTGGCAGCGCTGATCCTCGACCAGGCGGAGTGATACGGCAGGCGTCGCGGCACGGCACGCTACCCAACATGAAGTTCAGCCTTCGGTAAGAAAATTGCCCGTCCCGGTTCCGATTACCGGTGACTCCGCCGACGTTTCGGCCTCGTCCTTGAGGTTCACCCCGGAGAGTTTTCTCCGCCGCGCCGCGCTCATCAGGTAATGCAGCTTGTGGGCCGCCACCGCATAGGCCAACCCCTGCTGTCGAATATTGGAGAGGCAGTTGCGCTCGGCATCGCTACAACCGGGGTGCGGATGATAAGTAAAGTAGACACCGAGACTGTCGGGGGAACTGAGACCCGGGCGTTCACCGATCAGCACGGCCACCATCTCCGCACGCATGACCACGGCCACCTCATCGCCAATCGCCACACGCCCCTGCTCAACCAGCACCAGCGGGGCAATGGACCAGCCCTCCTGCCGCAGCATCGGGGTGATGGCGTCAAGAAAACTGACCGCATGGTGATGGACCGCCAGGGCCGAGAGCCCGTCGGCGATGACGAAGGCCAGGTCAAACGTGACGGAATCATCGGCGAATGCCTGCTCAAGCCGGGCACGCGAGGGCCGGTCGAGCCGGCGCCCCAGGTCGGGCCGTTGCAGATAGTGCGCGCGATCCGGCGCCGAACTGCGCAACCGCAGCGATGGATAGCCGCCGGCAGTCAGTCTCCGCACCAGACCTTTCGCATCCAGCGGCAGGTGTACCGCATCGCGGGCCTGGGCGTGGGCCAGCTGAAATTCCAGGTGGGGTTGGGTGGGCACACTGACCCCGGCCCGCCCCAGGGCAATACGCGCATCGGTAAAACGGCGCAGCTGCCGCCACGGGTTGTCGATGACCGGTGGGGTAGGTTTGGCACTCATGGCGGAATCTCCTAGTCCAAGCGATCGAGGGCGCGGCGAAACGGCCGCGGCAGCGCCCGTTCAGACCCGCAGAGCTCGCCGTTTTCAAAGATCCCCATCTGCTGCAGCCAGCTCTCGAACTCGGGCGCCGGGCGCAGGCCCAGCACGCGCCGCAGGTACAGGGCGTCGTGGAACGAGGTGGTCTGGTAGTTGAGCATCACGTCGTCGGAGCCCGGAATACCCATGATGAAGTTACAACCCGCGGTACCCAACAGGGTCAGCAGGATATCCATGTCGTTCTGGTCCGCCTCGGCATGGTTGGTGTAGCAGACATCGCACCCCATGGGGAGACCCAACAGCTTCCCGCAAAAATGATCCTCCAATCCCGCACGGATGATCTGTTTGCCGTCGAACAGGTATTCCGGGCCGATAAACCCAACCACCGTATTGACCAGGAGCGGCCGGAATTTACGCGCCACTGCGTAGGCGCGCGCCTCGCAGGTCTGTTGATCGAGATCGTGGTGGGCATCGGCGGAGAGCGCGCTGCCCTGGCCGGTCTCGAAATACATGACGTTGTCGCCCAGGGTACCGCGCCCCAACGCCAGCGCCGCCTGGTGGGCCTCGGCAAGCAGGCCCAGGTTGATCCCGAAACTGGCATTGGCTTGCTCGGTACCGGCGATGGACTGAAACACCAGGTCCACCGGCGCGCCGCGCCGGATCGCTTCCAGATGGGTGGTGACATGGGCCAACAGGCAGGACTGGGTAGGGATCTGGTACTTATTGATAATGTCATCCAGCATCTTCATCAGCGTGGTCACCGCAGTGAGGCTGTCGCTGGCGGGATTGATGCCGATCACCGCATCGCCGCTGCCGTACAGCAGCCCGTCCAGTATGCTGGCGGCGATCCCGGTCGGGTCGTCCGTAGGGTGGTTCGGCTGCAGGCGGGTGGCCAGCCGCCCTTCCAGGCCGATGGTGTTGCGAAAGCGCGTGACCACGCGGCACTTGCGCGCCACCAGGATCAGATCCTGAATGCGCATCAGTTTGGAGACCGCTGCCACCATCTCCGGCACCAGCCCCGGGGCCAGCCCGGTCAGGGCCGATTCGTCGGCCTGGTCGGAGAGCAGCCAGTTGCGGAAATCACCCACGCTGAGATGGCTCACCGGCTGGAAGGCCCGGGTATCGTGGTCGTCGATGATGAGCCGCGTGACCTCGTCGCTCTCGTAGGGAACCAGCGCCTCATTCAAGAAGTGTTTCAGCGGCACCTCGGCCAGCGCCATCTGCGCCGCCACCCGCTCCTGCTCGGAATCCGCCGCGATACCCGCGAGCTGATCGCCCGAGCGCGCGGGACTGGCCTTCGCCAGCAACTGCTTCAACGATTCAAACCCGTAGACGCTGTTCGCCAGCGTATGCCTATAAGGCATCGGACACCTCCTTGCACTACCGGCCCAGCACCGGATTGGGCCACCAGGGTGAGCGCTCCGGTATAAAGGTAGTCATCAGCAGCACCGGCAGAAAGCCCAGCAGCAGGGACACCCAGGTCGGCCTGAACATGGCGCTCAACCCGGCCTTGCCGATCAATGCACCAAGTAAAGTATGGGCGCGGTGGGCGGCGTGATCAATCCCATGCCGAGATTTGAACCCACATCGTCCCCTGGCGTATCTCGCGAACTGAAGCGCGGGTTGGCGCAGCGGGTGCGATCGGTCAGGCCCGACGGACGCCTAGAAATGGATCACCTCGCCCAGGGTCGGGATCGAGGCGTCCCAGTTGTACTCCTCGACAAAACGCTTCTGCAGGGCCAGCATGCTTTCAGGTTCGCCGTGCACCAGATAGAGCCGGGGCATGGCCTTGCGCATGTGTCCCGCCCACTCCAGCAGCTGCGACTGGCCGGCATGGGCGGAGAAGCCGCCCAGGGTGTGGATCTGCGCCTTGACGGCGATCTCGCTGCCGAGGATTTTCACCTTCTTCACCCCATCCACCAATAGTCGGCCCAGGGTGCCGCGGGCCTGGAACCCGGCGATGATCAGGTGGGTATTCTTGCGCCAGAGGTTGTATTTCAGATGGTGCCTGATGCGCCCGCCGTGACACATGCCGCTGCCGGCGATGATAATGGCGCCGCCGCTGATCTTGTTCAGCGCCATCGACTCCTCGACACTGCGGGTAAAACGCAGGATCGGCAGCCACTGCTGCCAGTCATGGGTCATGATCTCGCGGAACTCGGGATCATCCTTGTTGAACAACCGGGTATTCTGCTCATAGATCTCGCTGATACTGGTGGCCATCGGGCTGTCGATGAAGATGTTGTTCTGGCGCAGTTGCCCGGACTGATAGAGCTGTCCCAGGTGATAGATCAGATCCTGGGTCCGGCCCACGGCAAACGACGGAATCAGCACATTACCGCCACTTTGCGCCGCCGCGTCCAGCGCCGCACTGAACTCCGCCATGGTCTCCTCCAGCGGCTGATGATTCCGGTTACCGTAGGTCGACTCCAGCAGCAACAGGTCCGCCTCGGAAATAATGGCCGGATCGCGCATCAGCGGGGCGCGGCTGTTGCCCAGGTCACCGGAAAACACCAGCTTGCGGGTCTCCCCCTTCTCCTCGATCCACAACTCGACGATGGCCGAGCCGAGGATATGTCCCGCCTCGCGAAAACAGAGCCGGACGCCGGGCAGGATCTCCGCCACGGTGCCGTAGGTCATCCCCTGGCACAGCGCCAGTTCCCGTTCCACATCGTCGATATCATAGAGCGGCTCGATGGCCCTCTTTCCGGCGCGGGCGCGCCGCTTGTTCTCCCATTCGCTATCCTTCTGCTGCAGGAACGCGGCATCCTTGTGCATGGTCGGCAGCAATGCCTCGGTCTGCAGGGTCATGTAGATCGGTCCGCCGTAGCCCTGCTTCACCAACAGCGGCAGCATGCCCGAGTGATCCAGGTGGGCGTGGGAGAGGACCACCGCATCAATGTCGCCGACGGCGAACGGGAAGTGGACTTCGGCCGCCTCATTGCCGTTCGATCCGCCCCGCCGCCCCCCTCTCTTATTGTTGTTCTCTCCCTGCAGCAGGCCGCACTCCAGCAGGATCCGCTGCCGCCCGCTGCTGATCAGATAGCAGGAGCCGGTCACCCGTTGCGCCGCGCCATAAAATGTCAATGTACTCACCCGTACCTCCCGCTGACGACAGAACCAAAACCACTCCCGGTAATCATAACCAGGATGCGGCCTCGCGTCCGACGACAAGGATACTCCGTTGACCCGCGTCAAGGCGCCCGGTCGACAGCGGTAACAGGAATCAACTAGGCTGTGCATACGTCGAAACGCTATTCATCCCCCCACAACCCCAGGTCCGATAATGACTATCAACCACAGACGCCATCAGAATAAGCACCGACCGGACACGCCCGCAAGTGCCTGGCACGCCATGGCGGCGGCGGCGGTTTTTGAGTCCCTTTCCACTCGCGAGGAGGGCTTGAGCGCGACGGAGGTGGAACGCCGCCTGGCCCGGCATGGCCCCAACCGACTCAACCCACCGGCTATCCGCGGCGCCCTGGCGCGTTTTTTCGATCAGTTCCGCAACGTATTGATCTATGTCCTGCTGGTGGCGGGCGCGGTGACCACCGCCATGGGCCATTTGGTCGATTCCGGGGTGATATTCGGTGTGGTGATCGTCAACGCGATTATCGGCTTCATCCAGGAAGGCAAGGCCGAACGGGCACTGGAGGCGGTACGCAATATGCTGTCACCCCAGGCCATGGTGGTCCGGGACGGCAAAAGATTCACCCTGCCGGCCGAGCAACTCGTCCCGGGTGACCTGGTGTTCATCCAGTCCGGGGACCGGGTGCCGGCGGATCTGCGCCTGTTCAATCTCCGCAACCTGCACATTGACGAGGCGATGCTCACCGGCGAATCGCTGGCGGCGGAAAAAAGCACCGATCCCGTGGAACCGCATGCCCCGCTGGGGGACCGCGGCTGCATGGCTTACTCCGGCACACTGGTCACCTTCGGACAGGGCACCGGCCTGGTGGTCGCCACCGGCGAACAGAGCGAGATCGGCAGAATCAGCACCCTGCTGGCGCAGGTAGAGGTACTGAACACCCCCCTGACCCGACAGATGTCGCAGTTTGCCAGCCGGCTCTCCATGGCCATCCTGGCCATCGCCCTGTTTGCCGCCCTGTTCGGCATCCTGGTGCATGACAACTCCCTGGAGGAGATGTTTCTCGCCGCTGTGGGGCTGGCGGTAGCGGCGATTCCGGAGGGTCTCCCGGCCATTATCACCATCACCCTGGCGATCGGGGTGCAGCGAATGGCGGGCAGAAACGCCATTATCCGGCGCCTGCCGGCGGTGGAGACCCTCGGTTCGGTCAATGTGATCTGTTCCGACAAGACCGGCACCCTGACCCGCAACGAAATGATGGTGCAGTCGCTGGTGTTCGCCGAGGCCTCCCTCGATGTGGAGGGCAGCGGCTATGACCCACGCGGGGGCTTTGTCGACCGGGAGGGGACCCCCTGGGATCCCGCCCACCCCCTGCTCAGCACCTGTTGCCGTGCCGTGGTGCTCTGTAACGATGCCACGATGACGGAAAAGGAGGGGCGCTGGCAACTGCATGGTGATCCGATGGAAGGCGCCCTCGTGGTGCTGGGCATGAAGGGCGGTTATGACCCGAGCCAGTTGGCCGAGCAGATGCCGCGCACGGATGTGATCCCGTTCGAATCGGAGCACCGCTTCATGGCCACCCTGCACCATGACCACAGCGGACGGGGCTGTATCTACATCAAGGGGGCCAGCGAAACCATCCTGCCCCGCTGCACCAACCAGTACAGCGCCGACGGCCCGCAACCGATCGATCCACTGTTCTGGGACGCACAGACCGAGACCATCGCCGCCCGCGGACAGCGCACCCTGGCCATCGCCATGCGCCCGACCGATGCGCAGCAGCGGGTGCTGAATTTCCAGGATGTCGAGGGCGACCTGACCCTGCTGGGGCTGATGGGTATAGTCGACCCGCCGCGCAGCGAGGCCATCGAGGCGATCGCGCGCTGCTACACGGCCGGCATCCAGGTCAAGATGATCACCGGCGACCACGCCACCACCGCCCGGGCCATCGCCAAAAGCATGGGTATCAGGGACGCCGACACCTCACTCACCGGCGCGGAACTGGAGTCGATGGACGAGGAGCGGCTCAGGGAGCGGGTCAGAGACAGCAATATCTTTGCCCGCACCAGTCCGGAGCAGAAGCTGCGCCTGGTCAAGGCGCTGCAGCAGGATGGCCTGGTGGTGGCCATGACCGGTGACGGGGTGAATGACGCCCCCGCCCTGAAGCGGGCCGACATCGGCGTCGCCATGGGGATCAAGGGCAGTGAAACCGCCAAGGAATCTGCGGAAATGGTGCTGGCCGATGACAACTTCGCCTCCATCGTCAAGGCGATCGAGGAGGGCAGGACCGTCTATGACAATATCAAGAAGTCCATCCTGTTCATCCTGCCGACCAACGGCGGCGAGGCGCTGACCATTCTCGCCGCGATCGCCTTCGGGCAACTGCTGCCGGTGACGGCGGCCCAGATCCTCTGGGTCAACATGATCACCGCCGTGACCCTGGCCCTCTCCCTGGCCTTTGAGCCGGCCGAGGCCAATATCATGCAGCGCCGCCCGCGGGACGCCCGGGACTCGCTGCTTTCTCCCTTCATGGTCTGGAGGATCCTGTATGTGTCCGTGCTGATGGTGCTGGCCACCTTCGGGCTGTTTATCTGGGAGCACAACGCCGGCGCCAGTATCGAGACCGCGCGTACCGTGGCGGTGAACACCCTGGTGGTGGCGGAGATATTCTATCTGCTCAACGCCCGCTATATCATTGCCTCGGTTCTCAACCGCGACGGTCTGCTGGGTAGCCGCTATGTCCTGCTGGCCATCCTCATCGTCTCACTGTTCCAGATGCTGTACACCTATCTACCGCTGATGCAGCTGTTCTTCCACTCCGCACCACTGCCGATCGAGTCCTGGCTGCGAATCATTGCCGCGGGCGTGCTGCTGTTCTTCCTGGTGGAGTTGGAAAAGCATGTGGTGCGCCGATTCTTCCAGTGAGCGACCCGCGGTGGGGTGGCGTGAGATACCCGGAGCGACGGTTCATCGGGGCGGTGCCGGTGGCACCGCCCCGATACAGTCCGATCCGGGCCAGGCCGATCAATCGTTATAAGCGGACTCTTCATGGCTGACGGTATCCAGGCCTTCCACCTCCTGCTCGTCAGTGACACGCAATCCACCGGTCAGCACGCCAACCAGCTTCATGATCAGGTAGGTGCCCACAGCGGTAAACAGGACCCCGACCCCCACGCCGATCAACTGGACCGAGACCTGCCCCCCCATGCTGTCGATGCCGTCGGCGAAGCCATAACCGCTGAAGACACCCAGCTCGGTCGAGGAGAGGACACCCGCCAGCAGGGTGCCCATGATGCCGCCAATGCCGTGCACCGGAAACACATCCAGCGAGTCATCGATCTTGAGCACCCGTTTGATGTACTGAGTCGCGGTGAAGCAGACGCCACCGGCCAGCAGGCCGATCAACAGCGCCCCGCCGGGGCCGACAAAGCCCGAGGCCGGGGTAATGGTGCCCAGGCCCGCCACCATGCCGGTGACCGCGCCCAGCACGCTCGGCTTGCCGAAACGTTTCCACTCGATCACCGACCAGGTCATGGCGCCCGCCGCCGCCGAAATATGCGTGGCCAACATGGCCATGGCGGCATCCCCATTGGCCGCCAGGGCACTGCCGCCGTTGAACCCGAACCAGCCCACCCAGAGCATGCCGGCACCGGTCACGGTCATGGGCAGGTTGTGTGGCGGCATCGCGGTGGTGGGAAACCCGTTGCGCGGCCCCAGCACAACGGCCGCCACCAGGGACGCCACGCCCGCCGTGATATGCACCACCACACCGCCGGCGAAATCGAACAGGCCCAACTGCTGCAGCCAGCCACCACCCCAGACCCAGTGCGTGATCGGGGCATACACCAGCACCAGCCAGATGCAGCTGAACAGCAGCATGGCGGAGAATTTCATCCGTTCGGCGTAACCGCCGATGATCAGTGCCGGGGTGATAATGGCAAAGGTCATCTGAAACAGCATGAACAGCGACTCGGGGATATCCCCGACCAGCGATTCACGACCAACCCCCGCCAGCATCACCTTGCTGAAATCGCCGATCCAGCCATTCCCCTCACCAAAGGCCAGGCTGTAGCCGAACACCAGCCAGATAATGGACGCCGCGCCGGCTATGGCAAAGCACTGCATCAGCACGGAGAGCACATTTTTGGTTCTGACCAGGCCACCATAAAACAGCGCCAGGCCAGGCAGCGTCATAAACAGGACCAGGGCCGTCGCTGTGAGTATCCATGCAGTGTTGGCACTGTTCAGGGCTGCCTCCTCAGCCTGAACCAGTCCGGGCAGAAGCCCCGACAGGGACGCGATCAATAGAGGTTTTCTCATTACATTCTCCCAAGCATAAAAAACGGCACCCACGATCAGTGCCATTGCATAAAAAAGCGGAAACCATCAACCTCAGCCGACAGATTGCCGCCAAATCATGCACAATTCGTGCCCATAGAATAATAATAAAGATATCAATATGATAGCTTGTACGCGCACTTAAAACAGGCAGAGCATGCACAGTTAAGAGGCGGATATGTCCGATTTACGCACTGTTTTTGTGCGCACCGGAATGCCACGTCGATCCCGCGCATCCCTGGACAAAAAAAACCGCCCGGGGAGAGGGCGGCGTTAAATCAGACTTACATGCCTGAAGGGGAGTCCTAAATGAACAAAAGTACACTTCATTCGCTCATGCCGACCGAAAACTGCCGACATCAGTAATAGAGACCGGAAATGACGGGAAAAGTTTCCACCCCGCAGAAATATAACTGCTCAACTCCGAGACGAAGAATCCCGTATTGCTGGCTGCGTACAGCTGCCGACCCCGGTTCTGTGCTTAAATGGAGAGGAATAAAAAAACAACCCAGGATGATTTATGAATCGCAGAAGTTTCGCCACGCTGTTTACCCTGCTCACACTCATCTTTCTGCCCTTGACCCCTCCGGCCAATGCCGGATGGGACCCGCGAGAGGATACCGACGCCAGCAAAAGCAACACCGGCAACCGCGCCGTGGACGAGGCGATAACCCGGTTAAAGTCCAAAGACCCTGGTATGAAACTGTTTTTCAAAAAGGCCTACGGCTATGCCATCTTCCCCACGGTCGGCAAGGCCGGCATAGGACTGGGGGGTGCCTACGGCGAAGGTGAAGTCTATCGACAGGGGCGCTTCATCGGCACCTCGAGCCTCTCGCAGATCACTATCGGCTTCCAGCTGGGTGGCCAGGCCTACACCGAGATCATCTTCTTCAAGGACAAGCGCGCGCTGGAGGATTTCACCAGCGGCAACTTTGAGTTCAACGCCCAGGCATCCGCCGTGGCGGTGACCGCGGGCGCATCCGCGGATGCGGACTATGACAACGGGGTGGCCATCTTCACCATGCCCAAGGGCGGCCTGATGTATGAGGCAACGGTCGGCGGACAGAAATTCAGCTTCAAGCCAGCCCGCTGACTTTCCTGCGCCGTGGTGAATACGCTATATCGGCTGTTCACCCTGTTTTCAGCCGCTCGGCATGGGACGATCTTTCCCGGGTAAAAAAAAGCCCCAAGGCACTGCCTTGGGGCTTTCATCTGGTGGCTACGGGTGGAATTGAACCACCGACCTACGGGTTATGAGTCCGTCGCTCTAACCAACTGAGCTACGTAGCCGGAAGGCGGGGAAATATACCGGGGCTGCCTGCGCGTGTCAATTCAAAACATGCCGTGGACCGCGAAAACCCCGGAACAATCCGCTTATCCGCCTGATATATCGTAACTATTCCCGGGGTGATTTGCCTGCCTTGTTGGCCGATCTTGATCCAGCCATCGCGTGAGGCCGGCAAGGCAGGCCAATCACTTTCAGATCGGGTGAGTAGTCACGATATATCAATATTTCCGGCGGGCCTCCTCAGACGTTGAAGCGGAAGTGGATCACATCGCCGTCCTGGACCACGTAGTCCTTGCCCTCCAGCCGCAACTTGCCGGCCTCCTTGGCCCCCTGTTCCCCTTTACAGGCGATGAAATCCGCATAGGCGATCACCTCGGCGCGGATAAACCCACGTTCAAAATCGCTGTGGATGACCCCGGCCGCCTGCGGTGCCGTAGCCCCCACGGGGATGGTCCAGGCGCGTACCTCCTTCACCCCGGCGGTAAAGTAGGTCTCCAGGCCGAGCAGGCGATAACCGGCTCGCACCACCCGGTCCAGTCCGGGCTCTTCCAGCCCCATGTCGGCAAGAAACTCCTGGCGCGCCTCGTCATCCAGCTCCGCCAGTTCCGCCTCGATCGCTGCGCAGACCGCCACCACGCCCGCGCCTTCCCTTTCAGCCAGCGCCTCGACCGCCTGCAACAGCGGATTGTCGACAAACCCGTCGTCGGCCACGTTGGCGATATAGAGGGTCGGCTTGACGGTCAACAGGTGCAGGTCGCGCAGGGCCAGTTTCTGCTCGCGGTTGAGATCCATGGCGCGCACCGGCTCCCCGGTATCCAGGTGCGCCTTGACCAGCTCCAGCAGCTCTTTCTGCGCCAGCACCTGCTTGTCACCGGTCCTGGCCTGCTTGGCCGCCTTGAGCAGCGCCTTCTCCACCGACTCCATATCGGCCAGGGCCAGTTCGGTGTTGATGATCTCTATATCCGACAGGGGATCGATCTTGCCCGCGACATGGACCACGTCGTCATCATGGAAACAGCGCACGACATGACAGATGGCGTCGGTTTCACGGATATTGGCGAGAAACTTGTTACCCAGCCCCTCGCCCCGTGAGGCGCCCTCCACCAGCCCGGCGATATCGACGAACTGCATGGTGGTGGGGATGATGTTCTGCGGCTTGACGATTTTGGCCAGCTCGTTCTGCCGGGGGTCCGCCACCGGGACCACGCCCACATTGGGATCAATGGTACAGAAGGGGTAGTTTTCCGCCGCGATGGTGGCGCGTGTCAGCGCATTGAAAAGAGTCGATTTGCCCACGTTCGGCAAGCCGACGATGCCACATTTAAAACCCATGCTGGAGTGCCCCGACAGAAAAAGGGCAAGGATAGGGTAATTGGCGGTCAGTTTCTAGCCTGCAGCGGCCTGTTTCACCGGCCGTGGGCAAGAAATGTGGCGCCGCCCGGGCAAATCCCCACGATCCCGGGCGCCCGGGCCAGCGCGGTGATTCAGGTGATGCTAAACAACTTGTCAAAGTTGGCAATCTGCAGGATCTCCCTGACGGCATCGTTGGCATTGATCAGGGAGACCGGCGTTTCACCGCTGGCATGCTCCTTCAGCTGCAACAGCATGCCCATGGAGGAGCTGTCCATATACTCGGTATCGGCCAGGTCGACCACGAATTGCCGGGTACCTTTCGGATACTGTTTGTAGGCGGTCGAGAACTCATAATGACTGGAGAAATCGAACCGCCCCGCCACCTTGAGCAGGATCTGCCGCTTGTCCGCTGACTCTACCGCCGTAATACTCATCCCGTTTCTCCGGATTACCCTGGACCGCACCGTTCAGGTGGTCATATTACACGCTAATGAAACCACCGGCACCGCTCTTTCAGCCAGCGGCGACGCGCTTCAGCAGCTCGGCGGCCAGTTGTCGAAAATCGCTGGTGGCGCGACCGTTGGGACGATACTCAAACACGGTCCTGCCGATAGCTCTGGCGGCGCTGATCAGATCCGACTGGCAGATCACCGACTTTAAAAAATGTCCCGGCGCGAGACTGGAGAACCTGGATGCCGCCACCCCGGTCAGACGCCGCCGTACCGGGATGCGATTCATGAACAGGGTATATTCCAGCCCCCGCCCCCTGGCGGCGCCGAACCGCCTGACCGTCTCCAGCAGATGCGGCAGGGCGGCGGCGCCACTGTCGTCACCCGTCACCGGCAACAGTGCCATGTCGACCCCCAGCAGCGCGTTCGCCACCAACAGCCCGGAAGATGACGGGCAATCAATGAGCATGTATTCCTGCCCGGCCATGCCCCGGGAGAGTGCCCGCTGCAGCAACAGCCCGCGCTGCATACCGGACTGATCCCCCTGCTCAAGCTCCGCCAGTCTGGCACCGGCGGGGATCAGGCGCAACTCATCCCGGGTACTGATCGCCAGCGACTCCAGATCGGCCGCCTCAAGCAACGCCCGGTCTATCCCCTGGGTGGGCTGGCGGAACAGGCCCAGCCCCGTTGTCAGGTCGCCGGCGGGGTCCAGATCCACCAGGATCACCTGATGGCCGGCCAAGGCCAGGGCATGTCCGAGGTTGATGGTGACGGAGGTTTTTCCGACCCCCTGCTGGGGGTTGAAAACGGCAATGGTGTACATGGTCACACCACCCGCGCGTGGCTCGGATAACTCCCGGGATGCCCCGTTTCCCTGTTCCGTCCCCGCGCCACACCGATCCCCTTCGACAGGGCGGTTCCGCTGGAGATCGCTCCGGTCAAACGCGGCCAGGCGCGCCGGGGAGATGCGCCGCAGTGTCTCTGTTGCTCAGCGCTTTTCATTCAGCAGCTTCCGTACACCTTCCACCAGGACAGTAAGGTCATTCAGCGGCTTGAGGTAGACATGCTCGGTGGTAATACCCTGTTTTTTCAACGCCTCGGTCAGATGGAACTCAACCGAGCCGGTATGTATCAGGAAGCGCAGATCCCGCAGCAGCTGCGCCGCCTTGACGATAAACACATCACCACTTTCCCCGGGCAGGCGCATATCCACGATCGCCAGGTCAAAGCGCGTCCGCTGCAGCATCTCCAGCGCCTCTTCGGCGCTCTCGGCCGACTCCACGGCATAATCGTGGTCTTCGAGAAACGCGCAGAGACTCTCCCGGATGGACGCCTCATCATCAATGACGAGAATACGGAACGGTTCAGTTGACACCGGAGGCCTCCCTGCTACTGATCTGCTCCGCCAGGTAGCGCTCGAACTGCTCTACCGGCAGCGGCCTGCTGAAATAGTAGCCCTGATAGCGGCCGCACCCCTTCTGCTGGAGAAATTCCAGCTGACCCCGGGTCTCGACACCTTCGGCGATCACTTCCAGTCCCAGGTGATCGGCAATGGCAATGATGGTTTCAACGATTGCCGCGTTGCTCTCATCCTCCGTCACCTCTTCGACAAAACTCCGGTCGATCTTCAGGATATCCAGCGGCAGCTTCTTAAGGTAGGCGAGGGAGGAGTAGCCGGTACCGAAATCATCGATGGAGATCCTCACTCCCAGCGACTTGAAGGAGGCCATCTTTTCCGCGGTATCGGCCACGTTGTCAATCACCACCCCCTCGGTCAGCTCCAGCCCCAGCCAACTGGGGTCGGCGCCGGTCTCGGCCAGAATGCGCGCCACCTGCCACGGGAAGTCCGGCTGCCTGAACTGCCAAGGGCTGACATTGACCGCGATATGCCGCAGTGACGCCCCCAGCTCGCTGGCGCTCCAGCGGGTGATCAGCCGACAGGCGGTCCGCAACACCCAGTCGCCGATCGGCAGGATCAGCCCGGTCTCCTCGGCGAGTGGAATAAATCGGTCCGGCGTGATCATCCCGTGTTGCGGATGCTCCCAACGCAGCAACCCCTCGGCGCCGCACACGGCACCGGTCGCATCGATCTGCGGCTGAAAATAGAGCTTCAGCTGGTCGTTGGCGACCGCCAGCCGCAGATCCTTCTCCAGACCCAGCCGTTCGTCGGCCTCCACCTGCATTCCCGGGAGGAAAAAGCGAATGGCATTGCGCCCCGCCGCCTTGGCTTGATACATGGCGGTATCACCATGCCGCAGCACCGCATCCGCATCCTCCTGCTGCATCGGAAACAGGGTGATGCCGATACTCGGGGTGATGTAGAGTTCGTGATCCCGGATGCGTAGCGGATGGGAAAGCACCTGGCGGATCTTCTCGGCAATACCCTGCGCCCGTTTCGCCGTGGCCTGGGTATCACGGCCAATATCCGACAACAGCACGGCAAACTCATCGCCACCGATGCGCGCCACGGTGTCCGCTTCGCCCAGCACCCCGGCCAATCGTGCTGAAACCTCACACAGCAGCTGATCGCCCACGCTGTGGCCGAGTGAATCATTGATGGTCTTGAAACGATCCAGGTCAATCAGCAGCAGCGCGCCTTCGTAGCCATGGCGTTTGGCCCGATTCAGCGCCAGCTCCAGATGATCCAGCAGCAGGTTCCGGTTGGGCAGCTGGGTCAGGCTGTCGTGATAGGCCTGATGCTCGATCTTCGCCTCCGCCTGCTTGCGCTCCGTCACATCCCGGAACACCCCGTAGATGCGCCCATTGCCGGCCGGGGAGTGCTCACGGGTGGCGGTGATGGCGCAGGGCCGTTTCGAGCCCTCACGGTCCACCAGCGACACCTCATAATCGGTCACCATACCCGCCTGCTCAAGCCGCGCCAGCAGCATGTCGCCGTGCGCGGGATCGGCAACCAGATCCCACAGCCGGCGGCCCAGCATCTGCTCGCGCTGATAGTTCAGGTTGCGGGCAATGGAGGGTGATATCTCTTCAACAAAGCCGTCAAGATCCACCTGGAAATAGACATCGGTCAGGCTCTCGAAAATCGAGCGGTATTTCTCCTCACTCTGCTTCAGCAGCCGGTTCGCCTCACGCATCTCCTCATTGGCAAGCTGCAGCTGTTCGGTGCGTTTTCTGACCTGTTCCTCCAGATGCTGCTGGTAGGCCCGGTTCTCCCGGGTCAGCCGGCTACGCTCCAGGTTTTTTCTCACCGCGTGCAGCAGCACCGAAAGATCCTGAACCGGCTTCAGCATGTAGTCCCAGGCGCCCAGATGCAGCGCCTCAATGGCATCGTCGATGGCGCCGGTTCCCGAGACCACGATAATCGGCGTGTCCGGGGCGTGGCTGACCACATGCGCCAACACCTGCAGACCGTCCATCTCCGGCATCCGCAGATCCACCAGCACCAGGTCCGGATGCAGGGATTCGAACAGTGCTATGCCGATCCTGCCGTTCTCCGCCTCCAGCACCGTATAGCCGTAATCCTCAAGATAGAGATGGAAGCTCTCCCTGATCGCCGGTTCATCATCGATCGTCAGTATGGTTTGATTGCCGCGCGCATCGTCACTCATGCTGGAGTTCCCGGCAGTGCCGCCCGGCGGACTGAGCGTGCGGATAAGATGGCTGTACAGAACAAAATGCGCTTCCCCAAAGCTCCCCTGACCCAGGCATCATAGGCGAAAACCAGCGTGCATCAAAATCCACCGCTCCTGGGCAGCAAAAACTTTAGGATCTCAAATCCCCTGGATTCGGGACACGCCGGGACCCGGCGGGGTGTTGAAGGGCGCCCTCCGGCAACCGCTACTGCCTGATGATAGTGGACAGGCGTCGAAACCGGTAACCACTGGCCGTCGCCGGGCGGGCGGGCGGGAAGAGGGGAGGCTGGAATCGCGAAATAACATCCGCTCCCGCATTCGCGGCATAATTCCGTCCCTGAATAAAAAAAGGCCGGGCGACCAACGTCGCCCGGCCTTGATTGTACCGCTTATTTCTTTCTTTCCAGGGTCTCCTTGATCACCTCTTCAGCGACGTTCCTGGGACAAGGCAGGTAGTGGGAGAACTCCATCGAGAACTGGCCACGGCCGGAGGTCATGGTGCGCAGATCGCCGATATAGCCGAACATCTCGCTCAGCGGCGCCTCGGCCTTGATACGGATGCCGGTAGCCGCCGTATCCTGGGACTTGATCATGCCACGGCGACGGTTCAGATCGCCGATCACATCGCCCACGTGATCTTCCGGGGTGTAGACGTCCACTTTCATGATCGGCTCGATCAGCTGCGGACCCGCCTTGGGAATGGTCTGACGATAGGCGCCGCGGGCCGCGATCTCGAACGCGATGGCCGAGGAGTCAACCGCATGGAAACCACCATCCGTCAGCGTCACCTTCACGTCCAGACAGGGGAAGCCGGCCAGGACACCCTTGTCCATACTGGTGGCAAAGCCCTTCTGGATGGCCGGCCAGTACTCTTTCGGCACGTTACCACCGACCACCACCGACTCGAACTGGAAGCCGCTGCCGGGTTCGCCCGGCTCGATGATGTAGTCGATCTTACCGAACTGACCGGAACCACCGGACTGTTTCTTGTGGGTGTAGCTGTCTTCCACCCGCTGGGTGATGGTCTCGCGGTAGGCCACCTGGGGCTTGCCGACGGTCACATCCACACCATGGGTACGGCGCAGGATGTCGATCTTGATGTCCAGATGCAGCTCGCCCATGCCCTTGAGGATGGTCTCGCCGCTGTCCTCGTCGGTCTCGACATAGAAGGAGGGATCCTCCTGCACCATCTTGTTCAGGGCGATACCCATCTTCTCGACGCCCGCCTTGTCCTTCGGCGCGATGGCGATGGCGATAACGGGGGCCGGGAACACCATCGGCTCCAGGGTGGCGGGATTTTTCGGATCGCACAGGGTGTGTCCGGTCTTGACATTCTTCATGCCGACGACGGCGACGATGTCACCGGCCTGGGCCCGGCTCAGCTCTTCACGGGAGTCGGCATGCATCTCGACGATACGGCCGATACGCTCGGTCTTGCCGGTGAAGGTGTTGAGCACCGTGTCGCCCTTGTTCATCGTCCCGGAATAGATACGGACGAAGGTCAGCGCACCAAACCGGTCATCCATGATCTTGAAGGCCAAGGCACGCAGAGGCTTGGCGGGATCGACAATCGCCAGGCCACCGGTCTCGTTACCTTCCAGGTCAACCTCTGGCTGAGGCTCAACCTCGGTGGGATTCGGCAGATAGTCAATAATGGCGTCGAGGATCAGCTGCATCCCCTTGTTTTTAAAGGCGGATCCGCAGTAGGTCGGGAAGAAGTCCAGCTTGATGGTGCCCCTGCGGATACAGCGCTTCAAATCATCAATCGACGGCTCCTCGCCCTCCAGGTACTTCTCCATCAGGTCGTCATCCTGCTCCACCGCAGTCTCGACCAGCATCTGGCGATACTCTTCGACCTGATCGACCATGTCGGCAGGCACGCCCTGCAGCTCATAGTTCATCGGGTCGCCGCTCTCATCCCAGATCCAGGCCTTGCGGGTCAGCAGATCGACCACGCCCTTGAGCTGATCCTCGGTACCGATTGGCAGCACCATCACCAGCGGGTTGGCGGCCAGTACATCCTTGATCTGCTTCACGACACGGTAGAAATCCGCACCCAGCCGGTCCAGTTTATTGACGAAGATGAGTCGGGCCACTTCGGACTCATTGGCATAGCGCCAGTTAGTCTCTGACTGCGGCTCCACGCCGCCGGAGCCGCAGAACACACCCACGCCACCGTCCAAAACCTTCAGCGAGCGGTACACCTCGATGGTGAAATCCACGTGTCCCGGGGTGTCGATGACATTGAACCGGTGCTCCTTCCAGAAGCAGGAGGTGGCGGCAGACTGGATGGTAATACCGCGCTCAGACTCCTGGTCCATAAAGTCCATGGTGGATTCACCATCGTGAACTTCACCGAGCTTATGGATCTTTCCTGTCAACTTCAGGATGCGCTCGGTGGTGGTCGTTTTACCAGCATCTACGTGAGCGAAGATACCGATATTTCGGTAAAGGCTTAGATCTGTCATGTTCGTACTCTAGAGTTAGACATTAAATGTAAGTATCTGGCGACCACCAACACACATTACCCAGGAGGCGGGATAGCGGGGCGATTCCCCCATCCACCGGACCTCCCCATCTGCGCCCCCGGTCCGGGCGATCTGCGGACCAGACGACAAAATATGATAAACGTGCCAGATGCTGGTGGCAGCACGAGATGGACCGCCACGGCCTCCGTCAGAAAGCAGCGCCAAGGCAACCCAGCCATAAATAGCCGGTTATTTTAACCTGAAACCCCGGCCTAGTGGTAAAGTTTCCTGCGTCTTTTTTAAAGATATTTCAACACCGTACCGCTCGCCAAAACCACGGCGATAAAATGGAAAATGTGGATGGCATCAGATCACAGCGTTAAGCCATTGTTTGAAATGTACTATCTGCCTATTCGGGAAGGATAAGGGATATGGAGCTGGCGACAGGAGTCGAACCCGCGACCTGCTGATTACAAATCAGCTGCTCTACCAACTGAGCTACGCCAGCCAAAATTTGGAGGGCCTATTCTAGAAGATCCCACCGGATGTGACAACGCGCGGACAGGGGTATTGTTCATTTATTACCGCGTCCCGGCTTTCCCTTATCCTGGCCACGGTTTTGGCCACCCTGGCCTGGTCCGCGCGGTAATCCACCCAGTGGGCGGGAACCGTGACCAGCCGCGGCACCACGCTGGTTCTGTGCCCCTTGTCCGCTATCGCCCGCTGCCGGTTCTGGGCGTTTTTATGGGTCGAGAATACCCCCAGGGAGATGCCGTTTACCTGGTCACCCTTAACAAAACGGCGCACGTCCTCGATGCCGCTGGCGCGCAGCTGTTCGACCTTCTCTATTGCTGCCTGGCGGTTCGGCAGCGGCGGGATCATCACCCAGTAGCCGGTCGGCTTCTCCATGGAGTCCCGGCGCAGCGAGGTTTCCATGCCCTGGCTGGCCAGGGACTCGGCAAGCGCCCGCGCCTCGGCGCCGCGCTCAAAGGGGCCGAAGGCGCCGCAGACCAGCACCACAGGTTTGGGTTCAGGCGGCGGCTCGGGGGCGGCCGGCGCGGCGGGTTCCTGGTCGTCGGGGAGTTCGGCCGCGGGCTCGCTGTCGGCGACCTCCGGGACGTTGTCCTGGAAATCCGTACTGGGCGGCGGCAGTTCCTGGTCGACCGCTGGCCGCTCGACCGGCCGCAGCTGGGATTGCTCCTCCCGCGGCGGGACCTCTAGTTCCGGAGGCGTGGGGGCCGCGAACTCCGCCACCGACTCCTCGGCGTCGACCGCCGGCATGGCGGGCTTTGCATCCGCCTCGGATGGGGGCACTTCCGAGAGCAACCGCAGGTTACCGATGGCCGGTTTTTTCGCCAACGGCCGGGCCACCGTGGCCTGCGGATTGCGTTGTACGCCCCAACCCAGGATGACCATGTTCGCTGACAGCAGTAGCATGAACAGCCATCTCATCGCACTTACCCTGCCGCCTCCGCGATGGCCACCAGCCCCTTCATCACCAGCTCATGATCGATCCGGAAGGGGATATCCAACTGCACCGAAATACGCCCCGCGTCACTGCCGGTGAGGATCAGACTGGCGGGTTCACCGCAACGCTCCGCCGCCTGGCGCATGCTTCTCTCGATCAGGGCGGCGGCCGCGTTGGCCGCCGCCGAGGCCACCGCGGAGGCGGTATCCCGGGCAAACAGGGATTCCACCACCGCCTGGTCGACCCGGGGGATGCGCGTCTGCTGCAGGAGAGATTCCCGCATCAGCTCCAGCCCCGGCAGGATCAATCCGCCATGATGACGGCCTTGACTGTCCATCAGGTCCAGGGTGATTGCGGTACCGCAGTCGACAATGCAGACCGCGCCGGCCTCCTGCTGGCGTACCGCCAGCAGGGTCAGCCAGCGATCGACGCCCAGTTGGCCGGGCTCCAGATAGCCGTTGCTGACGCCCTGCGCCTGAGCCACGGGCCGCACCGGATGCGGGGTCCGGCCCCATCCGCCCTGCATCCAGCTTGTCAGGCCAGACTCCAGGTCGGCGCCGGCCACGTTGGCAAGGTAGATGGCATCGGGCGCTTGGAGGTCGCCCCAGCACGCCGCCGCCAATCGATCGGGCGCGACGCCGCGATGCTTTTCCGCCTTGCTGGGCGATAGCCGCCCCGCCTCGAGCAGTGACCATTTCAGGTTGGTGTTACCGATATCGATGAGGAGTATGCAGGTGTTTTTCATCAGGCATCCGTTCGTTGGACCTTAGACCGGTCGCAGCGAAACTTCCCCCCCATGGTAGGCGCGTATCCCTTCCGCCGTCTCCAGCAGCAGCGCCCCGCTCGGCTCCACCCCCCGGTGGATCCCCTCGATCTGCCGTGCGCCCAGCTGCAGGATCACCCGCTGGCCGTGATACAGGTCATACTGACGCCACTCCGGAATCATCGCCGCCAGGCCCTGCGCTTCGAACTGCGACAATACGGCGACCAGGTTATCCAGCAGCGCGGCGACTATCCGGTTGCGCGAGAGTGCCGCGCCGCCGGGCAGCTGCGACAGGCTCACCCAGGGCTGATCGATCGACTCCCCTTCGGCCTCGCTAAGCCTTACATTCATACCCAGGCCCAGCACGACGCGGCTGGGGCCGGTCTGCTCGCCGACCACCTCCAGCAGCAGGCCCGCCAGCTTCCGGTTACCGTAGAGTATGTCATTCGGCCACTTCAGGCCGATTTCACCGATCCCGAGTTGGCGCAATGCCCGTATCACGGCCAGCCCCGCCACCAGACTGAGGCCGGACAATGCCGCCGGGGCCAGCCCGTATTCCCAGAACAGCGACAGGTAGATGTTGCGGCCAAACGGGGAGACCCAGTGGCGCCCGCGTCTGCCGCGGCCGTCACTCTGCCGTTCCGCCAGGCAGACATGGCCGCTCTGCAACTGGCCGGCGGCCTGTTCCATCAGGTGGCTGTTGGTGGAGGCGATGTTGTCGTGTATCTCTATGTGGCCTATCCAGTCATGGGTCGATTCCGCCAAGGCATCGCGGATGCGCCCGGCTTCCAGCAGCTCCAGTTTCTCCGGCAACCGGTAACCGCGGCCACGCACCGAATGGATATTCAGGCCCAGCTGGTCACGCAACAGGCCGAGCTGTTTCCATACGGCGGTCCGACTCAGGCCCAGCCGCCGGGCCAGGTCCTCCCCCGAATGCCACCGGCCATCCACCAGGAGCTGTAATAACTGTTGCCGACTGCTCATCATCTCACTCCGACGCCAATACTTGTTAGGCCGACGCCTGCACGGCGGACAACCAGGCCTGCCGACAATCAACGGTCGGCTTGTCCACCGGCTCCCTGATCCAGAGCTCACAGGTATCGGCGACGGCGGGTAATGGGGTCACCTCAAAGCGCATCAATTCATCGCGACGGAAAACGTGGACCTCCAGCGGTGTGCCATTGATCGCCCGGGCCATCAGGTTATCCATATTGGCTTCCGTCACGCGCAGGCCATCGATCGCGATCAAGACGTCACCCGCCGATATCCCGGCGAGCTGCGCAGCGCCCTGGTCGAAGACATTGGCTATCACCACATCCCGGCCTTCGCTCCTGGTCGCCACGCCCAGCACCAGGCGCGGGGCGGCCGGCTCCTTCTCCTGCGCGGGCTCCTTCACGCCACCCTGATCCGCCGCTCCGCGCGCCGGCCGCAGGCTGAATCCGATACCCACCCGATCCAGCGCGGGCGCCAGCTCGAGCTCCTCACAACCGCGCACGGCGCGGTCGAAGAACCCCTTCAGGTCCAGGCCGGTCAGCTCCGCTGTCACACGCTCCACCTCGTCCTCGCCCAGCCCGATGTCGCGTCGCCCATAGCGCTGCCAGAGCACCCGCATGATGTCATCCAGGGATTGCCGGCCGGCCGTGTCGCGCCGGATGATCTGGTCCAGGAGCAGGGCGATCAGGGCCCCTTTGGTGTAATAGCTGACGATCGCATTGGGGGCATTTTCATCCTGTTTGTAAAACTTGGTCCAGGCGTCGAAACTGGAATCCGCGACCGACTGTTTGCGGCGACCGCCCGAGCGGTAGACGCGGGTGATGGTCTTCGCCAGCAACTCCAGATAGGCGCGCGGGTCGATACAGCCAGACCTTACCAGCGCCAGGTCATCATAATAGGAGGTCACCCCCTCGAAGAACCAGAGCAGTGTGGTGTAGGCCTCCTGCGTCAGATCCGCCCGCATCAGTTTTAACGGGCGGATGCGCTTCACATTCCACAGATGAAAATATTCGTGGCTGCAGAGCCCGAGAAACTGGCGATAGCCGTCGCTCATCTCGGGTACCCGCTTCTGCGGCAAGTCATCGCGCTTGCAGATCAGCGCGGTGGAACTGCGGTGCTCCAGGCCGCCATAACCCTCACCCACCGCCATCACCAGGAACAGGTAACGCTCCATCTCCGGCAATTCGCCGAAGAGTTGCACATGCTGGGTGCAGATCCGCTGCAGGTCGGCGCAGATGCGCTCCATGTCGGCGTAGTGTTTGCCGCTGATTACGATCTCGTGCGGCACGCCGGCCACCTCGAACGCGGCGTGGCTGAAGCGCCCCATCTCCACCGGGTGGTCGATGAGTTCGTCGTAGTTGCCCGCCCCGTACAGCCCGAACGCCAGGCGTGGCGCACCGCAGGAGGTCAGGGTGGTGGCCAGGCGCCAGTCCGCATAGGCCTCCCCGTCCGGCGGTGCGATATCCACCAGGCACGCCTGCTCCTCCTGGCCATGCACCCTGAGGAACACACTGGTCCCATTGAAGAAACCATGGGTGGTATCCAGATGGGCGCCGCGCACCGACAAGTCCCAGGCATAGACTTGATAACTGATCTTCACCGGACCGCTACAGACTGGCAGCCGCCAGGTCTGCTTATCCAACTTCACCAGTTCCAGGGGCGTCTCTCCACTGCGGGCACCGAGCGACACAATGTTTTTGGCAAAGTCCCGGATCATGTAACTGCCGGGTATCCAGGCGGGCAGCGATACCAGTTGGCCGGCCGGATCGGGACTCTGGATCGTGACGTCAACCTGAAACTGATGGGCGCCCGGGGCAAGCGGTTTGATGGCGTAGTCGATCATAGGGCGTGGGCTCGTGGAATTCCTTGCAGCACTCTACCAAATTCAGCGGCCAAAGAAGAGTCGTTAATCAATAAATTCGCCCATAAAAAAACCCCAACCGGGTTAGCGGCTGGGGTTTTGGGTA